>NZ_JAMFSB010000029.1 GCF_026225065.1 Paraburkholderia sp. | reverse complement strand
ATCAACGGCATATAGCCGAGCGCATGGCAGGCGGCTTCGACGCCCTGCAGCACCTCGACCGAATACGGATTGGTGAGGTCTGCGATCAACATGCCGATCAGGCGGTTGCGGCCGCGCTTCAAACCGCGCGCCATCTGGTTGGGCTGATAATCGAGCCGCTCGATCGCCGCTTCGATCCGCGCGCGCAACTCCGGCGACAGCACGCTCAGCTCGCCGTTCAGATAGCGCGAGATGCTGGTCTTGCCGGTGCCCGCTTCGCGGGCTACGTCGCTGATGGTGGCGCGGCGCGGTGCGATGGTGTGCGGGCTGCTCAAAGCGTGCTCACTTGCGCAGGACGTCGCGATTCACGACGTTGCGCGTCAGCGTCCCGTCGAGCGCGGCGACGAGGTTCTCGGCGGCGTTTAGCGCCATGGCGTGACGCGTCTCGTGGGTCGCCGAACCGATGTGCGGCAGCGCCACCAGGTTGGGCGTCGTGAGCAGCGGCGAATTCGCGGGGAGTGGCTCGGTCTCGAACACGTCGAGTCCGGCGCCGTGGATCGTGCCGGCCTGCAACGCCTCGATCAGCGCGGCTTCGTCGACGGTCGCTCCGCGCGAGGCGTTGATGAGGATCGCACTCTTCTTCATCGCGCGCAGTTCGGCCGCACCGATCAGATGTTGCGTCTGCGGAGTGAGCGGCACCTGCAGACAGACGAAATCGGAACTCGCCAGCAGCTCGGCCAGTTCGACACGGCGCGCGCCGTAAGCCTCTTCGGCTTGCGGGTTCGGGTTGCGGTTGGTGTACAGCACCGGCATGTTGAAGCCGAGCGCCGCGCGGCGCGCGACGGCGCCGCCGATCCGTCCCAAGCCCACGATGCCGAGCGTCTTGCCCTGCACCTCGACGCCATATTGCGCGGGCCCGACGCCCGTCTGCCATTGGCCAGCCTTCACCCAATCGGCGAGTTCGACGACCCGGCGAGCGGTCGCGAGAATCAGCGAGAACACCGTGTCGGCGGTCGATTCAGTCAGCACATCCGGCGTATGCGCGAGCACAATGCCGCGTTGCGTGAGATCGGCGACATCGAACGCGTCGAAACCCACCGAGATGGTCGACAGCGCCTTGAGCCTGGTCGCGCCTTCGAGCATGGCCGGGGTGATTTTCACGCTCGCGCCAATCGCGCCGTCCGCGTCCTTGAGCGCCGCGACGAACGCATCATGCTGCGCGCCGTCGACCTGCTCGACCTCGACATGTTTGCGCAGATACGCGAGTACATCGTCGGGCAACGGCTTGTAGGCAATGATCTTCTTCATCAGCTTATTTTCCTTGCAATGGATTAGCGACGAGCTTGCGAGAGGCAGACGGTTGTGGCTTCACTATCAACGTCAAAATGGTTGCGGCGACGAGCGCCGCACTCATGAATGCATACGATGCTGCGGGCGTGCCGGTCACACCGTTCAGATAACCGACCACGTACGAGCCGATAAACGATCCTAGCGCACCCATGCCGTTGATCAACGCCATCGCACCGCCGGCGACATTCTTTGGCAACAGTTCCGGCACGATCGCGAAGAACGGTCCGTACGGCGCATACATGGCGGCGCCTGCGACGACCAGCAAAGCATACGAGATCCAGAAATGCGTCGAGCCGATCGCGTACGAAGCCGCGAAAGCCACCGCGCCGGTCAGCAGAAACGGCCAGACGAACGGCTTGCGACGATCCAGTTTATCCGATGCCCACGACGCAGCGAGCATCGCGATGGTCGCCGCGAGATACGGGAGCGCAGTCAGCCAGCCGGTTTCCACCATGCCGAGCGTGGAACCGTTCTTCAGAATGGACGGCAGCCACAGCACGAAGCCGTACACGCCGATGCTCCAGCAGAAATACTGCGTGGACAGTTTGATCACCGCGGACGAGCGGAACGCCTCGCCGTAGTTGCGCACCGGTCTGATCGCGGCCTGTTCGGCGCGCAGGGTTTCTGCGAGCTCGTCCTTTTGCTGCTGCGTGAGCCACGACACCTGAGCCGGCTTGTCCTCGACGATGAACCACCAGCAGACAGCCCAGATGATGGCCGGCGCGCCTTCCGCGATGAACATCGGGCGCCAGCCGAACGAATGCACCAGATAGCCGGACACGACCGACATCCACAGCACCGTCACCGGATTGCCAAGAATCAGGAAGGTATTGGCACGCGAGCGCTCGCGTTTGGTGAACCAGTTGCTGATAAAAATCAGCATGGCCGGCATGACCGCCGCTTCAACCACGCCGAGCAGGAAGCGGATCGCCATCAGCGAAGGGATATTGCTGACGATCCCGGTCAAGGCTGCGCAAGCGCCCCACAGGATCAGGCTCCAGAACACCAGCTTTTTGACGCTGCGGCGTTCGGCGTAGATGGCACCGGGGACCTGGAAGAAGAAGTAGCCGAGGAAAAACAGCGCGCCGATCAGCGATGCCAGGCCCTTGCTGATGCCGAGATCCTGATTGATCCCGGCGGCGGACGCGAAGCCGAAATTCGCGCGGTCGAGATAGGCAAGGCTGTAGGTGATGAAGACGATCGGCATGATCGTCCACCAGCGGCGAATCGCAAGCGATGAGCTCATGGATGTCTCCCGTCCCATGCAACATGGTTGCAACCTTAACCCGTTTGGATGGATGTGCCGTGCGCGTGAGCCAGCGTCTCCAGGCATCTTGTTGTTGTGCGCTACATGTCGGAAAGCTTGTACACGTTCCAGATCAAAGCCAGTAAAGCAAATCGCGCAATTCAGACGTTGTCCAACAAGGCGGCGCCCGGCATCGCCGCATCCGTCTGTTCGAGCAGGTCCAGCTCAGCGCGGGTCGGCAGGCCCTCCGAATCGCCGATCACCTGAATCGCCAGCGCCCCAATCCGGTTGCCGCGCGCCACGGCTTCCGGCAACGGCCGCCCTTCGAGCAACGCGCTGATTACGCCGACCGCAAATCCATCACCCGCGCCGACTGTGTCGATCACCTTGGCAACCGGTTGCGCCTCAACCACGCCGGCCTCGTCCGCCGTGCGGAAATACGCCCCCTGCGCGCCGAGCTTGACGATGACGCCACGCGCGCCCCGCTCCAGATAGAAGCGCGCGATCTCTTCAGGCCGGGAGTAGCCAGTGAGAATCTCACCTTCGCCGATACCGGGCAGCACCCAGTCAGCAAGCTCAGCCAGCTCGTTCAAACCCTCGACCATCGCCGCACGCGACGCCCAGAGCGTCGGCCGCAGGTTCGGATCGAACGAGATCGTCTTGCCTGCGGCACGCATTTCTCGCGCCAGCAACAACGCCAGTTCGCGTGACGATTCGGAGATGGCTGGCGCAACGCCCGTCAGATGAAGATGGCGCGCCGGCAGTACGTAGAACGGAGCATAGTCGTCCGGCGACAGATGGCTCGCCGCGGAGCCTTTGCGGAAGTATTCGATCGCCGGGTCGGTGCCGTCGTCGCTTTTCGACTTGAGTTGAAAGCCGGTGGAATAGCGCTCATCCGTGACGACGCGTTGCTGGTCGATGCCTTCGCGGTGCAGCGTGTCGCGCACGTACTGACCGAACGAATCGTTGCCGACCCGGCTCATCCAGCCCACCTTGAAGCCGAGTCGCGCGAGACCGATCGCTACGTTCAGGTCGGCCCCTGCGATCCGTTTGGTGAATTGGCCCACTCCGGCGAGCGGACCCGTTTCGGCAGCGACGAAGAGCGCCATGGCTTCGCCGTAGGTGATGACATCAAGCGTCGGATTCATGCGGTTTCCTAAGAAAGCGGGGACGCTGCGATGGCTATTGCAACTATCGCAAGATCATCGGAATTACCCTGCTTTGCCCCGATTTCCTGGAAATGGAACCGGTTCCATTAAATTATACAGAAAAAGCATCTGTCGGCGCATATTCAGTCCGCGTCGTCCGCAGTCAACGCCAGAAAACGCTCGACCACCCGCGACGGCGCGCTCGCATGGGGAATCAGAATGGAAAAATGCCGTGTCAGCGGTTCCGGGCTAAGCGAGAAAAGGCACAGCGCACCGCCCTCGTGACGCATCGACATCGCCGAGACGAAGCCGATCCCCATGCCCGCGCGCACCGCCTCCTTCACGCCCTCGACACCGGCGATCTCCAGCGCGACGCGCATCGGCACCCCGGCGCGTGCAAACGCCCGCTCGACGATCTGCCGCACGCCGGAGCCGGCCTCGCGCAGCACAAGCGGATGCGCGCCCAGCGCCGCTAACTCTATTTGACCGGCCGCGGCGCCCGTGCCTCCGGCAACGCCCGCAGTGGCAGTGGCCGTTGCGTCTCCCACGCCTGCAGCCAGCGCAAGCGGATGCGTCCGCGGCATGATCGCCACAATCTCATCCTGCCGCCACGAATGCACCGCGGTGTCGGGCGGCAAATCGGCGCCCACCGGCCCTTCGACCATCGCGATGTCGAGCGCGGCCAGCGCACCCACGATCTCAGCCGTATTGCCGTCCGTGGTATGCAGCGTCACGTCCGGATAGCGCCGGTGAAACGCCGCGATCAGATACGGCAGCAGATAGCTGGCCGGCGTGGTGCTCGCGCCGACCCGCAGCGTGCCGCTCTCCATGCCGCGCAATGCGTCGCGATAGGCATGCGCCTGCCGCCAGGTGTCGCGCAGACGTGTCGCATAACTGGCGAGCTGCTCGCCGGCCGGCGTCAGGCGCACGCCACGGCCGTCGCGCTGATAGAGCGGTTCGCCGAACTCATCCTGCAATTGACGCAGTTGCCCCGACACCGCCGGCTGCGACAGATGCAATGCCACTGCGGCCCGGCTGATGTTGCGGTGCTCGGCGACGGCGGCGAAAGTTATAAGCTGATCGGGGGTCATGGCTCGTAAATATCAGTCCAGCAGATAGTTTACGTCATAAATGACGATTTTTCATATCGATATATTCAAATTAGGATTAGATCGTCCAAGCCAAACGCCCCGAAGGCGAAAATCATGTCTACCGCTCATATTCAGGCCGCTCCCGGCCAGGCGATCTCTACCACCCGCGGGCAGCTCAACGGCATCCTGTTCGTCGCCCTGTTCGCCGCTGCCGTGACGCGGCTCGCCGCGCTGCCCGCCATCGCCGGACTGGGCCTGAGCCCGCTGATCGTCGGTATCGTCGCGGGCGCGCTGTACGGCAACACCATGCGCGACGGCATGCCGGCGAACTGGGCGGCCGGCGTCAACTTCTCGGCGCGCAAACTGTTGCGCATCGCCGTCGCCTTCTTCGGCCTGCGCGTGAGCCTGCAGGAAATCGCCCAGGTGGGTTTGCCGGGACTGGCAGAATCGGTGCTGATCGTGGTGAGCACGCTCGTCATTGGCACGTGGGCCGGCATGAAGCTGATGAAGCTCGACCGCGACACGGCCTTGCTCACCGCCGCCGGCAGTGCCATCTGCGGCGCGGCCGCCGTGCTGGCCTTCGAATCGACGCTGCAGTCGAAGCCGCACAAGAGCGCCATGGCAGTCGGCAGCGTGGTGCTGTTCGGCACCCTGTCGATGTTCCTCTACCCGATCCTGTTCAAGGCCGGCTGGCTGCATCTGGATACGGTCGGCGCGGGGCTGTTCTTCGGCGGCACGATTCACGAGGTGGCGCAGGTGGTGGGCGCGGCCAGTAACGTCAGCCCCGAGGCCACGCATATCGCCACCATCGTCAAGATGACGCGCGTGATGCTGCTGGTGCCGGTGCTGCTCGCGATCGGCATGTGGATCAACCGTCCGGGCAGCGCTAGCGCTGCCGGTGCGCAGTCCGGCGCCCAGCACGCCCCACGCAAGCTGGCGATCCCCTGGTTCGCGCTCGGCTTCCTCGGCTTCGTGGTGCTGAACTCGCTGCATGTGTTGCCAGAAGCGGCCACTCAGACGGTCAACACGCTCGATACCTTCGCGCTGACCATGGCAATGACCGCTCTCGGCATCGAAACCCGCATCTCGCAGATCCGCGAGGCCGGTCCACGAGCGCTGACGACCGGACTGATCCTGTATGTATGGTTGATCGTCGGAGGCCTCGGCATTACCTGGACTGTACAGCGCCTGTTCGGCTGATGCTGTTGGCCAAGCCGCTCATACCTTGCAACCAGCCCCGCCGCGTGCGGGGCTTTGCGCATTTCTGCGCACAACGCGGCGCGCTCACACGGCATACTGACTGCTTGAACAGCCGAATGAGGATCGATCGATGAGCTATGAACTCTACTATTGGGATGGCTTGCAGGGTCGCGGGGAATTCGTGCGGCTCGCGCTGGAGGAAGCACGCGCTGAGTACATCGAAGTCGCGCGCGGCGACGAAGGCGAGGGGCTCGGCACGGCCAAAATGCTGGAGGTGATGAGTAGCAAGCGCGAGGCGCATCCGCCGTTCGCGCCGCCGTTCCTGAAAGACGGCAATCTGCTGATCTCGCAGACCGCGAACATCCTGTTTTACCTCGGTCCGAAGCTCGGTCTGGCGCCTGCCGACGAAGGTCTGCGCTACGTCGCAAACGGCCTGCAACTGACAGTCGCCGATGTGGTGACCGAAGTCCACGACACCCATCATCCGCTCGCGAGCGGCCTCTACTACGAAGACCAGAAAGACGCGGCCAAAACCCGCGCCGACGATTTCATCGACAACCGGATTCCCAAGTTCATGCACTACTTCGAGCGCGTGATCCTGCAAAACACGCAGAGCGATGCGCATCTGGTGGGCAACAGGCTGACCTACGTCGATCTGTCGATGTTCCAGCTGATCGACGGTTTGCACTATGCGTTCCCGCGTGCCATGAAGCGGTTCGGCGTGCACTATCCGTTGCTCGCCGGGCTGCACGACGCGGTGGCCGCGCGTCCGAACATCGCTGCCTATCTCGCTTCCGAACGGCGTCTGGCCTACAACAAATCGGGCATCTTCCGACACTACCCGGAACTCGACAAGGCTGCCCGGTGAAAATTCCGACGGGCCTGAGGATGCATGACGCAAGGCCGCGTAAGCGCGCGTTGCGCCCAGCCAAAACCATCCTCCCGAACGTCTCCCACGACCGCCGCGCAGTGCTATTCTTGCGCGCGGTTTCCCCCCTTTCTCCACTTACCCTGCTGCCGTCGTGCTTTCATTCCTGCTGAGGCTGCGCACTCGCGCGCAACACATGTTCCGGCTGTCGGATGCCCATACGATGCTGGTCTGGTCGGTGGTGGTCGGCGTCGCGGGCGCGTTTGCGACGATCGCCTTTCGCGAGGCGATTTCGCTGCTGCAACTGGGCTTTGTCGGGCACTCAGGCAGCTTCGTCCAGATGGCGCGCAGCCTGCCGTTGGCCTTGCGCATCTTGCTGCCTGCCGCGGGCGGTCTCATCGCCGGCTTCCTGCTGTTGATCGCGCGGCGCCACGCCGACAAGAACGTGCACACCGACTACATGGAAGCCGTCGCGATCGGCGACGGTATCGTGCCGGTGCGACTGAGCTTCTGGCGCAGCGTGTCGTCGCTGTTCACCATCTCGAGCGGCGGCTCGATCGGCCGTGAGGGTCCGATGGTGCAACTGGCGGCGCTCAGTGCATCGCTGATCGGCCGCTGGGTGCATTTCGACCCGCCGCGCCTGCGCCTGCTGGTGGCGTGCGGCGCGGCAGCGGGCATCACGTCCGCGTATAGCGCGCCGATTGCCGGCGCCTTCTTCGTGACCGAGATCGTGCTCGGCTCGATGGCGATGGAAAGCTTCGGCCCCGTCGTGGTCGCGGCCGTGGTCGCCAACATCACGATGCGCGAGTTCACCAGCTACCGGCCTCCTTACGAGATGCCGGCGTTTCCGCCGGTGGCAGGTCTCGAAGTCCTGCTGTTCGTCGCGCTAGGCGTGTTGTGCGGTGCCGCGGCGCCGCAGTTTCTGCGCATGCTCGATGTCTCCAAGGCAGGCTTTCGCAAATTGCCCTTGCCGCTGCCTGTGAGGCTGGCGTTGGGCGGCCTGATCGTCGGCATTCTGTCGGTGTGGTCGCCCGAGGTTTGGGGCAATGGGTATAGCGTCGTCAACTCGATCCTTCATTCGCCATGGACCTGGACCGCGCTCGTCTTCGTGCTGGTGTTCAAGCTAATCGCCACCGCCGCCACCGCCGGCTCGGGTGCGGTAGGCGGGGTGTTTACGCCGACGCTCTTCGTGGGCGCGGTGGTCGGTTCGCTGTTCGGCCTCGGCATGCATGCGCTGTGGCCGCACGGCACCTCGGCGCCCTATGCGTACACGATGGTCGGCATGGGCGCGTTCCTCGCGGGCGCCACGCAGGCACCGTTGATGGCAATCCTGATGATCTTCGAAATGACGCTCAGCTATCAGGTCGTGTTGCCGCTGATGCTGTCGTGCGTGGTCGCCTATTTCGTGGCGCGCGCGATCGGCAAGACCTCGATGTATGAGATCACGCTGGTGCGCAACCGCGAAGAACAGGAACGGGTGCGGCTACGTGCCACCCAGATGCGCGAGCTGATCCGCCCTGCCGAGACGGTGGTGACGCCGGCTGCAACCGTCCAGGAAATGACGCGGGTATTCCTGGAATATCCCGTGAAGTATCTTTATGTCGCCGATGAAGCCGGCGCGTTCCTCGGCGTTGTAGCGCTGAAGGACATTACGTCTGACCTGCTGGAAAAGCGCGATACCTCGACCAAAAGCGCTTCAGACTATCTGCAGACGCAATTCGACGTGCTTACGCCCGATATGCCGCTCGGCGTCGCCCTGCAGCACTTCATGGCCTTCCAGGGCGAGCGGCTACCGGTGATCGAGAGCCTCGCGCATCCGAAGCTGGCCGGGGTGGTCTACAAAACCTCGCTCCTCGACGCCTATTTCCGCATGAATCCCACGCGCTGAGCGGTTGCAAAGCCCGTTGCGAACCGCTGCCGGTTGAGCGTCCCGCCCTACCGACCCGCTGCCAGCTGTCCGCCCCACCCTGCCTTGACGCCGCATGGCAAAGCGCGGCATACGCTCTACAATAAAACCAGTAGCACGCCGCCTTGCGCGGCGCGGTTGAAACGCCGCGACGGATGCCCTCGGGCTTCGCGCGACTTCGACCCGGAGCCAGCATGAACGATCCCTCCATCGATGCGGTGCGCCGCGATCAGGCCGGCTGGATCTTCTTGCACATCGAAGGCGAGCCGTACGACCGCGGCGAGCAGCACGGCCAGTTGCTCGCCACCGAAATCCGCAACGCGATCGGCACCGCGCGCTACCTCGCGAAATGGGATACCGGCGAAGAGTTCGACACCTTCGTCAACGCGGCTGCCGCCCAGTTCACCCACAAACTCGACACCGAATTCACCGACGAAATCCAGGGCATCGCCGACGGCGCCAAGCTGCCGTTCCCCGAGGTTCTCGCGTGGAACGGCTACATGGACCTGCTGCAAAGCTGGTGGCCAAGCCACGTGGCGGCCCGGCAACCACGTCTTGGCGCCAAACCATGGCGCGGCAGGCGCGGCCACCATTGCAGCGCCTTCATCGCAACCGGCAACGCCACGCGCGACGGACGCATCGTGATGGCGCACAACTCATGGGATCGCTACGCCGCCGGCGACGCCTTCAACGTCATCTTCGACATCGTGCCGGAGTCTGGCCATCGCATCCTGATGCAAGGCCTGCCCGGTTGCATCTCGAGCCTCACCGATTTCTGGATCAGCGCCGCCGGACTGATGGTGACCGAAACCACCATCTCCGACTTCGTCGGCTATAACCCGGCCGGCGCGCCGGAGTTCTACCGCTCGCGGCGCGCTACGCAGTATGCGAACAATATCGGCGAGTGGTGCGAAATGTTCGCCGTGGCCAATAACGGCGGCTATGCGAATAGCTGGCTGCTCGGGGATGTCAAAACGGGGGAGATCGCCCGCTATGAACTGGGGCTGCACTACTCCGGTTTCGAAAGCACGCGGGACGGTTTCTATAGCGGCTACAACACCGCGACCGATCTGAAGATCCGCAATCAGGAGTGCGTCGGCGAAGGCGAGGATTACACGGACGTGCGCAAGAACGGCGCGCGGCGGCTGCGCTTCATGCAATTGGAGGAATTGCATCACGGCAAGATCGATGTCGAACTGGCCCGGCAAATGATTGCCGACCATCACGACGTGTATCTAAACCGGCCTGACAACCCGTGTTCGCGCACCATCTGCGGGCACCTGGAACTGGACGACGCGCGCTTCGGTGGCTCCGAGCTGGGGCCGTTCAACCCCTGGGGCGCCAACGATGGCAAGGTAGCGGACAGCGAGATGGCCCGCGACATGGCCTTCGAGGCGCGCTGGGGCCACCCCTGCGGCCAGCCATTCGATGCACAGGCGTTCATGAAACGCCATCCGCAGTGGAACTGGCTCAATGGCTATATGCAGGACCGGCCGTCCTGGCCATGGACGCGTTTTGACGTACTGCGTTAGCCGTCCTTCTGCACGGGCCGCTGCTCGGCGCAAGATTGGGTTTTCTGCCATGATCTGAGGCGGACGGCCCCTTTTCGCGGTGTTGCGCGGTCTCGCACGGTTTTTATGCGGCGGTTGCAAGATTTGCCGTCTAAGATGGAAGGAGTGCGACGCGCCGTGGGCGCGGCCCGCACGCGGCGCTCGCCATTCCTGCCGCCGCGGGAATGGCACAGCGCTTGCTGCAGTCTCTGCGCTGCATGTGCAAAGGAGGTCGGGCGATGAAAACCTCGACACTGATGGTCATGGTGACGCTGTCGGCTTCGTGCTTTGCAGCGCCGGTTCATACGGCGCTCGACAGCACGGCTGGGTCCGCCGTCGAACGCGCCAATGCTGCGCCGGTCGCACCGGCGGCGCCGAATGTCGGCGTCACGGACGCGAACCGTCCTCAGCAGTGGGAACACATCGCGCTGCCGAAATCGCGGCGCCTGGACCGCGGCCTCACGGGCCAGGATCAGCATCTGCAAACATAACCTGTAACAAGGAGCGTGCGCATGTCCGGCTCGGCTATTCCTGGCGAATCGATCGATCTGCAGATCGCAGACGTTCTGCGTGAAGCAAAGTTTCCGGTCAACAAGGACGGACTCGTCGACCTTGCACGTGAAGCCGGCGCCAGCAACGAATTGCTGTCGATGCTGGACGGCTTGCCGGAGCAGGACTACCCGGACATCGCCTCCATCACCCCGCTGCTCGGCGGCAATTTCGGGCCCGGACTCGGTTCTTAAGCGTATGAGCTTGCCACCGAAGACGCGCTGCGCGGACGGCGCCGACTGGATCGAGCGCGCGCCTTCGGCCGGCGGCATCGAGCGCATCGAAGCGTTCTTCCATGACGCCGCCTACGGCCTGCACCGCCACGACACCTATGCGATTGGACGCACGCTCGCCGGCGTGCAGAGCTTCCATTACCGCCATGGCACGTGCAACAGCGTGCCCGGCGTCACAATCGTGCTGCATCCCGACGAAGCACACGACGGCCAGGCCGGCACCGACGAAGGCTTTCACTACCGGATGGTCTATGTCGAACCGGCGCTCTTTCAACAGGCGCTTGGCGGGAAGCCGCTGCCGTTCATCGAAGGCGGACTGTCGGGCGATCCGCGCCTGTTCGCCGCTACCGAGGGGCTATTGCAGACCATCGACCGCGCCCTCGATCCACTCGAGCAGGAAGACGCCATCTACGACCTCGCCATGGCGCTCGACGCTGCCTCCGGCGCCACGCAGACAACACGCATTGCCGACTACCGGGCGGCGGAACAGGCTCGCCAGTACCTGCACGAGTCGCTCGCGCGAGCCGTCACGCTAGACGAACTCGCCGCCGCGAGCGGCAAGGACAAATGGAGCCTGTCGCGCGACTTCCGCGCCCTGTTCGGCACCAGCCCGCACCGTTATCTGACGATGCGCCGCCTCGACCTGGTACGTCAGCTCGCCAGCCAGGGCCGGCCGCTGGCGGATGCCTCCGCTGCCGCCGGCTTCGCCGATCAAAGCCATATGACGCGGCACTTCACCAAAACGTGGGGCGTGCCGCCGTCGCGCTGGTTGAATATGGTGAATCGCCACGCACATTCGTACAAGACGTTGTGAGCCGAAGGTCGTACGCTCGCCTGTGTTTCTTTAGACCCACAGGAATAAACGATGTCAAACACACCGGCCCCGGCCAGCACGGCCCTCCATGCCCCCTACCGCGCGATCAACTTCACCGAAAAACTCGCTCTCATTCACGACCAATGGCAACAGCGCGTCGTGGCGGAGATGAACGACTACCAGTTCAAGGTGGTAAAAATCGAAGGCGATTTCGTCTGGCATGAGCACGCCGAGACGGACGAGACCTTTATCGTGCTCGACGGACACTTGCGAATCGATTTCCGCGACGGTGCGGTGCATCTTTCAGCCGGCGAGATGTTTGTCGTGCCGCGCGGCAAGGAACACAAGCCGCATGCCGAGAAGGAAGTGCAGATGCTGGTGATCGAACCGCGCGGTGTCAGGAACACCGGCGGCGAAGAGAGTGAGCGGACCGCGAAGAATGACGTGTGGATTTGAGGCCATGCGCAGCAACCCGGTGAGTGTCAGGCAGACGCCGCAGCCACTGCGGCTGGCTTGTGGACGTAGTAAATGTCCCACTCGTCCTCACCGGTTTTGACGAAACCGTGGCGCTGATAGAAACGATTCGAGTCGCTGTCGCGCAGCGCGTTTAGTCTGACCGGCAAACGCCGCGCGTCGGAATCGGCCAGCACGGCTTCGAGCACGGCAGCGCCCAAGCCCTTGCCCTGGTAAGCAGGCACGATGTACAGATGAGCAAGTTGCAGATGATCGGGCTCCGGCCTGACCAGCACAAAGCCGGCCTTGACACCGTCCACGAAAATGAAGCGGCACTGCGCGGGCTCGAACGACGCCAGAAACCGTTCACGGGAACGAACTGGATCGAAGCGGCCGATGCGCTCGAGACTTTCCCGCATCGCTTCGATGCGGATTTGCACCAGCGTTTCGACGTCGTCACTGGTTGTACTGGCAAAGGCAACGTTCAACTCGTCATGCTCCCCGGATAGCGTGTGCGGACTCACTGCGGATTGATCAGGAGCGGTTGTCCGCGCCCGATTGATCCGCAGTATCGCCTGATTTCCGCCCCACGCTCAAGGGCGCCGAATCGCGACTTTGTACCTCCGCTGATACCGCACCGCGCCTGTGCAATCTGGAATGCGGCGAGCAACACATACGCCGCAGGCGCTTCGCCCACCTGGTGCCTGTGTTTATGGTTTATGCTCAGTTCAAACCGGCCGCAGTAGCCTGGTCGGTCATGCGAGCCGACCGGGCGGCCTTGCGCGGGGCCGGCGCGGCAGCCGCTTTACCACGCTGCAAGGACGCGACCTCATCGATGTCATCGAACTCCGGCGCGTTCGCTTCCATGTCCGTCACCGTACGCTGCATCACCTGCGCCGGACGCGGTGCCGGCTCCTGCAGGGCCGCAGGGTCGCCCGGCAACCCCGTCGACATGTGGCTGAAATGTTCGACCAGATGATCGATAAAGGTCCGCACCTTGGCTGGCAGATGGTGACGGCTCGGATACGCAATTGTCACCTCGACCTGCGGCAGGCGATAACCGGCGAGCAGACGCACCAGACGGCCGCGTTCGAGATCGCGGCCGATCAGGTAACTCGGCAGGATGGCAATGCCCATGCCGAGCAGTGCGAACTGACGCAGCATTTCCGTGTTGTTCGCGACGATCGCGTTGGTTGGGCGCATCCGCACTTCGCCCTTGCCGTCGATGCTCGTGAAAACACGCTCGTCGCCGCCGTATTCGGACGGCAGCGACAGGCTCGGATGATCCTGCAACTGCTCGGGGCGGGTCGGCGTGCCGTGTTTGCGCAAATAGTCCGGTGTCGCGCACACCGTCATATGACCGGTGGTGAGACGCCGCGTAACGATGCTCGCGCTACGCATCTGGCGGGCGATCAGCACACCCACGTCGAAACCTTCTTCGACCAGATCGACATGGCGATCCACCAGCGTGACATCGGGAATGACGTTCGGATAGCGCTCGGCGTACGACTGTAATACCGGCGCGAAGTTATGCAGGCCGAACACCACCGGCGCCACGATGCGCAAGGTGCCAACCGGTTCATGATTGCGCGCCACCACCATCTGCTCGACGCCTTCGAGGTCGTCGAGAATCGGACGAACGCGCTCGAGATAGACCCGGCCCGACTCGGTCAGCGACTGGCTGCGCGTCGTGCGGTTGAGCAGGCGGGTGCCGAGACGTTCTTCCAGGTCGGCTACGTGACGGGTCACGACGGCGGTGGAAATGCCCATCGTGCTGGCAGTACGGGCGAAGCTGCCGAGTTCAGCCACTTTGACGAAAACTCGCATCGACTGCAAATGATTCATGGGGCCACTCCTGCCGCGGTTAAAGCCAAGCCAACGAACACCAACGCGGCGTAAAAACGGAGCGTCGGCGACTGCGCAAGCCAATGACTACCAGCGGGTGACATCGCACCTCGACGGCGGACTTTGTGCGTGGTTTCCCACGCCGCCAGTCGCTCGCACCAAGGCTTGCCCTACGGGTTTGATTGTATCGACCGCTCATGGCCCAACCCTGTCGTGAAGATGACAAAACGGTCAGGTTAATGATGCGCAGGAAATTAAACGGAGTTGCGCGCTGTTCGGGGCGCAAAGGCAGCATCGTCTGAAGATAACGGCGCACGAGAAAATACGTGCCAGCAAGAGCTGTTTGGCGTGTACCAGACTAGGTGAAAACCCTAACATGAGGTATCATTGCAGGCGAAAAGGAAGATATCGCCATGCCATACCGTTTCCAGATTTTTGAAAAGATCGCGTTTTCGTTGGTCGTGTTGTCCGCAGTCGCCTGCTCTGCCTTCATCGCCTACGAAACGAATCCCGACATCCGCCAGGTCCTGCATGCGGGTAAAACCGCGCTGCAATGGAGCGGCGAGTATTCGTTCGTCTGCGCGTCGCCCGTGACCGACGCCTGCGCGAACTTCCCGGTGGACTGACCCGCTCAGTCCTTACACGTCGCGCCCGAATACGACGCGCGCAAAGAATCCCGCCAATACCGCCTCGGCTGCATCCGCAGAAACGTTCTGCGGATCGATCGTGCTCAGGAACTGCACGCCCTCGCACAGCCCCATCAAGCCTATCGCCAACGTTTCCGCCGGAAGCAGCAACGGCGTGCCCGCGCGCGCCGAAAATGCGCGAATGTATTCGCTCATATGCTCGCGCTTCTCGTGCATGAACGCATTGAATTTCGCCCGGAAGCGGCTATCGCGCGCGGCCACGAGCTTGGCCTCCATCCATAGCAGGAAGCATTTGTCGTCGTGCGGCAGATTGCTGTAGTACGCCAGCACCTGCGCCTCCATCGTTTCGCGGGTCGCCCCGTCTTCGAAGATGCTCTCCAGCGCCGCGTGCATCTCCTCATGGTCGCGCCTGAGCAGTTCAAGGAACAGCTCAGGCTTGCTGCTGAAGTTCGAATAGAACGCTCCGCGCGTATAGCCGGCCGCCTCCGCGATGTCTTCGACACTCGTGGCGACGAACCCTTTCTTCATAAAAATAGCTTGCGCGGCATCGAGCAGCCGCAGGCGCGTCTGGTCTTTGCTCTGTTCGCGTGTGAGGCGTTGGCGTTTCATGCTGAATAGTTTATCACCGGAAAGAATTCACATACGGCTTCACATTCAGATACAGGTATGTATTAGAATGCAGTTCATCATCTGAAGCAACAGTCTTTTGCACGCGCTGTTTCAAACGTGCCTTCGTTGAGCAGCCCTCGTGGCTTGTTCTGTTCGTTCGCTGTCTTCTGATTGGGGTAATTGTGAATCGTCCCAGTGGTCGCGCATCACATTCGATGCGCAAGCGCAGTCATCCGCGTCGCCCTTTGCCTCTTTTCTTCCGCTTGTCCACACCGCGCCGCGCGGCGTCCGCTGTCGCACTGGCCAGCCTCCTGCTGCTCGGCGCCTGCGGTCAGAAGCAGGCCGCCGCGCCCGCGCCGCGGCCCGTGGTCGCGCTCGCCGTTCATGCTAACGGCAGCCCGCTGTCAGCCTCGTTGCCTGGCGAAGTCGAGGCCCGTTACTCGACACCGCTGTCGTTCCGGATTGCCGGCAAGATCACCGAGCGGCATGTGCGTCTTGGCGATACCGTGAAGGTCGGCGAAGTCGTGGCCCGGCTCGACCCGGCCGACGCGCAGAAGAGCGCAGCCAGCGCCCAGGCGCAACTCGATGCCGCACAGCACAGCCTCGTCTACGCGAAGCAGCAACTGGACCGCGATCAGGCCCAGGCGCGCGAGAACCTGATCTCGGCGGCGCAACTCGAGCAGACCACCAATGCGTACGCCTCGGCGCTGTCCCAGCGAGACCAGGCGGCGCAGCAAACCGCGCTGCAGAAGAACCAGTTGCAATACACCGACCTGCCCGCCGATCACGCCGGCGTGATCACCGCCGAACAGGCGCAGACCGGACAGAATGTGTCGGCCGGACAAGCCGTCTACAACCTCGCGTGGAGCGGCGATATCGATGTGGTCGTCGATGTGCCGGAAAGCACGCTTGCCGCGCTCGCGGTCGGCCAGACCGCCAGGGTCACGATGTCGGCGCTGCCGGGGCGCAGCTTCAGCGCCCGCGTGCGCGAGCTGTCGCCTGCTGCCGATCCGCAAAGCCGCACCTACCGTGCGAATCTCACGCTGCTCGATCCAGGCCCGGACGTGCGGCTTGGCATGACCGCCGACGTCGCGCTCACGTCGAGCAACACCGCCGCCCAGCCCGCCACTTCGTTCACGCTGCCCGCCACCGCGCTGTTCCACGATGGCACGGCGCCCGCCGTGTGGGTCGTGCATGAAGGCACCAACGCGCTGGAATTGCGCCGCGTTCAGGTGACACGCTATGACGAGCGCACGATTGCCATCTCCGGCGGCCTGAAAGACGGCGAGCGTGTCGTGCTGCAGGGCGTGCACACGGTCACAGTTGGCGAGACGGTCCATCCGATCGCCCCGCTGCATCCCGAGGACTTCGCTTCATGAGTACTCCGCATGAACATGAAGAGGGACGCTTCAACCTGTCCGCGTGGGCGCTGCGTCATCAGGCGCTCGTCGTATTCCTGATCGCGCTCGCGACCGCGTTCGGGATCCTCGCCTATACGAAGCTCGCGCAATCGGAAGACCCGCCCTTCACGTTCCGCGTGATGGTGATCCAGACCTTCTGGCCTGGTGCAACCGCGCGCCAGGTGCAGGAAGAGGTCACCGACCGCATCGGCCGCAAGCTGCAGGACACGCCTTATATCGACTTCGTGCGCAGTTATTCGCGCCCCGGCGAATCGCTGATGTTCTTCTCGATGAAGGACTCCGCGCCCGTCAAGGACGTGCCGCAAACCTGGTACCAGGTGCGCAAGAAGGTTGGCGATATCGCCGGCACGCTGCCGCAAGGGATTCAGGGGCCGTTCTTCAACGACGAGTTCGGCGACGTCTACACCAATATCTACACGCTCGAAGGCGACGGTTTCTCCGCCGCGCAACTGCACGACTACGCGGACGAATTGCGCACGGTGCTGCTGCGCGTGCCGGGAGTGGCCAAGGTCGATTATTTCGGCGACCCGAACCAGCACGTCTACATCGAGATCGCCAACACGCAGTTGACGCGCCTGAACGTGTCGCCGCAACAGATCGCACAGGCCATCAACTCGCAGAACAGCGTCTCGCCGGCCGGCACGCTGACCACGCTGGACGATCGCGTCTTCGTGCGGCCCACCGGCCAGTTCAAGGACGTCAACGCGCTCGCCGATACGCTGATCCGCATCAACAACCGTTCGTTCCGTCTCGGCGATATTGCGACGATCAAGCGCGGTTACGACGATCCGGTATCCACGCAGATGCGTTACGGCGGCAAAGCCGTGCTAGGCATCGGCGTGACGATGCAACCGGGCGGCGATGTGATCCAGCTCGGCAAGGCGCTCGACAAGCAGTCCGCTACCCTGCGCTCCTATCTGCCAGCCGGGCTCAAGCTCGTCGAAGTGTCGAGCATGCCGAATGCGGTGGCGAAATCGGTGG
Source organism: Paraburkholderia sp. (assembly GCF_026225065.1). Classification (GTDB taxonomy): domain Bacteria; phylum Pseudomonadota; class Gammaproteobacteria; order Burkholderiales; family Burkholderiaceae; genus Paraburkholderia. Next base: position 13,750 of record NZ_JAMFSB010000029.1, on the reverse strand, counting down.
ACGACTTTCTGGAAGCGGTCGCCGAGGCGATCGCAATCGTGCTGGTGGTGAGTCTCGTCTCGCTGGGCGTGCGCACTGGCATGGTGGTCGTGATCTCGATTCCGATCGTGCTCGCGGTCACGGCGCTGTGCATGTATCTGTTCGATATCGGCCTGCACAAGGTCTCGCTCGGCACGCTTGTGCTGGCGCTCGGCTTGCTGGTCGACGACGCGATCATCTCCGTCGAGATGATGTCGGTGAAGCTCGAACAGGGCTGGAGCCGTGCCCGCTCCGCCGCGTTTGCATACACCAGTACCGCGTTTCCGATGCTAACCGGCACTCTGGTCACGGTGTCCGGCTTCCTGCCGATCGCCCTCGCCAAATCAAGCACCGGCGAATACACGCGGTCGATTTTCGAAGTGTCGGCGATTGCGCTGATCGCGTCGTGGCTCGCCGCCGTGGTGTTGATCCCGATGCTCGGTTATCACATGCTGCCAGAGCGCAAACGTCAGGCACATGAAGCGCACGACTACGAACACGACATCTACGACACCCGCTTCTACAAGCGCCTGCGCGGCTGGATTAGCTGGTGCATCGAGCGGCGCTTCGTCGTGCTGACGATCACCGTCGCACTGTTCATCGTCTCGCTGCTCGGTTTTACGCTCGTGCCGCAACAGTTTTTCCCGAGTTCGGACCGGCCCGAGTTGCTGGTCGATGTCCGCCTGCCTGAAGGCGCATCCTTCGAGGCCACCCTGCGCCAGGCACAGCGGCTCGAGAAGGTGATCGAGGGCAGACCGGAGATCGATCACTCGGTGGACTTCGTCGGTAGCGGCGCGCCGCGTTTCTATCTGCCGCTTGACCAGCAATTGCAGCAGCCGAATTTCGCGCAGTTCGTGATCACCGCGAAGTCGGTCAAGGACCGTGAAAAGCTCGCGCAATGGCTCGAGCCGGAATTGCGCAACCACTTCCCGGCCATCCGCACGCGCCTGTCGCGCCTCGAAAACGGGCCGCCGGTCGGCTATCCGGTGCAGTTCCGCGTGAGCGGCGACGATATCGCCACGGTGCGCTCCATCGCCGAACGCGTCGCCACGACGATGCGCGACGACCATCGCACGACCAACGTCCAGTTCGACTGGGACGAGCCGGCCGAGCGCTCGGTGCGCTTCGAGATCGACCAGAAGAAGGCGCGTGAACTGGGCGTCACTTCCGACGACGTGTCGAGCTTCCTCGCCATGACGCTGTCCGGCTATACGGTCACGCAGTACCGTGAGCGCGACAAGCTGATCAGCGTCGATCTGCGCGCGCCGAAGACGGAACGCGTCGATCCGGCGCAACTCGTCACGCTGGGCATGCCTACGCCGAATGGCCCCGTGCCGCTCGGTACGCTCGGCCATATGCGCTATGACCTTGAGTACGGCGTGATCTGGGAACGCGACCGCCAGCCGACCATCACCGTTCAATCGGACGTTATCGGCAACGCGCAAGGCATCGATGTGACCAATAGCGTCGACAAGGCGCTGAGCCAGATCCGCTCGACCCTGCCGGTCGGCTACCGCATCGAACTGGGCGGCTCGGTGGAGGAAAGCGAGAAAGGCCAGACCTCCATCAACGCACAAATGCCGATCATGATCATCGCCGTGCTGACGCTTCTGATGATCCAGCTGCAAAGCTTCGCACGCGTGCTGATGGTGGTGCTGACCGCCCCGCTCGGCCTGATCGGCGTGGTCGCCACGCTGCTGCTGTTCGGCCAGCCGTTCGGCTTCGTGGCGATGCTCGGGGTAATCGCGATGTTCGGCATCATCATGCGCAACTCGGTGATTCTGGTCGATCAGATCGAGCAGGATATCGCCGCCGGTCACAAACGCTTCGATGCGATCGTCGGTGCAACCGTGCGGCGTTTCCGGCCCATTACGCTGACCGCGGCAGCGGCCGTGCTGGCGCTGATTCCGTTGCTGAGCTCGAACTTCTTCGGGCCGATGGCCACCGCGCTGATGGGCGGCATCACGAGCGCCACCGTGCTGACGCTGTTCTATCTGCCTGCGCTCTACGCAACTTCATTCAGGGTGCGCAGCGATGAACGCGAACCGCCGGCAGCCTCGACGCAAGCGTCGCATTCGGGAAATTGACCATGACTCATTCCGTCTTCAAACGTGTCAGGCAGGCCCGCACGCTAGCGGTAAGCGGCGGCGCACTCGCGCTCGCGGCCTGCTCGTTCGGCCCGAACGGCAACCCGCCAGCGGTGCCGCAACCGGCTCACTACGGCGCCGAGCCGCAGGTCTCTGAAACGGTGCCCGCGCAGGGCATCGCCCAGCAGTTCGTGGTGGGCGCCAAGCCGGTGCCGACGTGGTGGCGTCTGTATCAATCGGACGACCTGAACGCGCTGGTCGATGAAGGCCTGCGCAACAGCCCCACCCTCGCCGCCACCGACAAGAGCCTGACCGCGGCGCGCGAACAGTTGCGCGCGCAGGTCGGCAGTTCGATGCTGCCCACCATTGATGGCGTGGCCCAACCGGCCCGGCAGCGCGCGCTGGGGATTCCGGAAGAAGGACCGAACACGTTCCTTTACAACACGTTCGTCGGCCAGTTGCAGGCGCACTACACGATCGACCTGTTTGGCGCTTCACGGCTTGCCAACGCCGCGCTCGCTTCGCGGGTGAACGTGCAGGTCTTTCAACTGGAATCGGCGCGACGTGCGCTGGCAGCCAACATCGTGACGGCAGCCATCACCTCCGCCGCACTGCATGCGCAGATCGACACCACCGAGCGGCTCATCACGCTCGCGAACGACGACGCCCGGGACACAGCGCGGCGCTATACGCTCGGCGCGGTATCGCACGCCGATATGCTGAATGCGCAACAGAGTGCGGCATCGTTGGCGGCCAGCTTGCCGGGCCTGCAGCAACAGTGGGTGAGCACGCGGCATGCGCTCGCCGTGCTGATTGGACGCACGCCCGACGCCGCGCCGCCCGATCTCGATCTGGCACAGTTGCGTGTGCCTGAGCAGGTGCCGGTGGTCGTGCCGTCGGAGTTACTGCGCGCGCGCCCGGACATCCAGGCAGCGGATGCTGCGGTCAAGGCAGCCGCAGCGGATGTGGGTGTGGCCACCGCACAGATGTATCCGAGCCTGTCGCTCACTGCATCGATGGGACAAGGCGGCTTTAGCTGGCCACTGGCGCTTTCCGGCGCGGGCGCCATCTGGGCCGTAGCGGGCCCGCTCTCGCAGCCGATCTTCCATGGCGGCGCGCTGTTTGCACAACGCCGCGCGGCGATGGCGACTTACGACGCGGCCACGGACCAGTACAAGCAGACGGTGCTGACGGCGTTCCAGAATGTCGCCGATACGCTGGCTGCGCTCGAGCACGATGCGCAGGCGCTCGACGCCTCAAATGTGGCAGCACGGGCGGCACAGGGAATTTCCGATGAGACGGCGGCACGTTACCGTCTGGGCGCGGTGCCCGTGTCGGCGGCACGCTCGAGCGAGCAGCAGTTTCGCAACGCGCGGCTCGATGAGATCCGCTATACCGGTGCACGATTGACCGATACCGCGGCGCTGTTTCAGGCAATGGGGACGCCGCCGGTAGATGAGGCTGGGGCGGCTGGGTCTACGGAAACAACGGGGGCTTCTGGCGCGACTGGAGGAACCACGGGTGCTGGTGCGGCTCCGGCGGCGGCAGTGCTCACACCAGCGCCAGTCTCGAGCTTGCAGCCGTCAGGCGGCCCCGCGCCAGGCTAAACCTCAATACACCGCCGGCTCTCCCACGGGCCGGTGCTTGAAACGCTTATGCACCCAGTAATATTGGGCCGGAATCCGGCGCACCTGGGTTTCGAGGAACTCGGTGATACGACGTGCATCGACAGTCGCATCGGCTGAAGGAAAATCGCTTAGTTCTTCGAAGATTGTCAGCTTGTAGCCACGGTAATCCGGCAACACCTCGGTGACGAACGGCACAACCCGCGCATTGCCCGCCTTGGCGAGGCGCGACACCGAAGTCAACGTACACGCCGGCACCCCGAAAAACGGTACGAACACCGAGTCGCGCAAACCGAAATCCATATCGGCCGCCAGCATTACCGGCTTGCCTTCGCGCAGCACGCGCAGCGCGCGGCGCACACTGTCGCTGCGCGGAATCATCTCGGTGCCGAAGCGGCCGCGCTGGCGCTTGGCCATCGCATCGAACAGCACGTTCGACATCGGCGTGTACAACGAAGCGACCGGATGACGCGTCGAGTACATCATGCAACCGGCCTCGATCCCCACGAAGTGAAAGCCGAGGAAAATCGTCGGCCGCGAGTGCGCTTCCGCCAGGTCGATCGCGCTCTCCACTTCGACCAGACGCGAAATCGCCGCCGCGTTGCCGAACCACTGCGGCCCACGCTCGACGTAACTGCGGATCACATGACGAAAGTGTGCGCGCGCAAGGCGATCGCGCTCCTCATCGCCCATGTCCGGAAAACAGAGTTTCAGATTGGTATGCACGACGCGGCGGCGTGTGCTCGGAATGCGGTATAGCAGGCCGCCAAGTCCGTTGCCCACGCGGGCAACTACGCCATATGGCAGGAGCGCGAACATGCGCAGCAATCCTGTCATCAGATAGATGAGTATTCGGCTTTTCACGAGAGGGATCCCGGTTGAGAGCGGTGTAGCGAACACCTCGTCCTGGCACGCCTGAGCGGAGGGGGCGAAGTGGCATGCGCGCGCATCAAAACCGGGTACCGCGCTGCGCTTGGGTAAAAAAGCGGGAGGTCTCGCGTTTCGGCGAGACGAGAGCTTACAAATTAGGTACGAATACTAAACCGTATTTGACCGGACCAGGGCGTCGCAAGGTAGAAATTACATTACACCGTATTTAGTCAGCGCCGGCCGGAGGGGGTTAAGGGGTACATTTGCGGGCGGGCGAGACCCGCGAATCCGGGCATTGGGCGCCCGGATTCGCCCGCTCCATCAGGGTTTGTTCGATTCGAACAGGTTCATGATCTGCTGCTTTTCGCTCGACGACACGTCCGGTGGCGTCATCCCCGCTGGACCGACGCCCCCGACGGCGTCGCTTGCACCGGCCAGCGGATTGGCCGAGTCGAGGCCGATGCTGGCCACAAAGCCGTTGCCCGGCGTCATGTCCGTGTAGAACAGTTCACCGTCGACGCTCGTGACCGTATCGGGCATGGCCGGCTCGGCCTGCGGCACGCCGCGCAACGCGTGCCCCATATAGTCAACCCAGATCGGCAACGCGAGCTGCGCGCCGAATTCGCGGCTGCCGAGACTCTTCGGCTGGTCGTAGCCCATCCACGCCACCGCGACCAACGATTGCTGGTAGCCGGCGAACCAGCCGTCCTTGGCGTCGTTCGTCGTACCGGTCTTGCCCTGCAGGTCCGAACGCTTCAGCACGTTGGTGCCCGCGCCGGTACCGGCCGTGGCCACCGAGTGCAGCAGACTGTTCATGATGTACGCGTTACGCGGATCGATCGTGCGCGGTGCATCGCGGCCTGCCGTGAGCGGTTGTGCCTTCGAAATCGCCACGCCGCGCGGGTCGGTCACTTCGTTGATCAGGTACGGATTAATCCGGTAGCCGCCGTTCGCGAACACCGAATACGCACCGGCCGATTGCAGCGGCGTAACGAGGCCTGCACCGAGCGCCATTGGCAGATACGGCGGAGTCTTGTCGGCGTCGAAGCCGAAACGCTGTGTGACGAAATCCTGCGCGTACTTCGTGCCGATGAACGACAGGATGCGGATCGACACCAGGTTCTTCGATTTTTCCAGCGCAACGCGCATCGGCATCGGACCGTCCGGCTGGTCGTCGTCCTTCGGCTCCCACGGGTCGCCGCCCGGGCTGCTAGGCGGGAAATAGAGCGGCGCGTCGTTGATGATCGTCGCCGGTCCGAGACCCTTGTCGAGCGAGGCCGAATAGATAAACGGCTTGAAGCTCGAACCCGGCTGGCGCCATGCCTGGGTGATGTGATTGAACTTGTTCTTGTTGAAGTCGAAGCCGCCGATCAGCGCGCGAATCGCCCCGTCCTGCGGCGTGAGCGACACCAGCGCGCCCTCCACCTGCGGCAATTGCGTGATCTGCCAGTTGCCCTTGTCGTCCGCCACGAGACGGATGATCGAGCCCGGCTTGATGCGTTGCGCCGCCGTGGCGCGTGGACCCAACGCGGCCGCCACGAACTTCAGGCCGTCGCCGTTGATGGTCGCCTCGGTACCGTCGAGGAATTGCGCCTGCACTTCCTTCGGACTGGACGCCGTCACCACTGCTGCGACGATCTCGCCGTTATCAGGGTGATCGGTCAGCGCGTCGTCGATGGCCTGGTCACGGTCGTCGCCCGGCGGCGGCAGGTCGACATTGCCTTCCGGACCGCGATAGCCGTGGCGGCGTTCATAGTCCATCACGCCCTTGCGCACCGCGTGGTAGGCGGCGTCCTGATCCGCGGAATCGATCGTGGTGATCACGTTCAGACCACGCGTATAGGTTTCGTCCTTGTACTGCGCGTACATCATTTGACGGACCATTTCCGCCACATACTCGGCATGGACGCTGTACTCATTGCCCGGATTCTTGGTGCGAATCTCTTCCTTGATCGCTTCGTCGTACTGTTCCTGCGTGATGTACTTCAGATCCAGCATTCGCTTGAGGATGTATTCCTGACGGATCTTCGCGCGCTTCGGATTGACGACCGGGTTATACGCCGACGGCGCCTTCGGCAGGCCCGCCAGCATCGCGCACTCGGCGAGCGACAGGTCTTTCAGATCCTTGCCGAAATACACACGCGCCGCCGCGGAGAAACCGTACGCGCGCTCGCCCAGATAAATCTGGTTCATGTACAACTCGAGGATCTGGTCTTTCGTCAGCGCGCGCTCGATCTTGTATGCAAGCAGCATTTCATACACTTTACGGGTGTAGGTCTTCTCGCTCGACAGGAAGAAGTTACGCGCCACCTGCATCGTGATCGTGCTCGCGCCCTGCGACGCGCCGCCGTGCAGCAGGTCGGTAGAACCGGCCCGCAGGATGCCGACGAAGTCGACGCCGCCGTGCTCGTAGAAGCGATAGTCTTCGATCGCGAGCACCGCTTTTTTCATCTGGTCCGGAATGTCCTGGAAGCGCACGAGGTTGCGCCGCTCTTCGCCGAATTCCCCGATCAGCACGTGATCTGCGGTGTAGACGCGCAGGGGCACCTTCGGACGATAGTCGGTGAGCGCCTCGAGCGACGGCAACTGCGGCCCCATGACGACAAGCGCATAGCCGACGATCAGCGCACCGACGACCAGCAGGGTCGCAACGAGGCCGACGAATGTCAGCAGGATGCGCCCAACGAGCGAGCGGCGGCCCGGTTCGTCGCGCGAAGCGTCATTGCGTCCTGAGTTGCGGTGGTAGGGATCCCGGTCGTCACCACCCGGAGAATTTGAGGATTGCGGTCGTTTGATGATTGGCATGACTCGAATAGTTGGCGCATGACTGCACGCCTTTATGCGGGCGGCAATTGCCGCCGCACGGCCTTACGCCCCCGGCTGGCCGCACGGCGCGTCCGGATAGGACCGGCCCAAAGGGGGCCCGCGCAACGTAACAGCGCATTTTAAAGAAATCAAGCGCAGTCCAAGGTGATTTTTTTGTAAGAATTCCCTTCGGGATTCTTCTCCGAAGCGTGCTGGCGTACGGCTGCGCGGGGAATCGCGGTTATCAACAGAAATTGTTCATAGAGCTGTGGACAAAGCCACTTGAAACGTTTCAACCCTTTGATGTCACGGGATTTTCATGCGGCGCACGTTTCACATCGGGGCAACTCGCCTTATGATGGACTCGTCGCGCGGGGAAAGCGCGGCCGCGCGCCAAATCAGGCGTTCGACGCCACAACAAGTACGCGAGCAGACTATGAACAAGCCCAGCGAACGCATCGTCGTATTCGTCACACCCGCCCAGAAACGCGCGATTGCCGCCAGCGCAGAAAAACTCGGCATCAGCGTTAGCGAACTGATGCGGCGTGCCGTGCTGAGTTTTGGCGCCACCAGCGAACAGGTCAAGGCGGCAAGCATCGTCGACAGGCTGCGTGCGCCGCGTGAACCGGATGCGCTCAACGCAGCGCTGGAGCGGGTTGCGCGCGGTACCCGCAACGCTCGCGCCGCCCTGCCCGACGTGCTGAAGAAAGACGAAAAAGACGCTGGTGCGCCCGCGGCAACGGAGCCGGAAGCGGCCAGCGAGCCCCTGCTGCCGGCGGACGTGCTTGCGGCGCTGGTGCGCACGCCGGAAGAAGAACAGGCGTTGGCCGACGCCCAGGCAGTGGCGCGTGTCACCGCAGCTGAAGCGGCCGCAATTGCGCACTCTGCCGACCCAGGCGGGCAGACCGGCCTGCCGCCTCCTGTTGCGCCCCTCGCGCCGCGCACGCGGGTGCGCGTGCGCATCAATACCACGCCCGACGATGACGATCCGCGCAACGACCCAACTCCCGAAGACGGCCGCTTTGCGTGAACGTCACGGCACCATGCGGTTCGATGCATTTCGCTTCGTCTTCACACAACGTTGAAATATTCCGCTGGCGTTTGCGCGGAATCGACGTTTGAAACTCTGCGGAACCGACCTTTTAAGGCGGTTTTAAGACATCCTATGGTGTAATCTTTGCGAGCTGCTGAGCTGCATGGTTTGCACGAGGTCGATTGCCCCACTGGCGCAACACAGCGGTTGAACAATTTGCGGCGCTGCTATTGCATTTCGCACGCGTGCCCCGACTTCCGCACCGGTTGCCCGCGCAATACCGCGATGGGCAGCGTAAACTAGTGGTCACAAGTGGTCGAACGCGCCAGCTACTCAGCGCCGATTTCATTTTACGGAGGTATACATGTCGCTATTTGACAGCATCTCGCGCACGCTCAAAGGTCTCCTGAACGACGCTGCCGATTCCGTGCAGGATCCGTCGCGCGATTCGCGCCAGATCGTGCGTGAGCTCGACGAGAGCATCGCAAAGGCCGAAAACTCGCTGATCGAGATTCAGGCCCAGGTGGCCACCCAGCAAAGCAAGCGCGACGTTGCCGCCGACAAGGCGAAGAAGTACGAAGACGGCGCCAAGCGCGCGCTGCAATCGGGTGACGAAGCACTCGCCCGCGAAGCGCTCGGCGCGCAGTCCACCGCTGAAACGGAACGCGATGCGCTGGCGCGAGAACTCTCGACGCTCGAGCCGTCGGTCGATCAGTTGAAGAGCCAGATCGAAGACATGCGTGGCCGTCGCAACGACCTCGCTTCGCGCTCGAGCATTCTGCAGGCCAAGCAGGAAATCGCTCAGGCCAAAGACGTCGCCGCAACGGCGCTGGGCGGCATCGGCGGACGCAATCTGTCCGAGGACTTCCAGAAGCTCGAAGACAAGGTCGCGTTGTCGAATGCGCGCTCCGACGCTCGGCTGAATTCCGCAGACGTGAAGAGCGGCAAGGCGCTCGACGACAAGCTCGCCGAGCTCAATCGCGGCCCGTCGGTCGAGGACCGCCTCGAAGCGTTGAAGAAGCAATTGAACACGCCGGCTCAGTAAGACGTCGTCAAGCAGTGCACCGGATGTGACGCAGCGCCCGGCAATCGTGCGGCGCTGCGTGTCACACCGGAGAATCGATTGACATGGAGACGGGTGTAAAGCCATCCGGTCCGACACATGAAAAAATTTCTCGCAGCCGCATTCGCGTCGCTGATGCTGATCTCCACGGCGGCTTTCGCCGTGCCGACAGCGCAGCAGATCGAATCCGCCATGTCGCAAGGCAACTGGCAACAGGCGGACGCAGGGCTCACCGAAGTGCTGCAGGCCCATCCGGACAATGCGCGCGCGCATTATCTGTACGCCCAGGTGCTCGATCGCGAAGGCCGCGCCGGCGATGCACTCGCGCAGATCCAGCAGGCCAAGACGCTCGATCCGCAAATCCGCTTCACCGACCCTACGCGCTTCGCGCAGACCGAAGCGCGTATCCGCCGCGACGCGGAACGTACTGGCACGGCAACGGGCCATACCACCAATCCGTTTGCGCAACAAAACACGGCGGTACAGCAGTCGGCCATGGCGCCGCAAGCACCTGAACGGCATGGTCCGGGCATGGGCCTGTGGATCGGCATCATTGTCCTGATCGGTGCGATTGCGCTGGTGCTGCGCTGGACGTTGCGCCGCGCCCGCACGCAGGACGATTCACGCGCCGACGACGATCGCCGCACTCAGCTCAAGCGCGCTACCGAACTGCTTAACGCAGTGCGCTCGCTGAAGCTCGACGTGAAGCTCTCTACGTTGCCGGGACATGAGGCGCTCGCGCGGGAAGTGGAAGGCACGGAAGACCAGTTGCGCGGTGTTGTTGAAGGGCTCTCCAGCGGCAAGAATCCGTTGCCGCCGTATCAGCTCGACGAACTCGATCAGCGCGTTGCCAGCCTGAAGGCGCGTGCAGAAGGCCGCCCCGACCCCTACGCGGCGGCGCCTGCTGGATCCGGCGACTCGGCGTACGCGCGTGAAGCTGATCGTTTCGGCAATCCGCCGCAAGCACCTTACCCTTACCCGCAGCAGCAACCGCCTCAGGTTATCGTGCAGCAAGGTGGCGGCTTTGGCGGCGGGATGGGCGGACTGCTGACCGGCGTGCTGCTCGGCGAGGCGCTCAATTCAGGTCGTGAGCGCGAAGTGATCGTCGAGGACGACGAAAGCCGTCGCCGTCGTGATGACGGCAATAACGGCAACAACGATGGCGGTCTCGATTTCGGCCAGGGGTCGAGCAACTGGGACGACGGCAGCGGGGGTGGCGGTGTCGATATGGGCAACGACGACTCGGGCGGCTGGAGCGATACCTGATCCAGACACGCGGGAACGCGGGCATGCACGCGCAGCGTAGTCTCTCGCTTCGTTGCAGACATACCCAACACCTATGAAAAACAGGCTCCATGCATCATGCATCGAGCCTGTTTTTTTATGCGCGACGTGGATGCGATGCGGCCGGCGATGCGATCGGATGCGCAGAACGCAGCTTGATTTTCATGCGCCGATGGAAAGCGGCTGCTGATGTTGCTCGAGCACGGTCGCACCGGCGAACAATCGGACAATGAAGCGTTCCGAATAATCGATCAGCGCCTCGCGATGAGTTGCCGTGCCAATGTACTCATGCGACAGATGGAACAGTTGCAGCACGATCTGCGTGCAGACTTCGTCGATCGTAGTCCGCGACAGGGCAGGCATCAGCTTGAGTTGCACGACATCGTCGGCCATTTCAGCCGATACCTCGTGGAGGTTCGCGCGCACCGCATCGCGTAACGCCGGCGAGGTGCCGTGATACTCCGCGAGCGCGCTCAAGAACGCTTCGCGGTTATCGAGTGCGAACGCAAAAAACGCCGCGCAGGCACGACGCGGCACGCTATGCGGTTCGTCATGCGCGGCAAGCCAGCGCTCGCGTCGCAGCATCGGCCGCAGACGCCGGCTTACCCACTCCACCGCTTCACGGGCCAGATCGTCGAGCGTATCGAAATGCCGGTAGAACGTGTTGGGATTCAAACCGGCCTCGCGCGCCACTTCACGCAAACCGAGCGACGCAAAGCTGCGGCCGCCGGCCGTCAGGCGAAGGGCCGCTTCGATCAGCCGGCGCTTGCCGGGGGCGAGATCAAGATCGGGATCCGGAGTGGGTTCCATGGGCGATTGAAGGAAAACTCGCTTAACTCGCGAAATGCTCAAAACACGCCGTAGCGCGGCGCGGCGCCGGTACGCAGGCCAATGTCCGCACTGTAAACGATCTTGACGCGAGGTGCACAGTTGTCTACTCTGCGGATTAACCGAGGTAGACAACTGTAGACGTGCGCCACTTTTTTCACTTTCCTAAGTGTCACAAGAAGAATCAGACGCAGAGCTACATCGGCGCTTTCGAACTCAAATAATCAGGGAGATACGCATGGCGAGCCTCGACACCGCTTCTCACACCCAGAGCGTGCCATTGCCGCCCCGCTCGCTCGCCGCACGCCTCGGTATCAGCAGCGTGCCGCGCGACGAACTGCGGCGGCGCTACACGCAGCGCGGCTCAAAGTTCGTCAGCATCATGGGCGCCGACGTTCACTATGTCGATGAAGGCAGCGGCGAGTTGCTGGTGATGATTCACGGCTTCGCCTCTTCGCTGCATACCTGGGACCGGGTCGCCGAAGACCTGGCGCGCAATTACCGCGTGATCCGTCTCGACCTGCCGCCATTCGGCGTGACGGGACCGCTGCGCTCCCCGTCCGGCGAGATCGAGACGATGAATCTGCCGATGTACCGGCGCTTCATCGATACGTTCATGCAGGCGCTTGGTCTCGATACCCACCGCGTGACACTGATCGGCAACTCTCTCGGCGGTCTGATCTCGTGGGATTACACGGTGCGGCATCGCGATGCGGTCGAGCGGCTTGTGCTGATCGATGCGGCGGGTTTTCCGATGAAGCTGCCGATCTACATTGGGCTCTTCAACAGTGCACTGGTTCGGATGAGCGCACCGTGGTGGCTGCCCGAGCAGATTATCAAAAGCGCGGTGCGCAACGTCTATGGCGATCCGCGCAAGCTGGCGGCACCCGTGCTGCGGCGCTATATCGAGTTCTTTCACGGAGAAGGCACACGCGCGGCGATCGGCAAGATGGTGCCAACGCTCGATTTCGCCGACCTAGACACAAACGTGCTGAAAACGCTCGACGTACCGTCGCTAGTCTTGTGGGGTGCGAAGGACCGCTGGATTCCTCCCGCTCATGCTGCCGAATTTGCGCAGCGCATTCCCGGCGCGCAGGCAGTCATGTACGCGGGACTCGGCCATATCCCGATGGAGGAAGACCCGGCGCGGGTGCTGGACGATTTGCGAGCGTTCCTCGCGAAGCAAACCGTTCGTACCAGGCCGGTAACAGCGTGACAGGCGGTCGTCAGAACTTCGCCGTGCGCGCCGCCGGTAAGGCGGGCGGGCAGAATCACAATGCGCGCTTCACAGCCACGCGCCTGGACCCAAACCGTCACGGGTTCTCCGCGGTGTATCCCGCATAAACACACGTCGTATAGCCAAACTCGACCATGCCGTTGTGCGCCGTGCGATCGAACAGATCGCGCAACGCAACCAGCAATGGCTCGTGATTCGGATGGCCCACCTTGGGCGCATAGGACGACGACATCAGGCGGCCTTTGAGCCCATCGAAATCGAGCCGCTGCAGGTTCGGGAAGCTCCCCTTGTGCGAAAACGCATGGCCGAACCACGCGGCCATCGCCGCGTCGTCGGGGTAACGCTCAGCGACTTCCGTGTAATCGACGCCGTACTGCCTAAGCAGCACCTCATAGCCCGCGAGGAACGGCGACCCATCGAGCAGGCGGCTGTTCCAGAACAACGCCACCCTGCCCTGCGGCCTGAGAATGCGCGCGAACTCGCGCCGTGTCGTGAGGGGATCGAACCAGTGGAAGGCCTGGGCGGCGATCACCAGATCGACACTGGCGTCGTCGAGCGTGGTCGCCTCCGCGGTGCCGGCGACGCTGCGAAAGTTATCGTAAGGCGCGAGCCACGCGTTCGCGGCCGCACGCATGGCCTGATTGGGTTCGACCGCGACTACCGGATGGCCCGCATCGAGAAAGAGCCGCGCGGAGATCCCCGTGCCCGCGCCGATATCGGCAACCTGCGCGCTGGGTGCGACCCCGCAGGTTTCATGCAGGAAGCTCACCACTTCCTGCGGATAGCTGGGCCGGTACTTGACGTAGTCGGCGACGCGATCGGTGAAGCGCTGCGTGGAATCGGTCATGAGAGAAACCTGTGCCGGTGGGAAAGGAGTTCTAAGTTACCTGAGTTCGCGGT
>NZ_JAMFSB010000263.1 GCF_026225065.1 Paraburkholderia sp. | reverse complement strand
GTCGCGCATGAAGTAGCACTTGAGCCAGGCTTCGACGTCGCGCGAGGCTTCGTCCGCACGACGCTCGTTGGCCGAGCAATGCAGGCCGAGTTCTTCCCAGATCGCCACGTTGTTCGAACGCGTGCGGCCGCGCTTTTCGTCGTCGGCCTGCTGCATCGTGCGGGCGCGCGGCGACAGGGCCGTATTCAGATCGACGCCATGCGGCGCTTCCGGCGTGTACTTGCGACCCTGCAGGACCGCGTAGATCGCACGGTGCGTCAGCAGATCGGGGTAGCGCCGGATCGGACTCGTAAAGTGCGCGTACGCCTCATACGCGAGACCGAAGTGGCCGATATTGTCCGGACTATAGACAGCCTGTTGCATCGAGCGCAGCAACATGGTCTGCAGCATCTGCGCGTCGGGCCGGTCGCGAATGTGCGCCATCAACGCGGCGTAGTCGCTTGCATGCGGCGAGTCGCCGCCGCCCAGCGTCAGGCCCATGCCGCGCAGGAAGGTGCGCAGGTTCTCGAGCTTTTCGGCGGTCGGTCCGGCGTGCACGCGGTACAGGCCCGGGTGCTTGTTGCGCTTCATGAAGTCGGCTGCGCAGACGTTCGCGGCCAGCATGCATTCTTCGATCAGCTTATGCGCGTCGTTGCGCGTGCGCGGGATGATCTGCTCGATCTTGCCCTGCGCATTGCAGACGATGTAGGTCTCAGTGGTGTCGAAGTCGATCGCGCCGCGTTTTTGCCGGGCTGCAAACAGCGACTTGTACACGCCATACAGATTCTGCAGTTGCGGCAACAGCGCGGCGCGGCGCGTTGCTTCCGGTCCCTTGGTGTTCTTCAGCACCGCGGCGACTTCGGTATAGGTCAGGCGCGCCGACGAGTGCATCACACCCGGATAGAACTGGTAAGCCTTGATCTCGCCACGCGCCGTGATCACCATGTCGCACACCAGCACACAGCGGTCGACGTGCGGATTCAAGGAACACAGGCCGTTGGAGAGCTTCTCCGGCAGCATCGGAATCACGCGGCGCGGGAAGTAGACCGAGGTGCTGCGTTCGATCGCATCCACATCGAGACCGCTCTTCGGATGCACGTAGTGCGAGACATCGGCGATCGCCACGATCAGGCGGAAACCGTCGCCCTTGCCGACCGTGATCGGCTCGCAGTACACCGCATCGTCGAAGTCGCGGGCGTCTTCACCGTCGATCGTGACGAGCGGTACATCGCGCAGGTCGACGCGATGGCGAATATCCACGGGACGCACTTCGTCCGGGAGCCTCGCGGCGTCGTCGAGCGCAGCCTGGCTGAACTCGTGCGGCACGCCGTACTTGCGCACGGCGATTTCGATTTCCATGCCGGGATCGTCGATATCGCCCAGCACTTCCACCACACGGCCGAGCGGCTGCGAATGGCGGCTCGGGAAATCCGTCAGTTCGACCACCACCACCTGGCCGACCTTGGCCTTCTTGGTGTTCTGCGTGATCAGGATGTCGTGGCCGATGCGCTTGTCTTCGGGCGCGACGATCAGCGCACCGTTCTCGTTCAGGAGGCGCCCGATCACGCGCTTGTTGGCGCGGTCCGTGACTTCGACGATATGGCCTTCGGGCCGCCCGCGCCGGTCATAGCCGACGATCCGCGCGAGCACGCGGTCATTGTGCATGACCTTCTGCATCTCGCCGGTGGGCAGGAACAGATCGTCCTGACCGTCGTCGCGCACGAGAAAGCCAAAGCCGTCGCGATGGCCCTGTACGCGGCCGCCGACGAAATTGGACGGATGTGTGAGCTGATAGAGATTGCGCTGATCGAGCCGGATCTGGCCGTCTCGCTCCATGGCCGCGAGACGCTTGAAAAACCCTTCGCGCTCCTGGCGCTTGATCGACAACGCTTCGGCAATGTCATTCGCTGCAAGCGGCGCTTCACTCGTGCGGAGCACGCCGAGGATTTCCTCGCGGCTCGGAATCGGATACGGATATTTGCTCAAGGGCTTGTCGATGATTTTTTCTCGTTGCATGGACGTCGGTCGGCGTTATGACGCGGCTCTGTTGCACCTGCGGTTGACTGCTCGGGTCTGGCTCATTCAAGGTTGAGTCCGACGGGCTTGGGCACCGTGCCAACGAAACTACTGCGAGGCATTCTAACACCCGTATTGCGCGCCAAGCGGCGTGTCAATACTTGCTGCGATCCTTGCTGCGAACCGCAATCCGACGCCATGCGGGGGCGTTCTCGAAATGCTTGACAGCTTTGAAGCTGTCGCTATAATAGCGGTCTCTGCTGTACAGACACCTGCCCAGGTGGCGAAATTGGTAGACGCACTAGGTTCAGGTCCTAGCGGTGGCAACACTGTGGAGGTTCGAGTCCTCTCTTGGGCACCAGATTCAAAAGTAAAGCCGCTTCCGAGCGGCTTTACTTTTTGTGTGGAGCTTTGCGGTTCGTTTGAAGTTGCTTCGAATGAATAGTGGAGTATCGGCAGTACGGGAGTCAGTATCGAGCTCGATTCGGTACTTGCAGGTCCCGGCGGTGCAATGAAGCGATTGTTGAAGCCCCATTGACACGCTGAATCGTCCCGTTAAAATAGCGTTTTAGCTTGAAAATGTGCCCAGGTGGCGGAATTGGTAGACGCACTAGGTTCAGGTCCTAGCGGTGGCAACACCGTGGAGGTTCGAGTCCTCTCCTGGGCACCATCAGTTGTTCCGGCGTAAGCCGCAGAAGTTCGAGAAACCCCATAAGATCAACGTCTTACGGGGTCTTTTTTTGCCTGCTCGGACCAGCAACGGCATCGTATGCCGGCAGATGGAGTCGGGCTCCGAATGACTGGGTCAGCGTTTTCACCCCGGTTCGCCCGATTCGCTTCGAAGATCCTCGGCAATGAAATCGACAAACGCGCGAATCCTGTTGGACATCTGAAGCCGTTGCGAATAGACGGCGAAGATATCCGCGTTCGGCGTGTCGTGCTGAGGCAATACGGGCACCAGCGAACCGTCAGCCAGATACTGTTTGATGTCCCACTCGGCCCGCATCAGGATGCCGTGTCCTTCGAGCGCCCACTTCACTGCGATTTCCCCATCATTCGTCGTCAGCGTGCCGTTGATACGCACGGCCTCCGTTTTACGTGATGCGCCCTTGCCCGAAGTCAGACGCCACACGCCGTATGCCTCGTCGCCCTGGCGGATGCCGATGCAGTTATGCCGCGTCAGATCGTGCGCAGTCATCGGCATTCCACGTGAGGCGATGTACGAAGGCGCGGCACACAGCAAGCGCCGGTTCGTTGCCAGACGACGTGCGACCACCCGCGTATCGGGCGGCTCGCCGAAGCGGATACAGACATCGAACGTATCGTCCGTCAGCGGAGGCGGCGTGACCGATAGCTGAAGCTGAACCGATACTTGCGGATGCTTCGCGACAAAACGCGAAACCGCAGGGGCGACATGGCTGCGCCCAAAACCAAGCGTCGCGTTCACGCGCAGCAATCCCCTCGGACTTTTCTTCGCGGTACCCAGCAGTTCGGCCAGTTCGTCGATCTCGTCGAGAATCCGGCGCGCGTGCTCGAGGTAAAGCTCGCCCTCCGGCGTGAGCATCATCCGCCGCGTCGTGCGGTTGACCAGTACTACACCCGCGCGGCTTTCCATCTGCGTCAAATGCTTGCTGACAGCAGCTGCCGTCAGTCCTAGTTCCCGCGCGGCGGCGCTCAGGCTGCCGGACGCCGCAAGTGTCGAGAAAAAGCTCAAATCCGACGGATCGACCGTATCTCGCATGGCTTTCACTTGTGAATGAAAGTTAAAGATGCTTTGAGCATAGCACCGGTTTTTATGTCGGAAGATAGGTAAAGTTCATTCACTTGCATAGCACCCAACGGACGGAGACATGAAAACCTATCGCATCGCGACCATCCCCGGCGACGGCATCGGCAAGGAGGTCGTACCCGCCGGCGCGCAGGTCCTCGAAGCACTGGCAAAGACGACGAGGTCGTTCGCATTCGAATTCGAGAACTTCGACTGGGGTGGAGACTACTACCGCGAGCATGGTGTCATGATGCCCGCCGACGGGCTCAACGCGATCCGCGATAAGGACGCGATCCTGTTCGGCTCAGCCGGGGATCCTGACATTGCCGATCACATCACGTTGTGGGGTCTTCGCCTCAAGATCTGCCAGGGCTTCGACCAGTACGCTAACGTGCGTCCGACCCGCATCCTGCCGGGCATCGATGGACCGCTCAAACGCTGCAAGCCCGAGGACCTGAACTGGGTCATCGTCCGCGAAAACTCGGAAGGCGAATATTCCGGCGTAGGCGGACGCGTGCACCAGGGACACCCCATCGAAGCCGCGACGGATGTGTCGATCATGACGCGCGCAGGTGTCGAGCGGATCATGCGTTTTGCGTTCCGTCTCGCGCAGTCCCGTCCGCGCAAATTGCTGACGGTCATTACGAAGAGCAACGCGCAGCGTCATGCCATGGTGATGTGGGACGAGATTGCACGGGAGGTCTCGAAGGAATTTCCGGACGTCAAATGGGACAAGGAACTGGTGGACGCATCGACCGCCCGCATGATCAACCGCCCGTCCACGTTGGACACGATCGTCGCCACCAATCTGCACGCCGACATCCTCAGCGACCTCGCCGCCGCACTCGCCGGCAGTCTCGGCATTGCACCGACAGGCAATATCGACCCGGAACGCCGCTATCCGTCGATGTTCGAGCCCATCCACGGCTCCGCGTTCGACATCATGGGCAAGGGACTGGCCAACCCGGTGGGCACGTTCTGGTCGGTTGTGATGCTGCTCGAACATCTGGGCGAATTCGACGCGGCGAAACGCGTGATGCAAGCCGTCGAAGCGGTGACTGCTGACGCGTCGCTGCACACCCGTGACCTTGGCGGCACGGCAACGACCGCACAGGTGACAGCGGCCGTCTGCTCGTTCATTGAAAGAGCCGCGGCGCCCTCGACCAACGCGGCCTAACCCGCTTCAGCGGCTCCGCCGAAGCCTGGATTGCACGGCCCGCACCCCCCTGATAACCGGCAGGGACACGGCGGCGGCGAGCACCTTGCGACCCGCTCGATCCAGTCCCGGCGGCGGATTCCCCGCCCCGCCCGTCACAGCACCTTGCCGGGATTCAGGATGCCGAGCGGATCGAGCGCCGCCTTGATGCGGTGCATCAGCGCGATTTCCGTATCGCCGCGCGTGCAACCAAGATACGGACGCTTCAGCGCCCCGCTGCCGTGCTCCGCCGAGATCGATCCGTCCATGGCCTGCACGAGCGCATAGACGCAGTGATCGAGCGCGTCCACTGTCGAGCCGTCCATC
>NZ_JAMFSB010000262.1 GCF_026225065.1 Paraburkholderia sp. | reverse complement strand
CCTCTGTCCGATGGGACCGCCTTGGACCTGTGGCTCTCTAGCGCATCGGCATGCCGCGCGACGAGCTTGTCGCGGAACTCGGTCGATGTACGCGGTTTCAGGCGTGGCAGCAATGCTTCCATCGTGGTCTTGATGTCGCCGACCAGCCCTAGCGTGACCGGATGTCGCCGGCCGAGATGATCGGGTGCGATGTCGATCTGAACGATTTTGGCTTTGTCCGGGTAGAACTGGCGCCATGCGAAGTCCGCGCCCAGCAACAGCAAGGTCTCGCATTCCGATACCGCGAGATACCCCGCTTCAGCGCCGATAATGCCGGTCATGCCGACGTTGTACGGGTTGTCGTGCTCGAGCACATCCTTTGCGCGGGACGTGTGTGCGATTGGCGCCTTGAGCCGCTCGGCGACCGCAAGGATTTCAGCGTGCGCGCCGCGGCATCCCGACCCGCCGTAGATGGCAATCTTCTCGCCTGAATTGAGAATTTCAGCGACACGGTCGAGGTCCGCGTCATTCGGCCGGACCATGGGCACATTCGTGTGGACCGAATACGGCACCTCGTCGCTAGCAGTGGCGTGGGAGATGTCAACCGGAACGATCAGCACAGCCACGCCACCTTTTGCAATGGCGGTTTGGCACGCAATCACCGTTTTACGCCGGGCCTGCTCCGGCGTAATGATCATGTCGCAGAACACGCTGCACGATCCGTAGATCGCCTTGAAGTCGACCTCTTGCGGAAAATTGAAGCCGATTTCCTCGCTGGCCACCTGGGTGGCGATCAGGATCACCGGTGCCCGATTGCGGTTGGCGTCCACCAGGCCGTTGATGAAGTGAAGACTGCCGGGCCCGCAACTTCCGGCAACGGCCGTCAGGTTGCCGGTCAACATGGCTTCGCCTTCGGCGGCGAACGCTCCCGCTTCCTCATGGCGTACATGGACCCACTCGATGTCGCTCTCGTTGATGTGATGAGCGATGAGGTTCAGCGTGTCGCCCACGATCCCGTAGCAATGCTTTACGCCGGCCGCTGCGAGCGTTTCTACGATGATTTCAGCTACTTTTTTGGCCATACCTGTTCTCCTGAGGATGCCTTGTTCATGAACTGATCGACCACATTTTCGAACCGCGGAGGCGCAGTCGGTCGGTGTTCTTCTCGCTCACCGGACCGGTGGCATGGTCCCGGTATGTTGAACGGAGTCCTCAGCATCGAATATCCCTCCGATGGGGGAGCGGGGCCATGACAGGCTTGTCCTGCCGCGCTCCCGAAGCAGGCGATCTGTAAAGTTGCTCTCCCGTATCGGGTACAGTGGCGCATTCCACGCACCAGCCGGGCAACGTATCCGCACCCTGCGATGAAACGCATCCCTCTCTTTCCGTTGTTGCACGACGGCCCGTCCGACGTTCAGGTGTGGCGGGTCGATATCGACTTCGCCGCGACGCTCGATGACGAAGCGTTCACTGTGCTTTCCGGCGACGAGCGCGCGCATGCGCGTGTGTTTCGCCGCAGCGAAGATGCGCTTCGCTTCGCGACGGTGCGCGCGGCTTTGCGAGAGCAACTCGCGAGCGCGCTTGCCATCGCGCCGCACGCGTTGCGGCTTGTGCGCGACGCCATGGGCCGTCCCGCTCTGGCTGAAACCGCGTCATTGGATTTCAACGTCTCGCACTCGGGCGCGCATGGTCTGATCGCACTATCCATGCGACGCCGGGTGGGCGTGGATATCGAGCAGCTCAGCGCGCATCTCGACTGGCGCTCGCTGGCCTCGCTGACGCTGGCCGGCGGTGAAATGGCGTGGCTCGACGAAGTGCCCGCCGGCGAACGTATCGAGCACTTCTACGACGCCTGGGTCGCGAAGGAGGCGTTACTCAAGACAACGGGCGTTGGCGTGGTACGCGGCCTGCAGCGCCTGACGGTCCTGCCGCGCGAGGGCACGCAGGTGCGCTTGCGCGATCAGGTGCCTGACGAGGCGCGGGATCTTGCGGCAACGTGGCTCAATGCGTCTGCGGGTTACGCCGCGTGCGTCGCATGGTCGACGCAGGAACGCCTCGCCACCGTCAATCTGTGATGTCGCTCTCAAATGATATTGAGAATTATTCGCATTTAAGTTAGATTACAGCCTCTCAGTGGCTTGACGGAGGCTGGATCGATGGCGGACGTACTGGCGGAACCCACACAGACCTTGCACCTTCGCAGCACGCCGCGCGCGGCACCGCCGCTTCCCGGCGAACGCCGCCGGGAAGCGGCCCGGAGCGCACCCGTGCGGCCTTCGAGTTCGTGCGCCTACGTGAAGAGACCTTGCAGGACACGGCCCGCGCACTGAATGTGTCGCAGACGCTGGTTCACTTCATGGTTCGTGACGCGGTGAAGCATTGCACCGATTGCGTCCGTCCTGGTATCGGTCAGAAAAACTCGGCTGGGCGCTGGCGGGGATAAGCGCGCCAATTCAGACCGGTATTCATACATACGGACCACCTGTTTACCCTGGCGGCAACTTATCTGGCAGCGCCCGAGTTTCCACCGCAGCTGCGTTCAAACGCTTGCCGGTTCTGGCAAAGCGCATATTTCACCGAGGTCGCGCACGCCAGTCATCAGCCGCGGCTTATCTCAAAAGCCATTTCCCAAATATTGATATTTTGCGCTGGCCCGAATTAAGATGACTTCCCTCGATACGCGGCGCGTGTCGAACCGGTAAAGAGTCGCATTTTTGGTATCCGTTCAATGAGTCAGGTTCGGGACGCGACGGCTGACCGTCAGAATCCCGTCAAGGCAGCCCCTAAAACTTGGGAGACGAAGATGCTGAGCCCTCACGAATTCGCAACGCTGATGCTGGTCAAGGACGCAACGGCGCAACTGGAGGTTGATCGGGCAGATCTCGACGTTCTGCTGGCGCGCCAACTCGTCAGTCTCGAACACGCGGGCTCCGGCGAGGCATTGCCGCGTTTGACCCGTGAGGGCTATTCGTTCCTGAAAGCGGCTGGCCGTATTCACTGATATTGACCCGGAGCGCGGGAACCGCGCCACCACCTGTACGATCCAGAGGAGGTTTCCAGACAACGACAACGTGAGCGGACGTGCCGTTATGGAACCTGAGAGAGCAGTAGCTTAGTTTGTTGTACTTATTTAAAAATGCGAGTCGCCTTAAGGAGATTTTCGCGCAGCAGGCCAGTCCTAACGGTGGGTTTGCCGAACGAATCCAAGCTTGGCAGTATCGCGTGTATGACATTGCAGTGGGCACTCAGACGGGATTCGCAGCGATTGCAGCGGAGCAGTACGAAGCGCACAATCGCCGGGTGCAGGCGCTCTTCGAAGATATGTCGAATCAGGCGCCGGCGGGTTCCGAAGCGGCTGTCGCTGCGCTGAAAAAGCTGATCGATTCGAGCGGCGCGTTTTACGACAGCGTCAACAAGTCGGTTCGGCAAGCTGTCACCATGGCCGAAGGTGGCTTCGAAGCGGTGCTACCGCGCACATGGAACGCATCGGGCGCAACAACCGGGTGAATGGCCGGGAAGGCTGAACACGCGGTGACCGGACCAGCATCCTCTCACGCGAGGCAGCCGCAATGACAAGCCAGATCGCATTGGTGACGGGTGGAATGGGTGGTATCGGCGAAGCTATTGCGGTCAAGCTGCACGACGCAGGCTATACGACTGTGGTGACGTACTCACCCGCTAACACCGGTGCGCAAGCCTGGCTCGCGCGGAGGGAAGCGGCTGGGCGCCGCTTCCCAGCTTACGAAGTAGATGTTGCGGACTACGATGCATGTCAGCGAGGTGCGCAAAAGGTTCAGGCTGAAGTGGGCAATGTCGATGTTCTCGTCAACAACGCCGGCATCACGCGCGACGCCAGCTTCAAGAAGCTCGACAAAGTCAACTGGGACGCAGTCCTGCGCACCAACCTCGATTCGCTTTTCAACATGACGAAACCGGTCTGCGATGGCATGGTGGAGCGAGGTTGGGGGCGCATCGTCAATATCTCGTCCATCATCGGCTCCAAGGGTGGTTTCGGTCAGACGAACTATGCCGCCGCAAAAGCGGGCATGCATGGCTTTACCAAATCCCTGGCACTCGAAGTGGCGAAAAAGGGTGTCACGGTCAATACTGTGTCGCCCGGATTCATCGCCACCAGAATGGTTATGGCGGTGCCGCAAGATGTGCTCGACACGAAGATCATTCCGCAGATCCCGGTGGGACGGCTTGGGCAGCCCGAGGAGGTGGCGGCGCTCGTACTCTATCTATGCTCGCGGGAGGCTGCCTTCATCACCGGCGCCAACATCGCCATCAATGGTGGACAGCACCTGCAATAAACGGGCTCGCCAATCTCCACCAGCATGCCTAAGCATCCGAACAGGCGCGCGTCCCACACTTTGCACTTTCCCCCATAAAACGAGGCTGATTATTTCGGCACGGTCATTTTTTTCGTAGAACAATCTATATTGTTGCAATAGCAAGTGGCAGGTCGTCGGAACGCAGTCCGTCCACAGCCCGGCACGGCAGTTCATTGCGCCGGGATTCAGTCGTCAGGCAAAGCAACAGGGGAAGACATGTCGACCTCACCGCTTATCGATGGTAGCGCCCCGCATGGCAGCGGCGGGCAGGTGGCACAGACCGACGCGCGTCTGTACAACCACGACCTCGCACCGGTTCCGCTCAACAAACGCACGTGGACCGGCTATTGCATCTTTGCCATGTGGATGTCGGATGTGCACAGTGTCGGCGGGTACACGTTTGCAGCGAGCCTGTTTCTGCTCGGCATATCCGGCTGGCAGGTATTGATTGCGCTGACCATCGGCATTCTGATCGTGTACGTGCTGATGAACCTGGTCGGCAAACCCAGTTACGTACACGGCATTCCGTTTCCGGTCATGGCCCGCGTCAGCATGGGCGTGATGGGCGCGAACCTTGCGGCGGTCATCCGCGGTGTGGTGGGCATTGTCTGGTACGGCGTGCAAACCTACTTTGCGTCGAAAGCGGTGGCGACGCTCGTCATTCTGTTCTTTCCAGCGGCCGCGACGCTGCACAACTTTAGCTTCTTGCGCCTTGACGGACTTGGCTGGGTCAGCTTCCTGTTCATGTGGGTGTTTCAACTGATCATCTTCCAACGCGGCATGGAGGCGATCCGCAAATTCATCGATTTCTGCGGGCCGGCCGTGTATGTGGTGATGTTTGCGCTGATGGCCTGGATTCTTTCGCAAGCAGGGCTAAGCAGTCTGAGTCTCACGCTCGGCGGCAAGGTACTGTCCGGTAGCGAGCAGTTCGCCAGCATGGGTAACGCCACGCTGCTGGTAGTGAGTTATTTTGCTGCGCTGCTGCTCAATTTCGGGGATTTCTCGCGCTTCGCCAAGAGCGAGCGTCAGATGAAGGTGGGCAATTTCCTCGGCCTGCCGGTCAATTTCATCGTCTTTGCCATCATCACAGTGGTCGTGACCTCAGGCAGCGCTACCGTGTTTGGCTCGATGATCATGGACCCCGTGGCGATCGTCGCGCACATCCAGAACAAGGTGGCCGTGGTGATCGGCAGCCTGACGTTTATCGTGGCGACAATGGGCATCAACATCGTTGCCAATTTTGTCTCACCTGCCTACGACATCGCGAATCTTTTTCCCAGGCATATCGACTTCAAGAAGGGTGGCCTTGTGGCCTCGACTCTTGCGGTCCTCGTGTGTCCGTGGATTTTCGTCGACAGTCCTAAGGCGATTACCATTTTCGTCAGCGTGTTTGGCTCCGTGCTGGCGCCGCTATATGGCGTGATGATGGCCGACTTCTACCTCATCAAAAAGCAGCAGGTCGAAACGGCCGAGCTTTACAGCATGTCGCCGACCGGACGCTTCTACTACGATGGCGGCTGGAACAAGGTGGGCGTTGCTGCGCTGGTTATTTCCGGCATCATTTCGGTGGGGTGGGAACTCTGCACGCAACTGCTGCACGTCTTGCCCGCCAACAACTTTGGCTGGGTGATCGGTGCAGTGGTGGGTGCAGTGCTTTATGTAGTGATGATGCGGGCGGCGCGGCGCAACTAGCGTGTGGTGTAACGTGGGGAGCTCGTGTTCATTTATGCAGCCGTGCACGTAGGTCGACGGCGGTCGCTGCGCTGACCGGTCTTGCTGCGTCGTCGAGATGGACCGCAACCTTGCGGTAGACGTCGCGGCAAAATTGCATGCCGGCAGGGGTTTCCGGTGTTGCGTCCCGAGCGGGTTCGATTTTCTCCGGATTGGTGAGCGCCGCGTCGACGGCCATCTCATCGGTCGGGTCCGCCTTCATGATGCCGATGCCCTGAATGGTCACCGCGAGGCATGGGTCCGGCATCTGCTTGCCGTGCGTAGCAACGACGTTGAAGTTGATGTTAAGGCGCCAGAATCCTTCGTGAATGTTCTGATGAATGATCACGGCCTTCACCAGTTCCTGATGCGATAACAAGTACTCGCTGTTTGCCATGAATGTGCTCCTCGAACGGAATCGTCTTTCGAGTGCCGTGCCGCGTAGGACGCTGCATCAGCCCGACATGACATCACATGCCGGATCACATTGTACGAGGCTGAAAATCACAATCAAGACGTGCGCAGCCATCGTGCTGCACGATACGACCTGGACCTGTTTAACAGGCTGGCCGGTGCTGCCTGCGCGCTGTTGAGTTTTATTTTCACTGCCGGTGGTGACGTGGCGGCGACGCCACTTTTGCTTCGAATCCGCCGCTAGCGTGTACGGGGCGAGGTGATGTAGCCGCACCCTTGCGGATAGCCACATGCACCTCTGCCTGAAACGGTGATGTCAGTGAAAGATCAGGTAAAGGATGACGAGGACGATCACCGGTACGCCAAGTAGCCAGCCGAGTAAGTAGGGCATGATAGTTCTCCTCCGGTAGATGGTTGTGGTACGAGAACTCATCAGCATTGGGCGTGCCTGGGCTGTGGCCAAGCCTTTTTATATCGTCCCGGAGTTTGTCGCGGGCCATCGTCAATCCGACGCTGCTCGCAGCGGTGCGAAGGGCAACTCGCCGCTCACGCTTTCTTGATACGCCGCATTTAACCGCGCCATGTCCTGCTCGCGATCGCTCGCCTGCACGTTGCTCAGCCCGGGCAAATCCAGCGTGACAGAGTGGCAAAGCGGATAGTCGCGCACCCGTAGTTCAGGCGCGATCGTCGTGAAGAACGCCGTCGTGGGCACGTCGAATCCGGCTGCAATATGCACGGCCGCGGTGTCCGAGGTCAGCACATAGCGCGCGTGTCTGATCCACGTAAGAAAGTGCGCAGTGCCAGGAGATGCTGCTGTCACATCCACATAGTGCGGATGATCGACAGGTCCAAAGCCCAGCACGGGAACACCGAACTGCTCGAACAAGCGGCTCACGAGGGCGCTGCGTACTGGCGTCGCAATGCTGCGGATCGGCGTGCTGGCCGTTGGGCAAAACAGCACGTATGGACGGTTGCGCCACGCCTCGGGCAGTGAAGGCAGCGCCAGTGTCTGGAGCCAGCGGTTGGCCTTGTTCGCGGACGGCACGCTCGCAGGCGGCACACCGAGCGCGTCGAGGAAAAAATCGATCATCGGCAACGACATGAAGCGAGGCCAGAAGAGCTGGTTGCCGAGGTCGATACGCACTTCTTCACGTGGGATATCCGCAAGCGGCCAAGGCAAGCTGCGAGCGCTGGCTATGCGGCCTTCGGCAAGCGCATAGAGCTGTTCGACGTAAGCGGGCGCCAGTTCAGGCCGGTACACGACGAAACGCACGTGCGGGTAGGTCTGCCGGATCGCTGCCAGCGCGGTCAGGCCGATAATCGAATCGCCAAGTGTCACGCCCATGCCGTTGATCACATGAGCAACAGCGATTTTCGAGTAGTCGAGTTCGAATGGCTCGGCGGCCGCGTTAAGGATGCCGGGCTGGCTCGCGAGCGCAACGTGCTCGCCGACCTCGGCGTCGCGCTGCTCGAGATCGTACGGCGCGACGATACGGCCTTCGGTATCAAGCAGGGAGCCTGGGTAGGCGAGTGCTTCGTCTGCACGTAGGCTTTGCAATTCGATTATTCCGTGGATTACGCCGAAGTGTCGAGACCACGCATTTTACGGGGCTTTTTCGCTGGGTGCCGTGAGACTCGCACGCAACTCCTTGCGAATCACCTTGCCGGTTGCGGTCATCGGCAAAGCGTCGACAAAGCGTATCTCGCGTGGATACTCATGTGCGGCAAGGCGTGTCTTGACGTGCTGCTGAATGTCGCGCACCAGATCGTCGCTTGGCACAAAGCCCGCATTCAGCACCACGAATGCCAGCACGATCTCCGTGCGTTGTGCATCCGGCGCGCCGACCACCGCGGCCATGCAGACTGCTGGATGCTGCAGCAGGCAGTCTTCAATCGAAGCCGGCCCGATACGATAACCGGCGCTGGTGATGACGTCATCGTTACGTCCTACGAAGCGTATGAAGCCCTCGTTGTCACGCTGGCCAAGATCGCCCGTTAGCAGATAGCGTCCGCGGAATTTGTCGCGCGTGGCGGCCTCGTTGCGCCAGTAACCGAGAAACATCACCGGATCGGGGCCGGCAATGGCGATGTTGCCAATCGTGCCGTTCGGCAGCGGCCGACCGTCATCGTCGACGATCACCACCTCGTGGCCCGGCACCGCTTTGCCGATAGCGCCAATCTGCGGCGGGTACAGCGTAGCGCACGACGACACCACGACGTTGCACTCCGTTTGCCCATAGAACTCGTTGATAGTCACGCCGAGCGCGGCGCGCCCCCACGCGATCAGTTCTTCTCCAAGCGATTCGCCGCCGCTCGCCACCGCATGCAATGCGAGCTTCCAGCGTTCGGGATGCGCGACTGTACGCATCATTTTCAGCGCGGTAGGCGGCAGGAAGGTATGCGTGACTGCATGGCGCGCCATGAGGTCGAACGCGGCTTCGCCGTCGAACTTTTCGAAGCGGCGCGCAAGGACGGTCACGCCATGATGCCATGCGGGCAATAGCACATCGAAGAGACCGCCGATCCACGCCCAGTCGGCCGGCGTCCAGATCAGTTTCGCCTGCGCCGGAAAGCACGCTTGCGACAGTTCCACGCCAGGCAGATGCCCAAGCAATACGCGCTGTGCGTGCAGCGCGCCTTTCGGCTTGCCCGTGGTGCCGGAAGTGTAAATGATGACCGCGGGATCTTCGGACGAGGTGTCCACTGGCTCGAACACGTCCGACTCTACATTGAGGGCTTGCCAGAACGCGTGCACGTCACTGGCTGCGGCGGCTTGATCGGCATCGATGCAATACACCGCTTTCAGTTCCGGCAGCGTGTGACGTATTTCAGCGAGCTTTTGCAGACCCGCTGCATCGGTGATGAGCGCCGCCGAGGCGCTATCCGCGAGCCGATACTGGATAGCGTCGACGCCGAACAGCGCGAAGAGCGGCACGGCGATGCATCCAGCCTTATATGCAGCCACATGCGCTATCGCGGTTTCGGGCGATTGCGGCAGGAAGATCGCCACGCGGTCGCCTCGCACGACGCCGCTGCGGCGCATGGCGTTGGCAAACTGATTGGAGCGGGCCTTGAGGTCGTCGAAGCTATAGTGCGTGGCGCTGCCGTCGCGATCCTCGTAGATCAGCGCGAGGCGCCCCGAGCCGTCGGCCCATTTGTCGCACACGTCCACGCCAATGTTGTAGCGATCGGGTGTCTGCCATGCGAAAGTGGCGGCCAATGTCTCGTACGTTTGCGCTGCTGGAAGCATCGCTTTCTCCACGTGTCCCGATCGATTTGAGTCGGGTTCAAGCTCGGATAGTAAACCACCCGCGCACTCAAAGGACTACGACGTGGCTTTGAATTGCTGCGTCGCATGATAATGCGCTGCAGCATTTCCGATGTCATTTTGACAAAGGGAAAACCCGTAAGCGGTAAAGTGCGGGGTCCTTATTGACTGGTTATTGGCTCGCCCTGATCGGGAAACCCCTAACACCGGGTGAGCATGGTTCGCGCTAGTCTTCTCGTTAGAGGAGGCAAACCATGAGACGCGTATTTAATATTGCAGTACTGATGCTTCTTGCGTATTTGACCGCAGGCCGGGCATTAACCCATGCGCAGGCTGGCGAGGAAGGCTCGATCTCCTGCGCAAAAGGCGCCGAGCTGGTCAGATTGGGCGCAATGGATAAGGGGTTCTCCGATGCCGCCTCGAGCGGACAAGGGCAGAATTTCCTGTCGAGTTGCCTCGTGACAGGCGAGGGACGCGTCAACAACCTCGTTGCACGCGATTAAGCTGACTTAATTGGACGCTGAAAAAGCGCCAATTTAGGGAATGCATAAGAGGTTCGATCAAAGGGCCGAATGCGTCAAATCTGTTGCATCACAGCAGACACGTTTTAGCATCGACCACATTTCGGCTTGAAATGCTGCACTGCGCTAAAACAAATCCTCGTGCCGACAATTGACCAGAATCTCGGCGACGCTCGCCGAGTTAGGCATTTCTATCGTGTTGGCAACGAGACGCGCTATGTCCTCCGGTTGCGACATCGCCTCAGGCGGCAGATCTGCAATCCCCGCTGCCATTTCCGTATTGACGAACCCAGGGCATATTGCGGTAGCGCGGATACCGTCGTCCCAACCGGCGCGCCGTACCGCATGATTGAGCGCGATGACCGCGTGCTTCGACATCTGGTAGCCTGCATTGAGGTTCTTCACACGTTTGCCCGACAGCGACGCAATCTGTATGACGCGCGCATTGCCTGCGCGGCGCAAATGCGGCAACGCTGCCTGAATTAGCCGGAACGGCGCCTTGACGTTGATATCGAGAGTCTCTTCGAGCAGTTCGTCCGTGCCGTCTTCCAGACTGATGGGCTTGCAGATTCCAGCATTGCTGATTAGCACGTCAATGCCGCCGAACCGTTCGATGGTGGCGTCGACCCAGCGGCGTCCCGCCTCTGGATCACGCGCTTCGTACCCGAAGACGAGGCTATCGGCGTAGCTGTCGTTTAGCCCCGCGGGATTGCGCACACCCAGCGACAACAGATAACCGCGCCGGTCCAGTTCGTCCGCTATTGCGCGGCCGATACCGCGACTCGCGCCAGAAATCATCGCTACCTTCTGCATACGATCCTCCCTAGAAGCCTGCATCGATGACGATTTTCGTGCCATCACTAAAGCGGTTCAAACGAAAAGCGTGGGGATTGACGAGTGGCGTATCGTTTGCCACGAGGTCGGCCATCAGCTTTCCCGCCGCCGGACCGATGCCGAAGCCATGACCCGAAAAGCCGGTGCCGATAAACAGCCCCGGTACCTTGTCGACACCCGAGATCACCGGAATGGCGTCGGGTGTGACGTCCATATAGCCTGCCCAACGCTGCGCGATTCGCGCGTGGCTAAAGTGCGGGAACACCTTGATGAACTCGTGCAGTCCCGTGTCGACGTAGCGGACGATGGGTTCTGGATCCAGCGTGCGGACGTGTTCGAACACCGAAGTCTGATCGAGCGCCCAATGCCGGGGGCGCCGCAGTTCGTCGAAGAAACGCGCGCCGATGCCGATCCGCAATGCTCCCAGCTGGCTTTTCAATGCTTCGAGGTACTTGAAGAACAGGCGAAAGCAATCGGGCGTGAGGTCGGTGTAGGTACGGAATCCGTAGGCCACGGTATAACCACCGTCTGCCCGTTTGCGAAATGCGAATTGCTTGTTGCTTGCGCTGGTGGTCGGGCCGCCTTCCAGCGGATCGGTTCGTAGTACTGAGGCACGCACCAGCAATTGCGGCACGTCGACGTCCAGATTGCCGCAGAAGAGTCGGGACCACGCTCCGCCAGCCACAACGACGCTTTGGCAGCGGATCGTGCCGTGCTCGGTCACCACTGCGCTGACGCGCCCGCCACTCGTTTCGATACCGCGTGCTGCGCAGGGCGTCAGAATCTTCACGCCGCGCTTGCGTAGAGCGTTGGCGATCGCAGGTGCAGCGCGCTGTGGTTCGGCACGGGCGTCGCCCGGTGTGTATAAGCCGCCTCTAAACGATTTCGCCGCGCCGGGTAGTAACGACGCGACTGTCTTCGAATCGACTTCGCGCGTATCGAACGCATCTCCTGCGAGTGCGTGTGCATTCGCGAGCCATGCGCGATGACCCTCCATGACCTTCTCGTCCTCGGTCATATAGAGAATGCCGCACTGGTTAAAACCGGTTTCGATGCCAAGGGCACGGTCCAGGCCGCGCCATAGTTTCAGGCTTTCAATGCTCAGTTCGAATTCACGCATGTCGCGGTGAGTGACACGCACCCAGCCCCAGTTGCGGCTCGACTGTTCTCCCGCGATATGCCCCTTCTCGCAGAGCGCTACCCGCAATCCCTTGTCACTGAGGTAAAGCGCGGTGCTCACGCCGATAATCCCGCCGCCGATCACGACGACATCGACTTCAGCAGGCGGCGTGGTATCGCTATCGACAGTCTCGACTTGTGGTCCCATATAGGTTGCTGCCCATCAGATAGAGGTTTTGTTTAGTGGCGCGGTTCGGCGATTGCGGCTTCGGCTGCCGAGGCCTGAGCAGCCCTACGTTGCCTTCGAGTAATAAGCGTAATGCCGCGTGCATTACCGCCTTGCCGTGGATTGGCATGGCGATTGGTCCAGCGGTCGATATGATTGATCGCATGCGTGAGCGGCACCGTGATCAGCAGATACACGACACCGGCCGCGACTAGCGGCGAGAGATTGGCAGTATTGACGGAAGTGTTTTGCCCGATGGTGAACAGATCGCGCTGCGAGGTCAGCAGGCCGAGAAAATAGACGAGGCTCGAGTCCTTGACGATCGAAATGAACTGGTTAGCGAGCGCCGGCAAGATGCGGCGGATGCCTTGCGGCACGATCACATGCCGCATGCTGCTCCAGTACGTCATGCCAAGCGCCTGGCAGGCGGATAGTTGCCCACGCCCCACGCTTTGAATGCCTGAGCGGAAAATCTCTGCAATGTAGGCCGACGAAATCAGGCCGAGCGCAACGATGGCGAGCGGGAAAGGGTTCGGACCGAAGATCGCGAGCCCGATCGGAGCCAGTCCTTGGCCCACCAGCAGGATGACCAGCGCCGCCGGCAGGCCCCGAAACACGTCGATGAAGACCTGCGCTGGCAACATCAGCCAGCGCGTGTGCGACACCGCCATTAGCGCGAGCACCATGCCTGCCATAATGCCCAGCACCGTCGAAAACAGCGACAGCACGAGCGTATTGACGAGCCCGGTGCAGAGTAATGAAGGCAACGACCCGATCAACAACGGCCAGTCGAGAAAGTTCTGCAAAAAGGCGTTCATGGCGCGCTCCTGTTTGAGCGTCGGCGGCGCGTTACACGCCGTCCGGTTGCGTCGCGGCTACGTCCCCCGGCTAACTGCCCGCCTTCATCGCATACGGCGGCAGATTGGCCGGCTTCGGATAGCCCGGATGGAACTGCAGATATAGCTTAAGCCAGGTGCCGTCGGCAACGAGTTCGTCGATGGTCTTGTTCAAGGCTGCTTCGAGCTTGGCGTTACCCTTGCGCACCGGAAATCCGGCGGGCAGATTGACGGCCGAGATGTCGAGCTTGTCCGCGATGTTCATCTGCGGATACTTGCCTTGCAGACCTTCGACGAGCGTCTTGTCGACGAAGTACCCGTCAATATACTTGGAGCGTAGCGACAGGAAGCCCGCATTCAGATTCGGAAAGCGCACGATCTGCGCACCGGGCAGGTAGCTATCCGAATACGTATCCTCGATGGTGCCTTGCACGACGCCGATCCGCTTGTCCTTCACAGAAGCTGGGTCACTCGTGATCGGACTGCCAGGCAACGTGGCGACGCTCAGGAGACCCGTCAGGTAGCCCTCGGAGAAGTCGACCATCTTCAGTCGATCCTTGGTGATCGAAATCGAGCCTGCGGCGAGATCGATCTGCTGGTTCGCCACGCTTGGCAACAGGCCGCTAAAGTCTTGCGCGCGAAAGTCCGCGGTGAGGCCGAGTTTCGCCGCGATGGCGCGCAGCAATTCGACGTCGAAGCCGGTCATTTTGCCATCGTCGATATACGAGTAGGGCTTGTTGTTCGCATCTACGCCGGCCACGAGCTTGCCAGGCGCCAGGGTGCCGACATCCTCGGCATGCGCATGGGTGAGCGCCGCAAATGAAAGAGGAACGACTATCGCGATGAAACGCAGAAAGTGGCGAAAGCGCATGATGTTTGCTCCGTCGAAAGGACCACTGATTTAAGAGTATTACAAAGAAGTCGTTGCAATGTCGTGGTGTGCTTCAGGAGAGGGTGGCGCGTGCGCGACCGTTCCAGAGATCGTCGAGCTTATAAAGCGCGGTGCCAACCGGCACCGCCCAGCGGCTCGCCATGCCCGCTACGCTAAGCGGAAACTCGCCTTCGCCGAACGCGCCTGGGGCGGCGTCGAGGCCAAGGATGTGCCGCGCGGTGCGCTGCCCCAGATAGCTCATCAGCGCGACGCCGTTGCCGTTGCAGCCGAGCGCGTAATGAATGCCGTCGTGCACGCCGATATGCGCGAGTTTGTCGCCGGTCATCGCAACGTAGCCTTTCCATGCATGCGTAATGCGCACGTCGCGCAGCGCCGGCCACAGTTGAATCATCTTCGCGTAGAGGAGCCTCGCGGCGGCGCGCTCGTCCACTTCGCGGATCGCGGGCCGCGAACCGAAGATCATGCGGGTGCCGTCCGGCGAGGGGCGTGTATAGAACAGGTTTCGCTTCGAATCACTAATCATTCGGCGCCCCGGGTTGAGCGCGTCCATCAGGCCCGCGGGGAGTGTGTCGGTCGCGATCTGATAACTCGCTACGGGCAAGACGCGCCGCGAGAAGAACGGCAGCAGTCGTCCCGTATAACCGTTGGTGGCTACCAGTACCTGCTTCGCTTCGATCTTGCCGCGTACGGTATGAACGATAAAGTGCGCGCCACTGCGTTCGATTCGCTCGACCGCGGCGTGCGAGTGCAGGCTCGCCCCGCGGCGCCGCGCGAGCCCGCGCAGGGCGCGATGATATTTGGCGGTATGAAGGCCGCCGTATTCGTCGACGAGGATGCCGCCGTAGTAGTAGTCCGAGCCAATGATCGCGCGTTGTTCGTCGCGAGACACGAGGTGCACAGTGACGCCGGTTTTCTCGCGCAGCAGGTCACCTTGTTTGCGCAAATGCTCGAAATGCCGCTCTGTGAAGGCGCCGAAGAAGCGGCCGGTAATCTGCAAATCGGCGTCTAGCGCTTCGTCGGCGATCAGGCGTTGCAGATACTCGAAACTCGCCGTCGATTCGCGCATCAGACGCACGAGGCGCTCCGCAGAGACCCCGCGAATCGCGTTGGTCAACGCGAGTTTCTGTCCGCTCGACACCATGCCGCCGCTGCGAGTGCTGCCTCCAGCGCCGATCTCGGCGGCATCGAGCACCGCTACGCTCGCGCCGTCGCGCGCAGCTTGCGCCGCGGCGGACAGGCCGCAGTAGCCGCTGCCGACAATAGCCAGGTCGACGCTGTCCGGCAGTGGGTCGCGGGCCGTCTCGGGCGGCGCTGCGTCCCACCAGTAGGGCGCAAGCCGGAAGTCATCGTGGAAGAGCAGAGCGTCGGGTCGCATGGCCTCTTTGAAGTGACAAGCTTGAGAACCAGTCTAGGTTTGCGCTGCCCATCCAGTCAAATACGGCCAAAAACGTCTGCTATTCAATTTTGATATGGCATGCTGGTCTGAATCGAGGCTCAAAGGAGGGGACCTATCCGATGAATCAGCGACAAATCGAGGCCTTCCGGCTGGTGATGCTGCGCGGTTCGATGACGGCGGCGGCCGAGGAACTGTGCACTTCGCAGCCGAGCATCAGCCGCCTGATTGCGGAGCTCGAGCGATCGACGGGGCTCGCTCTATTCACGCGTAACGGTGGGCGCATCCAGGCAACCGATGCGGGAAGCGCGTTTTACCGCGAGGTCGATCGAAGCTTCGTGGGCCTGGAGAAGCTCGTGCATTCCGCGCGCGAGATCCGGCAGTTCGGTACGGGGCGCTTGCGGCTCGTGGCGGCGCCGGTGCTCGCGCTGTCGTTCGTGCCGATGGTGATCGAGCGCTTTCTGGCAGCGTATCCGCGCATCGCCGTGGCGCTCGAAATGCGTAGCGAAGGGACCATCCAGCGCTGGGCTTCGTCTGCCTATTGCGATATCGGGTTTGGCACCGTCACGCCCGATGCATTCGGCGTGACGAGCGCTGAACTCTACCGCCTGGCCGGCGTGTGCGCGCTGCCGGCGGGACACCCGCTTGCGGGCAGAAAACGCATTCACGCGCGCGATCTCAGGGACCAGCGTCTTATCCTGCCCTCGTATGCGGACGACACGCGCTCGGCCCTCGATCGTGTGCTGCGCCAGGCAGAGGTCAACCAGGTGCCGACCATCGAGACGCCGTATGGGGCGACGATTTGCGCCATGGTGTCCCGCGGGCTCGGGATTGGTGTGGTGAACCCGCTCGCCACGCTCGACACGAATCCGGAGCGAATTGTGTTCCGGCCGTTTTCGCCGGACGTGATGTTCCGGGGTTTCACCTTGCGTCCGCAATTGCAGCACATCAATCCTGTTGTGCAGGCCTTTCTCGATCTCGCTAACGAGACCATGGAGCGTTTCACCTAGAGCTTGCTGAAAGGCCCGCACGCTATAATCAAAACGGTTATAGGAGCGCCAGGCATGAGCAATGAAAATCTCCCTCACGTCCTCGTGGTGGATGATGATCCCGCAATCAGAACGCTGATCGCGGACTATCTCCTCGAGAACGACATGCGGGTAGCAGCCGCGGCGAACGGAAAGGAAATGGCTGCGGCTTTGAAAGAGCATGCGATCGATCTGATCGTGCTCGATCTGCGCATGCCGGGGGAAGACGGCATGCAGATCGCCCGGCGGGTGCGCGACCAGTCCTCGCTTCCCATCATCATCGTATCGGGCAGGCTCGACGAGGCGGATCGTGTCATGGCGCTCGAACTGGGCGCTGATGACTACGTTACCAAGCCATTCAGCCCGCGCGAACTGCTCGCGCGAATCCGCACGGTCTTGCGCCGGACGGCTGCATCTCAGACCCTGATCGGTCGTCAACTCGACGTTCGTGCTTATCGGTTCGCCGGTTGGGAGCTGAATATCGGCACCAGAAAGCTGACGACGCCAGGCGGTGAACGCATCGAACTCACGAATGGCGAGTTTTCACTGCTGAGTGCATTTCTGTCGGCACCGGGGCGCGTTTTGTCACGCGACCGGTTGCTCGAAGCGAGTCGTCTGTACGACGATGTTTTCGACCGTTCCATCGATGTGCAGATTCTGCGCCTGCGTCGCAAGATCGAGGAAGACGCGTCCACGCCGCAATTTATCAAAACCGAGCGGGGTGCTGGCTATGTCTTCGCCGTGCCAGTGGAGAAATTGAGTTCCGTTGCGCTATAGCCCGCTCAAGGCGACGCGCGATTTCAAATGTAATGGAACGGCACGAAAGAGAAACAGTGCGGCAATTTCACGCGCGTTAAATAGCGCGGACTACCGTAACTCAAGCGACCCCGATCAACCAATGATGGGGGCATCCGTCATGGCGCGTGGAAAGGACATTCTGGTTCTGGACGAGGATCCGTTCATGCATGAACTGGTCTCGCTGTGGTTGACCGATGCTGGATACGCTGTCTGCGATTGCGAGGCCCTGCGTGCGCTGCGAACGGAGGAACACCGCTCGTTCGCAGTCGTCATCGCCGACCTGAACTCGCCAAAGGTCGGCGCGGCGCAAGCCTTGCGGCAATTGCAGGCCCGCTTTCCAACCGCGTATATCATAGCGATCTCCGGATATTTTCAGCCTGGACCCGGGACGGGCACGGAGATGGCGCGACAGCTTGGCGTAGACCGCGTGCTGGCCAAGCCATTTAGCTGCGAGCAACTGGTTTCGGCGGTTGGTGGGCTGTTCCATGATGCTGATGTCCGGTGAGTGTTCACCCTATCGCGAGAACCATGGCCGAGGCGGAGCCAACAAGACGTGTCACTAGCGGACCCTACCTGCACTGGGTCATTGCGATAGGCGCGGGTCTAATCGTATTGCTGGTATGTGTGGCGTCCGGCTGGGATAGCTGGCGGGCGCGCCGCTTGACCCTCGCAGACAATGACCGTGAAGTGTCCAGCCTCGCGAGCGCGCTTGCCGAACAGACGGCCCGCTCGCTGCAGGAGGTAGAGCTTATCCTGAGGCGCACATCGGTATGGGAGCGAGACCCGCGCAACCAGGTGGAAACGCCTGCGGAGAAAACCGCTTTCCTGAGGCGTCAGATCGACGGCTTGCCGCAGATTCGCGAGGTGACGATCGCTGACGAGAACGGCAACCGTATTGCCACGACGGTGCCACCAGCGAGTTCGAGTCCGAATATTTCCAATCGTCAGTACTTCAAGGATTTGAGGGAATCGTCCGGAGAGGCGGTCGTGGTGAGCGAGCCGTTGCAAAGTCTCATTGACGGAACGCCGACATTCGCCGTAGCGATTCGTCTGCAGGACGGCGAGGGCCGCTTTGTGGGGGTGGCGCGCGCGCTCGTCGAAGAGGACTACTTCAGAGATTTCTATAAACGCATCGACCTGGGCGATGGGGCCGCTATCAGGTTGCTGCGCGATGGCGGCACGCCAATCGTCGAGTTTGCCGCGAAGCCTCAAGGCAAGCTGTCCGGCGACGCGCTCGCCGCGACGCGCCAGGTTCCCGGTTTTCCTCTGCTGGTTGTCGTCTCACGTGACAAGTCGGTCGCCTTGGCCGACTGGCGCACAAGTTCCCTCAATGCACTGGTGCGTACGGGATCGATCTCCGCCTTCGTCGCATTCCTTGCTTATGCGCTGATCCGCCAGATGCGCCGTCTGGAGGACGTGAACAGTCGACTCCGTTCGAGCGAGCGCCGCTGGCGAGCGGTATTCGAAAATGCGCCGCTGGGCGTTGTTGTGTTGACCGCAGATGGCCGCTATGTGGCGACCAATCCGGCGTTCCAGCGGATGGTGGGCTACTCTGCGGCTCAGCTTGAACAGGTTGGTGCGTTCGACATCACGTATCGCGAGGACGTCGCTTCGGCGCGCGAGTATGTTGCCAGACTGCTATCCGGCGTGCACGATACGGTTCGCTTTCAAACCCGCTTCACACACCTGGATGGGCGGGTGGTTTGGGCTGACGTCGGCATGGCGAGCGTTGCGGCCCATCGCCCGTATCCGCAGCATCACATTCCGCAAACCGGCGACATGCTGATTGCGACGGTAGAAGACATCACCGCGCATCGTGAAGCCGAACACGAACGCGACCAGCTCGAGGAACAACTGAGGCAATCGCAGAAGCTCGAAGCGCTCGGCACATTCGCCGGGGGCATTGCTCACGACTTCAACAATATTCTCGGCGCGATTCTTGGCTATGGGGAACGGGCTTTCCATTCCCTGGCTACCGGGAGCGACGAGCGTCGATACGTTCAGCAGGTTCTGAATGCCGGCAACCGGGCGCGCGCGCTCGTCGAGCGTATCTTGACCTTCAGTCGAAGCGGCATGGCCGCGCGCGTTCCCGTCAATGTTTTGCTTGCGGTCGCTGAGACCATCGAGTTGCTAAAGGCTCGCTTGCCCGACAACATCGAGCTCGATATCAGGCTCACCGCAAAGGATACCTATGTTGCTGGCGATGCCACGCACCTGCACCAGGTCGTGATGAATCTTTGCAGCAACGCGGTCCTGGCGATGCCGACAGGCGGCACACTGGCAGTGATGCTCGAAGATCAGCATCTGGCGTCCGCCACAGCATTGTCGGACGGTATCGTAGGGCCTGGCGACCTCGTCAAGCTGAGCGTTAGCGATAGCGGCACCGGAATCCCACATGAAGTACGCGCACGCATGTTCAATCCGTTCTTTACAACACGCAAGACCGGCGAGGGGACCGGACTCGGACTTTCGCTTGTCGACGGGATTGTGCGCGAGTATGGCGGTGGCATTGACGTTCACAGCGTGATCGGCGAGGGCACGCGATTCGATATTTTCCTTCCCGTCACCGCGGCGCCGCCGCCTTCCATCGCGGATATTGCGGAAACACTGCCCCGCGGTGAGGGTCAGGTGGTGCTGATCGTCGATGATGAAGATGCGCTGGTGACGCTTGCCGAGGAGGTGTTGGCCGAACTGGGTTATGAACCCGTGGGTTTTCGATCCAGTACCGCAGCGTTGAAGGCGTTTGAAGACGATCCGGACCGCTTCGATGCAATCGTTACCGACCAGACCATGCCTGACCTGACGGGCCTTGAACTTGCTGT
>NZ_JAMFSB010000261.1 GCF_026225065.1 Paraburkholderia sp. | reverse complement strand
GTGGCGACTTGTGCAGCGCTACACAGGTCGGGTGGGATATCAGCGCGGCGTGAAATCCGAAGGGCTATCGCTGACTCCTCCAGTCATCGACTGCTCGGGATGGACCACCCTGCTTCTAACACAGGCCATGCAGGCGGAAAACGAGGCGGCGGCCCGGGCAGTGTTCGGCGCAGACGACATGCTCGCGTTGCACGCCTGGTCGGATCGGATCATTGAGGAGATTGGGGCACGCACGGGGTTCATTCTTGAGGCGCGCAAGATCACAGCCAACACCTTCCCTCAATACGCCACTATAGGGCTGAAAATGGGCGAGCCCGCCTGGGCGAACAACCATCCCCGTTCGCGCGGAATCACTCACATTGTTCAGGTGGTGTGCAGCCCGGAGGACGGCGCGAAGTTCGTTTCGGAGTCCTACGGCGGCTCTGTCTCTCCGGGGATAAGCCTTACTCCGCTGACAGAGTGGCTTGCCTCAGAAAACCATCTCAGGGCGGGTGAAGTGTGGGTTGTCGACCCTTTCCGGCTGGCGTCAGACGCTCAGGGCTGAAAGACGGCGAGATTGTCCGTCAACCACTCAGTCAACGATCGCGGCGCTTTTCCCGTGAGTTCCTCGACCGTCGACGTCGTCTCTCCCAGCGCGGAGTCGCGGAACACCTGGTCAAGGCCCATCAGCAGATCGATGACAAAAGGAGGATGCCCGGCGGCGAGCAAGACCTCTCGTTGTTGTGCAGGACTGCGATTAATGTAGGTAACCGGTCTATCGAGCAGGCGCGACAACGCCTCGGCAACCTGCGCCATCGTCCATGCGCGAGGACCGGTCAGGTGGTACGCCCGTTGCGATTCGGGCTGGATATCTTCCAGCAGCGCAACGCGTGCTACGTCGGCTATATCGCGTGTGTCGATGAAATTTGCGCGTCCTTCCCCTGCCGCGCCACCCCACGAACCAGCTGCCACATCCGCGCCTGCACGCTTGAGAAGATAAGCGAAAGCACTGGGTCGCAAAACGGTAGACGCCACCGGTTGATGTGCCAGATGCGCCTCGATTTGCATATGCCAGGCAAACGGAATCAGTCGGCTAGCAGGCCCCAAGGCGGACAGCTTGACGACCTGCCGGACACCCGCAGCAACGGCGGCATCGATCAATGCAATCTCGTTGTCGACCTGCCGGCCCGAGGTGCCTTGCGAGATAAACAACCGGTCGACGCCGCGCAACGCGTCCCGGAGGGTGTTCGGGCGTTCAAAGTCGACGCCGGCCACCGCCACACCGGCAGGTAGTCGTGCGGCATCAGGCTGGCGCGTCAGCGCCACGAGTTCAACCGGATCAGCGCCGAGCAGCGTGGTCAACGCCGAGCCAACGCGACCTGTGGCCCCGGCAATGGCGATCCGTGGCTTCTGTGTATTCGAGACTGGATGACTGGACATATCGGTGCCTTTCAGAGGTATCATGGAACGAACGATCCCAATATCTTGGAACGATCGTTCTCATATTGGAATGATCGTTCCTGATTGTCAATCTGTTTTGTCAACGAGGACCGAGTGAGCGGAAAACCGCAATATGACGAAGCCGCGGTCATCGACGCGGCACTGGAAGTTTTCTGGCGCCACGGGTACGCGGCTGCCTCGATCAATGATCTTTCGGAAGCGACGGGTTTGTCCCGTTCGAGCCTTTATCAACGCTTCCAGGACAAGGACGGCCTGTTCCAGGTGGTGCTCGCGACCTACACGGACCGGGTGCTAAGGAGGATGAATTCGACCGAGGGCAGCACAGGACGCGCGCGCCTCGAAGCATTGCTGCGCGGACTCCTGCCGGGCGTCCGGCAACGCCCTCCCGGCTGTTTGCTGGCGAGGAGTTGCGCCGAGCTCGTCGACCTGTCCGAAGCAGGACGGCAGGCAGCCCTCGTCGGCGTGAACGGGCAGCGCGAGACGCTGGCGAATCTGTTGCGCGACGCGATTGTGAACGGCGAATTACCCGCCGATGCCGATGTCGATGCCCTGGCCTGGCACTTTCTCGGCGTTTCCCAGGCAGTACTTAACCTGCCTCAGGCGGGCGCGAGTGCAGACGCCTTGGGCCGTATGATCGAGCTCGCCATGTTGGCGTGGCCGAGCACGCGCGTCGCCAGCAAGCGAGCCGGACCTCAAGGCCAAAACAAGCCTCGAACACCGCCTCGCCGACCCAATTGAACGCAGTGCAATACAGCGTAAAAGCCGGCCACCTGTATGCCTCGCAGCACACGGGTGGCCGTCGCCTTTACTACGCTAGTTCACGATCGGACGTGGCGCCCTGCGCCGGATCGCTGATGCCTGCGGCGGCGCTCTGGCGAGCGAGGCCGCTACCCATCGCCGGATCGCTGATGCTCGGCCGGCCGGTCTCGACACGTCCCGCGAAGCGCCGCGTGAAACCGGACGCGGTGGCCGTGAAGTCGTACCAGCTGCCGATTGCCGCCATTTCCCAGCGCTGCACGGCCGACCGGCGGGGCGGCACGAATAGCGTCTGCGGACGCAGGAACGCGCTCGCATAGGCATTCGCCGCTAGCGTCACCTGCACGTCTTTCGAGCCGTTGTTGGTGAAAGTCGCCGACACCGCGCCGCTCAGAGCCTCGTAGCCAACCTCGATTTCCACCTGCGCGCCGGTAAGGGCGTTGCCGCTGAACTGGCGCACGAAGCCGTTCGGCCCATACACCCACAGGTTGTAGTTGCCGCTCGTGCTGGCGGTCCACGCGCTGTCGTTCAACTGCTTGCCGGCCTCGACGGTGTAGCGCCGCGGGATCGTGCTGAGGTTATTCTGGTCGTAGACGTGAAATACCGCGCCCTGCTTGCCGGTATTGCTGAACAGCAACTCGATCGTGCCGTTCGGCGACACGCGCGCGTTGGTGTGCAGCTCATAGGGCAGCGCGCGCGACGGCCGGAAGCCCGACTCCTGAAACAGCGGCTCGGGCGAGCTCGGCGGGGTGACTGCCGGCAACGCTTGCTGCGCGGCGTCGAAGGCCGCGGTGTTGGCGGTGCTCGGCAGTCGCGAATACGTGGAGGCATTCGCGTCCGGACGCCGGAAATCGAAGCAGCCGGTCAGATCGCCGGTGATCGCGCGGTTCCACGGGCTCACGCTCGATACCGTGATGCCGAAGCGTTTCTCCAGGAACATCGCCATCGACGTGTGCGAAAACACTTGCGAGTTGACCCAGCCGCCGGCGCTCCACGGTGAGATGACGAACATCGGCACGCGTCCACCCAGGCCCCACGGGCGCACCGAACCGCTGATCGTGTCGGCGGATTCCAGATAGGTCGAGTACAGCGCGGGCGTCGTTGCGAAATACTCGCCGGCCAGCGGCAGCGTGGAGCCACCCATAACGTTGCCGCTCGCGTCATAGGACGGCACGGCTGGGCGCAGCGCGTGATCGAATACGCCATCTTCCTCGTCGTAGGTGATGAAGAACGCGGTCTGGCTCCAGACGGCCGGATTGGCCGTCAGTGCGTCCAGCACCTGCGAGATGAAATTCGCGCCGTCGCTCGGGAAGTAGCTCGGGTGCTCGGAAACGTTCGGCGTCGGCAGGATCCACGAGACCTGCGGCAGCGCGCCGCTCTTCACGTCGTTCGCAAACGAGGTCACGAAATCGGGGCTGCCAGTCATGCCGTTGTTGTAGATGGTCGAGCCCGGCTGTGCGGTACGGAAACTCTCGAACGCGAGGCAGCCGTGCAGCAGCCCGCCCCAGTTGTTGTTCGGATCCTGATAGATCTTCCACGTCACACCGGCCTGCTGCAGCAGTTCCGGCAGCGTCGGCCACGTGAACGCCGTGCCGCCATAAGTGTACTGATACGGTGGGGTCGTGGCCGAAATCGTGCCCCCTACCGAGCAGCGCACGTTGGTCGCTTCGGCGTTCGCGTCGGTCGAATTGACGCCGCTGCTGCCAAGCTGCGGATTGAAGTTCGAGCCAGAGAAGAAAGCAATGCGGTTCGGGTCGGTCGGCGCCGTCAGCTGGCAGTGGTACGCGTCGCACAGCGTGAACGCTTCGGCCAGCGCGAAGTGGAACGGAATATCCGCGCGCTCGTAGTAGCCCATCGAGTACTGCGACTTCCAGTACGGCCAGTGGCCAAATTGCCCCTGGCTCCACGCTGCCTGCCCGGTGCCATAGTCGTGTGGGCAGTCGGCTACACCCATCGCGTTCATCGTCGCCGTGTTGAGGTGAAACGGCGGGATCACGGTGGTGGTGCTCGCACCCGGTGCCGACGACGCTTCCTGCCACACCGTCTGGCCGTTCGGCAGCGTGACCGGGAAGCGATCGCCAAAGCCGCGCACGCCCTTGAGCGTGCCGAAGTAGTGATCGAAGGAGCGGTTTTCCTGCATCAGGATCACCACATGCTTGATGTCCTCGATCGTGCCGGAACCGTAGTTGGCCGGAATCGCAAGCGCCTTGCGAATCGATGCCGGCATGATCGTGGTGGCCGCCAGTGCGCCGGCGGTGTTGACCGAGCGGCGCAGGAAGTTGCGGCGGGAGTCGTTGTGCTGGGTGGACGGGGTCGGGGTGTCGTCGTTCTGTTCGAATTCGCTCATCACGTGTCTCGACGTAGTAGGGACGGGCAGCACCCGGCACTCCGAGCCAGCGTGGGTTGCCGGCGGATTACGGGGCGCAGTCAGGACCGGGAGCGCTGTCTTGCTCGACGTTGGGTGGAAAGGTTGCCG
This sequence comes from Paraburkholderia sp., assembly GCF_026225065.1. GTDB lineage: Bacteria > Pseudomonadota > Gammaproteobacteria > Burkholderiales > Burkholderiaceae > Paraburkholderia. The sequence goes on along the minus strand of NZ_JAMFSB010000261.1, from coordinate 8,180 downwards.
CGCCCGATCTCCTGTTCAGGTTACGAGCCGTTCGTGACAGGTGAGTGAAGTTTGTTTATTGAATATGTTTCTATTTTTGAACATTATTCAATTTCGCCCGCCCCACCCTTCCCTTCAGTAACGTTTGAGCGAGAGGACGTCGAAGGTGTGGCGAATGGTGTCCACGGAGCGCTCGTAATCCGCTAGCGCGAGACAGGCGATCAGCGTGTCGACGATCGCGAGCTGCGCGATCCGGCTTGCCATCGCCTCGGTGCGAAAATGCGTCTCGCGCGCCATGGTCGTGAGCACGATGTCGGAATATGCGTGGATGGGCGAGCGCCCGAAGTTGGTGATGCAGATCGTGCGTGCGCCCGCCTCCTTCGCCAGCCGGGTGCTGGCGACCGTTTCGAGGGTGGCGCCCGAATGCGAGATGGTCAGCGTGGCGACGCTCGCATCGCACAGCGACGCACTCACCGCCTGGATATGCGGGTCGACCGCGACACGCGCGTCGAGACCGATGCGCAGCAGCCGGTAATGCGCATCCTCGGCGATCGGCGCCGAGCTGCCGACGCCGTAGATTTCGATGCGCTTCGCACTGCGAATCGCCGTGACGGCCTGCTCGAGTGCGCGCACGTCGAGCGTCGCCTCAGTTTCACGCAGCGCCTGGACGTTCGAGCTGAAGATCTTCGCGACTACGGCCGCCGTGCTATCGCCGCGCGCCACGTCCTCGTGAATCAGCTGGACCGGCTGCACGATCTCCTGCGCGAGCACGATCTTTAACTGCAGGAAACCCTTCGCGCCGAGCGTCTTGCAGAAGCCGACCACACTGCCTTCGCTCGCGCCGACGCGCTCGGCCACTTCGCTCACCGACATATGCACGACTTCGTGCGGATATTCGCGGATGAAATCCGCGATGCGCCGGCTTGCTGCGCCATAGGTCGGATAAAGCTGCTCAATGCGCGACAGGATGGCCGACACGGTGATCGCGTCGGCCCGCGCTGCTGGGTTGTTTGCCACACGGTTTCCTTGCAGGGGGCGTCAATAGTGCAAGTATGCCCCCGACAATACAACGGATCACTTCGGGCGGTAACCGTCGTTCAACGTGCCGACAAACGCGATGATGTCTTGGATGTCCTGATCCGTCATCGCAGGCTTGTCGGTCGGCTTGACGTCGAACGGCGCGTCGGCAAAGTCGACGTTGGGCTGGTATTGCTTGGGCACATCGTCGAACACGATCACCTTGCCTGACGCATCGTGAGAGTAGATCTTCTCGGGATTCGTATTGCGCAGGTTGTAGAAATCCATCACGTGCTTCAGGTCGTGGTAGACACCGTTGTGAAAGTAGATGTGGCGCGCTGCGCTATTGCGTAGTGTTGGCGTGAGGAACATCGAGCAATATTGCGTTTGCTGCACCAGATCCTTGCGAATCGGGCCGCACAAGCCGATGTCGAAAGCCTTCGGGTCGCGGTTCTGTGCCAACTCGGGGTTGCGCGGCACGGCAAGCGCTTCGTATTGCGTGTCAGTGAACAACGGCGGCAGGTTGTCCGCGGTCGGCGCACTCAGGTGGCAACCGGCGCAGTTAGCCTTCTTCGGATCGTTGAAAAGGTGCAGGCCCCGCAGTTCTGTTTGCGTGAGGCGCGCCTTGCCCTGCAGCCAGTAGTCGTACTTGCTGGTGAACGCGTGGAATGACGTTTCCTCGAACTGGTAGCGGCCCACTGCGAACATGGCCTCTGCCGTGAACAGCCTCGGATCCTTCAGGATACGCGGACCGAAAAGTTTCTCGAAAATTTTGACGTAAGGTGCGCGGGCGAGTTTCGCGGCCACGTCTTCGACGCTTGTATTGGCCATTTCGTTCGGATCGAGTAGCGGTCCGATGGCCTGTTTTTGCAGCGTATCGGCACGGCCATCCCAGAACAGGCCGCCTTGCGGCACCATCGCTGGGGCAGCGGGCGCGAGGCCCGCGACCTTGTCGGCACGCTGCGTGCCCTTCGCGGCCGAAGCGAGCGCAGCGAAATCGGGCGGCGCCTCCGCGTCGGCCGAATCTGGCCCGATGCTGAACACCGCCTGACGGTACAGGTAGGCGAGCGACGGCGGCGGCCGGTAGCCCGGCCGGTCCAGGTGCGGACCGCCCAGCTGCACGGACAGATCATTCGGTGGTCCGTACGAATGTGCCGGGCTGTGGCATGAGGCACACGACTGCTTACCCGATGCGGACAACGACGTGTCGTAGAAAATCTGCTTGCCCAGTTGGGCGACCGCGCTCAAGGGAGCAGACGGCGGCAAGACCAGTTGCACGGGATACGGGTTCGCGCCGGTAATACCTTCGACATATTCGCCGACTGCGTCGGGCATCCGCTCGGGGTAGGCCAATGCATAGCCGACCAGGCCCACGACGGCGAGCAGCACCACTGAACATCCTGCCAACAGTGGCCCGCGACCGCGCGGTTTGCTTTGTCCGGGAGGCTGGGGAGCGAAGGTTGATCCGGCTGGCGACGAAGTGGGCTGTGGACTCGTAGACATGTGATGTGGTGAGAAACGCAGAGGTATCAAAAAACGCATAGGGCCCAGCCGAAGCCGGGCCTCCTCAAAAACATTCGTCCCGGCAGCGTGAGCTACCGGGACGTGAACCGACCATGAAGCGTGTCGGCTTATACCGCTTAGACTGCCGGTGCTACAGAGGAAGCGGACGCCGGCGGCGAAGCGACCTTCGTACCCAGGTTCTGATCGAGGAACAGCGTCGGATTCGGCGTCGTCGTCGAGAAGTTGAACAGGGTCATGATGCTGCCTGCGTTGGCGTCGTTCGAACCCTGGCCGAGACGCGTACCACTCAACCAGTTGTCTTCGATGAAGCGCACCACCGATGCCTGCGTGATCAGCGTGTGGTCAACGTAGTTCGGCTTCGCATACGGCGAGATCACGAGCAACGGAATGCGCGTACCCGGGCCGCAGCGGCCGTTGACCGCACCACCGTTGATGCCCACGCCCTGCACGGCGCCCGTCGCGTTACACACACCGGCACTGACGATCTGGTCGGCACCCGTCACGCTACGTTCGTTGTCCGAGCTATTACCGGCGCTTTCCACCGTGGTGCTGTCGAACGACGAGGTCGTCGGCGCTGCGAACTGGTGGTCGTACCAACCGTCCGAATCGTCATAGGTGACGATGACTGCGGTGCTCTTCCAGTCCGGCTGCTGTTCAAGGAAGTTCACCACGCTGGTCACGAACGCTTGCTCGTCGAGCGGATCGGAGTTACCCGGGTGCGCGTCGGCAACCGAAGGCGCCTTAAGGAAGCTGACCGACGGATAGTTGCCTGCGTCCACGGCAGCAAAGAAGTCGTCCACGTCGTACTGGTGGTGCACCGGTGTTGCCGTGCTATCCAGCGGATCGGTGTGGCCGATCACCGCTACCGAACTCGGGCGGGTGTGTGCCAGGTTCTGCGTGGTCGCGTAGTACTGGAACCACGCGTGGTGCTGAACATAGTCGGGCTCGTTCGCCGCCAGCACGTTCGAGAAGGTCGACCGCTTGCAGCCCGTCGTGCCGTTCGGGTTGACTGTGGTCAGGTTGAACCCGCCCATGAAGCCGCCCCAGGTGATGTTGGCGGAATTCAGCAGATCGCCAATGTTCTTCGAGCTCATTAATGCCGTCGCCGTCGAGGCCGAGTCGGCCGCGACCGTACAGGCGTCGCCAGTCGGATCCAGGTCGCCGATCAGCGTCCAGCCACCCTGCAGGTCGAACACCACATTGGACGACGGGCTGGCACTCGCGGTCGCGGTGCCCGCGACTACTGCGCCGTTCTTCGTGACCACGGCGCCATTGTGCTGGCCCGAGACTACGGCGACCGCGCCCGGCGTCGACGGACCATACGTGTCCGTATACATGTTGTCGCTCATCGCGAAGTTCTGCGCATAGTTCCACAGAGCCGTCACGGTATTGCCGTCGAAGTAGCCCATCACGAGGCCCAGCGTGCCGAATTCGCCAGTCGAACCCGTCGCGTTGTTACCCGTGTTGAGCGGGTACAGGTCCATTTTGCCGCCGTCGGCAGCGAGCTGTTCCGCCGCATAGCCGTGGTTCTGGCCTTCCGTGCCGGCCTGGGTACGGTCGAGGCGGAACGGATTGATGTTGGTGCCGGCCGGGTTCCCCGCGGCGGTGACAGTCGGATTCGCAGTCAGCAGTGCAGTCGTCAGTCCGTTGACCGTCGGCGTTCCGGATGCCGCAGTAAACACCGGCTCACCCGTCGGGTTCGTTGCGTTCGGGTAGGTGCCGAAGTAGTGGTCGAAGGATTCGTTCTCACCGAAGATCACGACGACGTGCTTGATCGGTGTCGCGGTAGTCAGTGCATCCTCTGCAGACGGCGCGGGCGTGTTGTGGCTGCTGCTGCCGCAAGCTGCCAGCGTCAGCATCGTCACCGCCAACGAAATCGGCACCAGGGGTTTTCTATGTAACATATGGGGCGCTCCGGATATTCTGCGACGGATCCATCGTTAGGGGATAGGAAGCCGCTTTGTTAAAGGAGTACAGCGTGTTGTCAGCTCGATTACGCCGACGCATTGGAGCATTCGAATATGAAGGTTTTATAAACGCACTGAAAGATACGTACCCGAAGCTGGCGATTGACTGGAATCGTAGGTAACCGGAAGATTATCGAAAGCATTTTGTATACTTCCGGTTGCGCGAACCGGCTGCGCCTTGGCTTCGCCCGCGCCCACGCACAACCCGCGCGCATTCGCCAAAGGCAATCAGACATTGCTCGTTGGCCCCGCTCTTTTCAGGCGCGTTTTGGCGCGGTTTATTGCGAAATTGTGATCGACAGACCCGGATTAATCGAAGACAGTATTTCGTCAATTCAATGAATCACCGGCGCTGACCGGTCAACGAACGCGCCACGGCGCGACATGGCAGACCGCAGATGAACAACGATCGCTTTCCGGTATCAGTTAAAGGCGTGGCATTCAGCGCGCGAGGCCAGGTCATCCTGTTGCTGAACGAACGGCAGGAGTGGGAGCTGCCCGGCGGCCGCCTCGAAGTGGGCGAAAGTCCCGAGCAGGCCCTGGTCCGGGAGTTCGAAGAAGAACTGGCGGCAACCATCACGCCCTGCGGGATTCTCGATAGCTACCTGTTCGAAGTCATCCCGGGGCGCTTTGTATTTATCGTGACGTATGGATGCCGGATCGAAGGCAAGTTCTCGCCTTCGATCAGCGAAGAGCATTTGCAGGTGGGGACATTCGACGTAGACCGATTGCCGGAGCCACTTCCCTCAGGCTACCGCCGCTCGATTCTTGCGCGGCACGCGCAACTCTAGTTTCAGATCACATCAACCGGCGCGCGCCACGTTTGCGGACTGCTCCATGACAGTCGTTTCAGATGAGCATGACCCGGGTTCGCCGCACGATGTTTGAACGCATCCCCGATCGCACCACGCGGCGACACTGTCCGGCCGCCGGCATTGAGCCGTCTGACGATTTCGGCAAGCGTGCCGTCGGCCTGCCATTCGTCAAAGCGGCGCACGCAGGTCGGGCGCGACGGATACCTGCCGGGCAGCCTCGACCAGCCATGCCCGGTCGAAAGCCCCCACAGCACTGCATTGACCACCGTGCGTGGCTCCACTCGCCGTCTTCCTGAGCGCTCGGGCGGCACCGCTTCGTTGGAGAATAGTCCATCAAGCAGGGCCCATTCGCTGTCGGTCAATTCCTCAAACTGGATCATGTCTTTTACTCCAGCCAGACGCCGTCGAACCGGTGACTTCCGAGCGGCGAAAATACGAGTCCCTTTACGCGCTTCGACGCAGGCAACGACACGATCGAATGCGCGATCGGCGTATAAGGCACCTGCTGCTTGAAGATTACCTGGGCCTGCTCATAAAGCGCCGTACGCACGGAGGTGTCGGAGCTCGAGCGTGCCTTGACGATCAAGGCGTCGAAGGTGGGATCGCACCACTTCGACACGTTGCTGCCGTGCACGGCGTCGCAGCCGAGCAAGGTGCCGAGCCAGTTGTCAGGGTCGCCATTGTCGCCCGACCAGCCGTAGAGGATTGCGTCGTGCTCACCACCCTGCTTCGCGCGGCGATTGTATTCGCCCCATTCGTAGCTGACGATTCTGGCGCGCACGCCGATGTTCGCCCAATCCTGCTGGATGAGTTGCGCCATCAACTGCGCATTTGGGTTATAGGGACGCTGCACCGGCATGGCCCACAGCGAGATGTCGAATCCGTTCGGGAAGCCCGCCTGCGCGAGCAGTGCCTTCGCCTTGGCGGGATCGTACGGTGCATCCCTTAACTGTTTGTTGTACGACCACTGGGACGGCGGCATTGGATTGGTCGCGGTGGTCGCGTTGCCGGCAAAAACGGCCTTGATAATGGCGGGTTTATCGATCGCCATGTCGAGGGCGCGCCGCACTTCGACGCGGTCCAGCGGCGCGTGCTGCGTGTTGTACGCAACAAAACCTACATTGAAGCCCACGCCTGTAATCAAGGTCAGGTCAGGATTGCGTTTGATCACGTCCAGATCCGCGGGACGTGGGTAAGCCGACACCTGGCATTCGCCGCTCGCGAGCTTTTGAACGCGCACACCCGGATCGGGCGTAATGGCAAAGATCAGATGCGCGAGCTTCACGTCATCGGGGCGCCAATAGTCGGAATTGGCGTCGTAACGGATCAGGGCATCCTTCTGATAGGAACGGAACACGAACGGTCCGGTGCCGACCGGCAACTGGTTGATATCGGCCTCACGATGCGCGGCGCTCAGTTGTGCCGCATATTGCGCAGACAGGATCGAGGCGAAACTCATCGCCACATTGCGCACGAAGATCACGTCCGGCTGCTTCAACTGGAAGCGCACCGTATAGTCGTCCACTTTGTCGATCCGATCGAGGTTCTTGTCGAAGCCCAGATCGCTGAAATACGGGAAACTCGACGGATAGGCCCGTCGAAACGGATCGTCGGGATTGAGCATTCGGTTGAATGTGAACAGCACGTCGTCCGCGTCGAAATCTCGGGTGGGCTTGAACCACGCAGTGGTATGAAACTTCACGCCATGCCGCAGATGAAACGTGTAGGTGAGTTGATCTTCCGACACGTCCCAGCTCGTCGCGAGCGCGGGCTCGAGGTCGAGGGTTCCCCGGCGAAATTCGACCAGTTCGTTGTACACAGCGTTGCTGCTGGCGTCGAAATCGGTACCGGTTGTGTGCTGGCCCGGGTCGAACCCGGCTGGGCTGCCCTCAGTGCAAAACACGAGGGTCTTGCTGCCGGCTGCATCCACCGGCGCGGAAATCGACAGTGTCGTCACCAACACCAACAGGCTGAAGGACGCGATGGACAGCGGCACGGACGCGAGTGCAATGCGCCGCAACGCAAGCGCTGATTGTTTCAAGGAACGGTTGATCATCGATAGGTTGAGTGGAAAACGCTACAGGTGCTTCTCGAACAGATATCCCGGCGGCTGGTCCTCACCGAAGTCGTGTGCGGACAGCAAGGTATAGCCATTGGTCTGGTACAGCGCGATGGCCTCGGGCTGACGGGGTCCGGTGCTGAGGAACACGCGCGTATAACCCAGACGAACCGCGTGCACCTCCAGTTCGGTGAGAATGCGACGCGCGAGACCCTGACGCCGATGGTTGCGGCTCGCCCAGATGCGTTTGAACTCGGTCGTGCCGGGATCGGCATGCCGCATGAACGCGCCGCCCGCTATGGCCTGCCCGTCTCGCAGCAGAAGCACGAACGCGCCATGCGGCGGCGCGAAAGCCTCCACGGGATAGCGCTGCATCTCTCTCGCGATCTCGTCGGTATCGATCAGGCCTGCGTAACGACTGCTGTATTCGTAGGCGAGCTCTTCGAAAAGAGGACGCGCCAACGGATCGTTTACCGAAACATAAACGAGGCGATCGTCAGGCGCGGTGTGAATCTGTGGTGAAGCAGTGGAAACGGATGTGGCTTGGACTTGTGTCATAAGGTCAATCATTCGATACGGCAATATGCGCGGCGGCTGCTACGCCGCGACGGGTTCACGTGCGGCTTCCGGCCGCCAACCCAGTTCGGGTGCGATACGTGTGACGAAGTCCTCAAGGATCTGCTGATAGTTCTCAAACGGCAGGTCGTACGGCAGTTCGAGGCGCAGTTCGCGAACCTGCCCAACGACAGGATCGTCAAGCAGGCGCGCGACGATCTCGTCTGCAGTACCGACCAGATCGGGCGCAAACAACGTACGGCG
>NZ_JAMFSB010000260.1 GCF_026225065.1 Paraburkholderia sp. | reverse complement strand
CAGGCGTCAACTCCTCCCCCAACTCGTCTGGCAAGACGCGGTATACGGTTGTGATCACGCGCCCCGCAGGGCAGTCGGCTGCGCTCGCGGCGCAACTGGAGGCGGCCGGCATCGCCACGCTCGACTTTCCGCTGATCGAGATCGTGCCAGTCGAAGACGTGGCGCCGTTGCAGGCGGCATTAGTCGCGCTCGAGCGCTATGCGCTGGTGGTGTTCGTCTCGCCCAACGCCGTCGATTACGCGTTCGCGGAGTTCGATTCGATCTGGCCGCACGCGCTGCCAGTCGGTGTCGTGGGGCCCGGCAGCGTCGCGGCGCTGGCGCGCCACGGCGTCGAAGCACCGGCGTACCGCGTGATCAGCCCAGCGGCCGCGGCGGATGACGACGTGGCGCGCTTCGATTCGGAGGCGCTCTTCGCGGCCATCGACGCTTCGTTCGGTGCGGCCTCGCTGGAAGGCAAGCGGGTGCTGATCGTGCGTGGCGATGGCGGTCGCGAATGGCTGGCCGATCGTCTGCGCGAGGGTGGTGTCGAAGTGGAAACCGTCGCTGCTTACCGGCGGCTGGTGCCGGAGCCGTCCATCGGCGCCTGGAGCCGGGTGCATGAGCTGCTCGCGGGCGAACCGCATGCCTGGCTCATCACCAGTTCCGAAGGCGTGCGCAATCTCGACGAACTCGCGCACGAGCACCTGAACGCTGGCGAAATCGCTCAACTGAAGCGCGCCACGCTCGTCACACCCCACCCACGCATCGCGCAGACCGCGCGGGGACTGGGTTTTGATAGCATTACGGTGTCCGGTGCGGGCGATGAGCGCATTGCCCAAACCTTGCTTTTAGCCGTACCTCCCGTTGTTCAACCGGTACCGACCAACCCGGCTCACTCACGCATGACTGAATCGAACGCTCCCACGAACGCCTCTCCCCAGCCGGCTGCGACCGCTGCATTGCCGCCCAATCCCCCCTTCACGCCCTACGAAGCGCAGCAGCCGCGCCGCAGCGTGGGCGGACCGCTGCTGTGGCTGGTCATCGTGATCATTGTCTGTGCAGCGGTTGCGGGCGGCATTGTGCTCAATCGGAAGCTCATCCGGCTCGATCAGCAACTGACGCAACGCCAGCAGGCCAACGATGCGCAAACTGCTGCACTGAGCGTGAAGACGGACCAGGCCGTATCGACCGTGCACGAGATCGATTCGCAGATGTCGCAGCTCGAGGGCAAGCTGACCGATGCGCAGCAGGCCGAGCAGGCACTGCAACAGCAGTACGCGGACCTCGCGCGCAATCGCGACGACTGGACGCTCGCCGAAGTGGGGCAGATGCTGTCGGCCGCGAGCCAGCAGTTGCAACTGACGGGTAACACGCAACTGGCGCTGTTCGCACTGCAAAGTGCCGACACACGACTCGCGGCTTCTGACGGCGCGCAGGTCATGGCGGTGCGCAAGGCGATCGCCGAGGACATCGACAAGCTGAAGTCCGCGCCGTCGACCGATCTCACGGGTCTCGCCATCAAGCTCGACAACGCGATCGACCAGGTCGACACGTTGCCGCTCGACGGCGAGGAGCTGACCGCTCACACCGTACCGCAGGCCACTGCGCCCGCCGATACCGCGAAGGTCGCGGCAGCTACCGGCGAGCCGCGCTGGAAGGTTTGGTGGCAGGAGTTCTCGGCCGGTGTCGCCCAGCAGTTGACAAGCCTTGTGCAAGTGCGCCGCATCGATAATGCGGACGCGATGCTGGTCACGCCGGATCAAGGCTACTTCCTGCGCGAGAATCTGAAACTGCGCCTGCTGTCGGCGCGCCTTGCGTTGCTCTCGCGTAACCAGACCACGCTGAAGTCCGATCTGCACGCCGCTGATGCGGCGCTCGCGCGCTACTTCGACAACGCGTCCAAACGCACGCAAACCGTGCGCGGGCTGGTGAAGGAGGTGGACGACGGCTCGGCGGCGGTGGAAGTGCCGAATCTGAATACGAGCCTGCAGGCCGTCAACCAGTACCGGAGCCGGAGTTAATCATGGCGATCCGGGGACTTATCTGGCTGGCGTTGCTGTTCGTCATTGCGGTCGCGCTGGCGACGGTCGGGCGTTTCGATACAGGGCAGGTGCTGCTCGTCTATCCGCCGTACCGCGTGGACGTGTCGCTGAACCTGTTCGTGGTAGCGCTGGTGGTGCTGTTCATCCTCGTGTATGCGTTGCTGCGCATCGTGCGCAACATCTGGCGCATGCCACAGCGCGTGGCTGCTTACCGGGCCCGCTCGCGCGTGGCGAAGGCGCATGCGGCGCTGCGCGATGCGATCGGCAATCTGTACGCGGGACGTTTCTCGCGCGCTGAAAAAGCGGCGCGCGACGCGCTCGCCAACGGCGACAACAAGGGTGCGGCGGGCCTCGTCGCGGCCACGGCGGCGCACCGCATGCGCGAATACGCGCGGCGCGACGAATGGCTTTCGCAGATCGACGAGGCCGACTGGCAAGATGCCCGTCTGATGGCGACTGCCGATATGCGTGCGGACGGCCGCGATGCGGACGGTGCGCTGACCGCGCTGACGGAGATGCAGTCGCAAGGCGCGCGGCGGATTCATGCGCAGCAGATCATGTTGCGTGCGCAGCAGCAGTTGAAGAACTGGAGTGAAGTGCTCAAGCTCGTCAAGACGCTGGAAAAGCGCGAGGCGATTCACCCGGCCGTGGCGGCGCGTTTGCGCCAGCTCGCGGCGGAGAATCTGCTGCGCGACCGGCGTCACAATGCCGATGCGCTGCTGGAGTTGTGGCATTCGCTCTCGCCGACCGAGCGGCATTCACCGCGCCTGGCCGATCTCGCCGCTGAACTGCTGGTGACGCTCAACCGGCCGCAGGACGCGCGCAAGATTGTCGAGGAAGCACTGGCGCAGAACTGGGACGCACGCCTGTTGCGCCGTTATCCGGATACGGCAGGTGGCGATGCGTTGCCGCTGATCCAGAAGGCCGAAGCGTGGCAGAAGGAGCGTCCGGAGGATGCCGATCTGATGTTCACGCTGGGCCGCTTGTGTTTGCACCAGCAACTGTGGGGCAAGGCGCAGTCGTTCCTCGAGACGGCGCTCAAGCTGGCCGATAACGAAACCTTGAAGATCCGTTCGCATCGTGCACTCGCACGCCTGCACGAGCAGCTTGGCGACGCTGACAAGGCGAGCCAGCATTATCGGGAAAGCGCGCTCGCGATGAACGTGGTTTGAACCTGCGGTGGGCGCTGACCTGTTCAGGTCGCGCCCCGGTCATCTACACACAACGCCCGCCGTCCACTTCCAGGCACGTCCCGGTGATGAACTCCGCTTCATCCGATGCCAGATAGAGACAGGCATTGGCGATGTCTTGCGGTGTCGAGAGGCGGCCGAGCGGAATTCCAGCCAGGAAGCGCTTGCGATTCTCGGGCGTGTCTTCGACGCCCATGAACTCGGATAGCAGGCCGGTTTCGCCCATCACCGGATTCACGCAGTTCACACGGATACGGTCCGGTCCCAGTTCGACGGCGAGCGACTTGCTGGCGATGATCACCGCGCCCTTGCTCCCGTTGTACCAGACGAGTCCCGGCCGGGGCCGCACGCCCGCCGTCGAGGCGATGTTGATGAACACGCCACCGCCTTGCTCGCGGAAGTACGGCACGAACGCCTGCACGCTCCAGAAGATGCTCTTCACATTGACTGCATAGACGTGGTCGAACTCGGCCTCGCTCACATCGAGGATGGGCTTGTTGCGATGGGTGGTGCCCGCATTGTTGACGACCACCTGGACGCTGCCGAAGTCTTCTAGCGCGGCTTCGCGCAGACGGGTCCAGTCGTCGCTGCGGGTGACGTCGCCGGCCACCGCAATGGCCTTACCGCCTGCCAGCGCGATTTCGCTCGCGACGCGCTCCGCCGTTGCGCCGTTCAGATCGTTCACCACTACGTTCGCGCCTTCGCGGGCGTAGGTCTTTGCAATGCCCTCGCCGAAACCCGAGCCGCCACCCGTGACGATGGCCGTTTTACCTCTCAAGCGCATGATGTCTCCGTTGTCGTTGCTGATGCGTTCCGTGCTGCTACTTGCGTTAGTGCGTTCGGTGCGTCCCTGCGTCAGTGCGTCAGTGCGGTAAAGCCTGCGGCTTGGCTAGCCGTGGCGGATCGCGACGGTCTTCAGCACCGTAAAGCCGTACAGCGCTTCAAACCCTTTTTCGCGGCCATGTCCCGAATGCTTGACGCCGCCAAACGGCAATTCGACGCCGCCTCCCGCGCCATAGTTGTTGATAAACACCTGGCCTGAGCGCACACGCCTCGCGAGCCGTAACTGGCGCGCGCCGTCACGCGTCCAGATGCCGGCGACGAGTCCATACGGCGTGCCGTTCGCCAGTGCCACGGCTTCGTCTTCGTCGGTAAAGGCCATCGCGGCCAGCACGGGTCCGAACACTTCCTCGCGTGCCAGACGATGGGCTGGAGGCACGTCGCGCAGCAGGGTTGGTGCCTGATAGAAGCCGGTTTCCGGCGCCTCGTGGATCACTTCGCCATGTGCTGCCATCGCAATACCGTCGTGCTGCGCATCGTCGAGAAAATCCCATACGCGCCGCTGTTGCTTCGCGCTGATGAGTGGCCCACAGTCCAGGTCGGCATGCGACGGCCCGACCCGCAGCGCGTTGAACGCCGTGGCGAGCTTATCAAGCAACGGCTCGTAAATTGCCCGCTCGATCAGCACGCGGCTGCCCGCCGAACAGGTCTGTCCGGCGTTCTGCACGATCGCGGACACCAGCACGGGGACTGCGGCGTCGAGATCGGCATCGGCGAACACGATTTGCGGTGACTTGCCGCCCAGTTCCAATGTGACGGACACGTGATTTTCTGCTGCCATCTGCGTGACGGCCTTGCCGGTCTGCGGCGAGCCGGTGAACGAAATGTGGTCGATCCCGGCATGGCGCGCGAGCGCGGCGCCCGCTTCGTGCCCATAGCCCGTGACGATATTCAGCGCGCCGGCCGGCAAGCCGGCCTCGGCAGCGAGCTCTGCAACGCGCAACACGGACAGGCAAGCGTCCTCGGCAGGCTTGACGACGCACGCGTTACCTGTCGCGAGCGCCGCGCCGACGCTGCGGCCGAAGATCTGCATCGGGTAATTCCACGGCACGATGTGGCCGGTCACGCCGTGCGGTTCGCGCACCGTGAAGACGGTGTAGCCGTTCTGATAGGGAAGCGTCTCGCCGTGCAGCTTGTCGGCAGCGCCCGCGTAAAACTCGAAGTAGCGGGCCAGTGCTGTCGCGTCTGCGCGCGCCTGGCGCAACGGCTTGCCGGTGTCGCGCGCTTCGAGTTGCGCGAGTTCTTCGTGGTGCGCGGCCACCAGCATGGATAGCCGGTACAGCAGCCGGCCACGCTCGGCTGCGCTGGCGGCGCCCCATGCGCCATCGAAGGCTTTGCGCGCTGCGTGCACGGCGGCATCGATATCCGCGGCGTTGCCTCGGGCCAACTGCGCGAACGGCTGTCCGTCCGAGGGATCGAGCACCGGAATCGTCTCGCCACTGGCTGGGGCGACCCATTCGCTGCCGATGAAGTGTCTGGCTTCTTCCATGCATGCTCCTGGCTGAAAAGGCTTGGAACGGCTTCTGGGCGCGCCCGTGGCCGCGATTGCGGTCAGCGTTGCAATCACGACGCAAGCGCAGTTTCGTCTGCGTCCGGAAGCGCGGTTTGAACGATTATCGCGCCGATCGTCACGGAGGTGCCATCGGCCGATTGGCTATAATGGCGTATTCCGCACTTCCGGTCCGCTGTGCCGCGCCTGACCTGGGTCAGACGCCGCATCGCGCACTGTGTTCCGAATTTCATCCTGTTCAGAGAGCGCTCATGAGCTTCAATCACGTACCCGCGGGCAAAGACCTTCCGCAAGATTTCAACGTCATCATCGAAATCCCGGCGCAAAGCGATCCGGTGAAGTACGAGGCAGACAAGGATCTGGGCCTGCTCGTCGTCGACCGTTTCATCAGCACGGGCATGCGCTATCCGGCTAACTACGGCTTCATTCCGCAGACGCTGTCGGGCGACGGCGACCCGGTCGACGTGCTGGTGATCACGCCGTTCCCGCTGCTGGCCGGCTCGGTCGTACGTGCTCGCGCGCTCGGCATGCTGCAGATGACGGACGAATCGGGCGTCGACGCCAAGCTGATCGCCGTGCCGCACGACAAGGTCTGCCCGATGACGGCGACCCTGAAGTCGCTTGACGACGTGCCGTCGTACCTGAAAGACCAGATCAAGCATTTCTTCGAGCAATACAAGGCGCTCGAGAAGGGCAAGTGGGTGAAGGTCGAAGGCTGGGCGGATGTCGACGCCGCTCACAAGGAAATCACGGAAGGCGTGGCGAACTACAAGAAGTAAGTTGGTTCGCGCTTCCTGCTGTTGATAAACCGCGTTGACCCGCAAGGGCGGCGCGGTTTTTTCATGGGGACGCGGTTGCGGTCAGCCGGCGTAAGGGACGATTCTGGCTCGCAAGGGCAGGCGTGCGCGTAAGCCGCTCGTATGCGTCACCCACACTACACGTTATCCGCCTCGTCAGCCTCGACCTCGGCTTGAACAGGCACCGGCACCACCGATTCCAGCGTCCGGGCTCCCGCGGCCAACGCGCGTTTCTCGACCGCCGTCAGCCGCTTGACAAAATACTCGGCGCGCGACGCGCTGGACCGATCCGCCAATTCAAACGACGCCAGCACGTGCAGCGGTTTGCGCGAGCGCGTATAGCGCGCCCCAGTGCCGCTCACATGCTTGTCGAAGCGCGCCTGCACGTCGATGGCGATGCCGGTATAGACGCTACCGTCCGCGCATTCGATCAGATAAAGAAACCACGGCATGGCGATACGCTAGCTCTTGAACGGGTTGTGATCACGTAACTCGTCGACGTACGCGTGAATGCTGTTTGTCTCGTTGTCGAGAAAACGCGCCACGGCATCGGAGAAGGCCGGATGGGCGAGCCAGTGCGTCGAGCGCGTGACGGTAGGCAGGAACCCGCGTGCCATCTTGTGCTCGCCTTGCGCGCCGCCTTCGAATACCGCGAGTTTCTCTTCGATACAAAACTCGAGTGGCTGATAGTAAGCGGTCTCGAAGTGCAGACACGGCACATGTTCGAGCGCGCCCCAATAGCGGCCATACAGCGTGCCACCAGTCTTTTCGTCGCGCTGATACACCACGAGCGAACTGGCGATCGGCTTGCCATCGTATTCCGCGATCACCAGCAGCAGGTTCTCCGGCATCGTCGCGCCAATCGTGCGGAAAAACTCGAGATTCAGATACGGACTCGAAAAGTGCTCGCGGTAAGTCTGCCGGTAGCACTTGGAGAAAAACCGCCAGTCGGCGTCCGTAGCGTCTTCGCCGCGCACACGACGCATCGTGATGCCCGCTTCACGCACCTTGCGTCGTTCTGCGCGAATGTTCTTGCGCTTCTTCTGCTCGAGCGTCGAGAGGAATTCCTCGAAGTCGCGGTAGCCGTTGTTGAGCCAGTGAAACTGCACGCCTTCGCGCTGCATCATGCCGATCCCGGTCAGCGCTTCGGCTTCGGCGGCGGTAGGAAACAGCACGTGCAGCGACGACACGTCCGCCTGTTCGGCAAACGCCATCAGCGTGGCCGCCAGATGGCGCAGCGCGTTCGCATCCACGGACAGCAGCCGGCTGCCCTGCACGGGCGTAAAAGGCACAGCGCACAGGAGCTTCGGATAGTAATCGAGGCCGTTACGCTTGTAGGCGTCGGCCCATGCCCAATCGAACACGTACTCGCCGTACGAGTGCCCCTTCAGATACACGGGCGCTGCGGCCGCGAGCCGTCCTGTGCGCGGGTCGGTCAGCGTGACGAACTGCGTACCCCACCCGGTCTCGTCCGCTGCAGAGCGGCTCGTATGCAGCGCGCTCAGGAACTCATGCCGCAGAAACGGCGTGGGTTGTGCCTGCTGGGCGAGGAGGGCGTTCCACTCGGCGGCGTCTACCTCGGAGGGCGAGGCCAGAATGCCCGTGCGATAATCAAAGCGTTGCTGGTTCAATCTGTTTGACTGTTCCTGATCTGAGCGATCCTCCGCGTCTGGCGGAGCATCGTTCGTTTGTCCGTGTTGGTACGTGTTGTTTGGTACGTTTTTGCGACTTTGTCTGTTTCGTCGAGCCACCTGGCCGATGCAACCGGCAAGCTACGCGGCTTGCCCCCGATCCTGCCATGAAGACCCGAATCGCTCTTGCTCAACTCAATGTCACCGTCGGCGACTTCGCCGGCAACGTCGCGAAAGTCGTCGCCGCGGCGCGCGAAGCGCACAACGATGGTGCGAAACTGCTCGTCGCTCCCGAACTTGCACTTTCCGGCTACCCACCCGAAGACCTGCTGCTGCGCCCGGCCTTCTATGCCGCCAGTGCCGCCGCGCTCGCCCATCTTGCTGAACAACTGAAGCCGTTCGCCGGCCTGCACGTCGTGGTCGGTCATCCGCACCGCGACGCCGCGCACGGCCATGGTAAAGCAAACGCGCCAATCGAGCGCGGCGTGCCGCCAGTCGACACCTTCAATGCGGCGTCGCTGATCGTCGACGGCAAGGTGGTCGGCACTTACCTGAAGCAGGAACTGCCCAACAGCGAGGTGTTCGACGAGAAGCGCTACTTCGCCGCCGACCCTCGGCCGCTCGTGTTCGAGCTCGACGGCGTCAAATACGGCGTGGTGATCTGCGAAGACGTCTGGCATGCACCGGCGGCCCAGCAGGCCAAAGCGGCGGGTGCCCAGGTACTGCTGATTCCGAACGGCTCGCCGTATCACCTCAACAAGGAGGCGGTGCGGGTCGACATCCTGCGGGCGCGCATCCGCGAGACCGGCTTGCCGATGGTCTACGTGAATATGGTCGGCGCGCAGGACGAACTGGTGTTCGACGGCGGCTCGTTCGTGCTCGACGGTAACGGCGATATGGTCGCGAAGATGGCGCAGTTCGAGGAAGGCAACGCGATCGTCGAATTCGACGGTGCGCGCCCCGTGCCCACCACGGTTGCGCCGGAACTGTCGCTGGAAGCGCAGGTGTATGCCGCGCTCGTGATGGGTGTGCGTGACTACATCAACAAGAACGGCTTTCCGGGGGCGCTCATCGGCCTGTCGGGCGGCGTGGATTCGGCGCTGGTGCTGGCCGTGGCCTGCGACGCGCTCGGCGCCGAGCGCGTGCGCGCCGTGATGATGCCGTCGCGCTACACGGCGGACATCTCCACGACGGACGCTGCCGAGATGGCGCGCCGGGTCGGCGTGCGCTACGACGAGATCGCGATTGCGCCAATGTTCGACGCGTTCCGCACGTCGCTCGCGGACGAGTTCGCTGGCCGCGCGGAAGACGCTACCGAGGAAAATATCCAGGCGCGGATTCGCGGCACGCTGCTGATGGCGTTGTCGAACAAGTTCGGCTCGATCGTACTGACCACCGGCAACAAGAGCGAGATGGCGGTGGGCTATTGCACGCTGTACGGAGACATGGCCGGCGGTTTCGCGGTCATCAAGGACATTGCCAAGACACTGGTCTACCGTCTGTGTCATTACCGCAACGCGGCCACCACATTTCCCAGGCAGGACGTCATCCCGGAGCGGATCCTGACGCGCGCGCCCTCAGCCGAGTTGCGCGAGAACCAGACCGACCAGGACAGCCTGCCGCCGTATGAAGTGCTCGACGCCATCATGCGCATGTATATGGAGGAAGACCGCTCGCTGGCCGAGATCATCGCGGCCGGCTATGCGGTGGATGACGTGAAGCGGGTCACGCGCCTAATCAAGATCAACGAATACAAGCGCCGCCAGGCGCCGATCGGCATTCGCGTGACGCACCGCGCGTTCGGCCGCGACTGGCGCTATCCGATCACGTCCCACTATACCGAACCGGTGGAATGAACGAAGCCCGGCGCCGCGGCCCGCATCGAAGCGAGGACGCGGCACGCGCAGGAATGGCCGCAAGCCATCCGGCGCGGCGTAGAATCGGAGCTATCGATTTCCTTTCACCTTAACGAACTATTCCCTCAAGAGACGAGGCACGCCATGAAGCGCATCACTGCAGTCATCAAACCGTTCAAGCTCGACGAAGTCCGCGAAGCGCTTGCCGAAGTCGGCCTCACCGGCCTGACGGTGAGCGAAGTCAAAGGCTTCGGACGCCAGAAGGGTCACACGGAACTGTATCGCGGCGCCGAATACGTGGTCGACTTTCTGCCCAAAGTGAAGATCGAAGTAGTGGTGGCGAACGACCAGTGCGATCAGGTGATCGACGCGATCATCGGTGCGGCGCGCACCGGCAAGATCGGTGACGGCAAGATTTTCGTGGCCGAGGTGGAGCGGGTCATCCGCATTCGCACCGGCGAGGAAAACGAAGCGGCAGTCTGAGGCAAGTCAGCCGTTCAGGACACATACGTGCAGCGGTCGGAGAACCGCTCGCACCAATAAAAAACGGTGCGATACCCTTTCGGACATCGCACCGATACGCGCCTCTCGCAGCAGCGTGAAAAAGATTCTAAGACTAGATCTCGGAGTTACATCGTTCGATTAGAACGAGTGTTGAATACCTGCATAAACACCGTTCTGGGCATGTCCCGGAGTCGGGTTTTCGTTGTACGAAACCGTGCTACCCGAACCGCTGTCGCCACCAGCACCTGCTGCGTTGGCATCGAGACCGAAGTTAGCCGTCTTGCTGTTACGCACGGTAGCGATCTGGATGTCGAGCAACGTACGCTTGGACAGGTTGTACGAACCACCAATCGTGTAGATGTTCGCGTTGCCTGCACCGTTGTTCGCGTTGACGTGATACACGGCTGCGATAAGCGCTGCTGCCGGCGTAGCTTGCCACGTGATGCCGCCCCATTCCTGGTCGGTCGTCGTCGGCGTGCCGATAGGTACACCGCTCTCGCCCGAAGTACGTGCGCCCTGGTACACAGCCTGAATCTTGAACTGGCCGAGGAACACGTTGACGCCGGCGAAGTACTCGCGGCCGTAGTTGAACGGACCGTTCGGAGCGCCTGCGGTCGGATCGCCAAGGCTACCGTTGATGTTATTACGGATTTCGTCGTACAGGCCGCGAACCTGGAACAGCGAGTTCGTGTAGGTCACCTGCAGACCGTCTTCACGACCTTGTGCCGAACCGTTGCCGCCGTTGAAGGACGTCGAGTTCGAGAAGGCGTATTGGCCGTACACGTCAAAGCCGTAGAACTTCGGCGACTGGTACGAAATGTTGTTGCTCGACTGCGGCCAGTTGCGGCCACGCACCAGCGACGCCGACGACCAGTTCGATTGACCGAACGGGTCGAAGTCCCACACGCCATTGGAGATGAACAGTTCACGACCCAGGAGGAAGGTACCGAACTGATCGTTCGCTACACCGACTGTCGCCCAGCGATTCCAGATCGAGCCAGCGGATCCGAGTGAGCCGGTCGCAGTGCTGAACGAGCCTTCCAACTGGAACAGTACCTTGTTGCCGCCACCGATGTCTTCAACGCCCTTCATACCCCACAGGCTCGTACCCCAGTCGCCGCTCTCAACGCGGAAACGCGAGGTGGAACCCGTGTAATTGGCATTCGGAAGGCCGCTGATGTATTCGACACCCGCGTCCAGACGACCGTACAGCGTGACGCTGCTTTGTGCGTGAGCAACTACACCGGCCGACATCAACGCCGCGGCGAGTAATGCTTTCTTCATCTTCTCCTCCATACCCTGTCAAAAGAAAAACCCAGTACTGCGATGGTGTCCGGACGCCATGGGCGCCGAACAGAAATCCGTACCAGGGAGACGGTTCGGGTCGAGCGGGTGAACTGTGATGACGATGTAGCCTGGGGCTTTCTTTGCGTCATACCGATCCCTCGTCGACCGGATCTCCTCTGCGTTTTGAAGTGAAACTACTTTTAATCAACTTTGTTTTGGTACTTTGGTTACTAATTTATCAAAAATACACTTCGATGGGAGAAGAAATTGGTCCCAGGGCGCTTTGGTGTCTCCAAATTGCAATAGTGGTGTGCTCGAGCACTCGTCAAGGCATCTCAAAAACAGCCCCCAACCCTTGTCTGACAAGGGAATCACGGTTCGTTTGAGGCAGCGTTAAGGATTGCCACTATTGACGGTGTAAAGCAGTGGGAGTAGGGCAAAAAACGGGATGTTGGTGCGATATTTGGGACGTTTGACGTCGCAAAAGGGGGTGCGGAAATGAAAAAAGGCGCCTTTCGTAGGCGACTTGTAATACTACACAAACTACAAAAGCTGTCTTAGGCGCTATTTGAGGCTGCCCGAAAGGAATTGCCTGAGCCGTTCACTCTTCGTGTTCCTGAATACTTCGTCCGGATGGCCTTCTTCCTCGACGCGGCCTTGATGCAAGAACATCACATGGTTCGACACGTTGCGGGCGAACGCCATCTCGTGGGTGACAACGATCATCGTGCGGCCTTCTTCGGCGAGCGTCTGCATGACCTTCAGCACTTCGCCGACGAGTTCCGGGTCGAGCGCGGAGGTCGGCTCGTCGAATAGCATTACGTCGGGATGCATGGCCAGCGCCCGCGCGATCGCAACACGCTGCTGCTGGCCGCCGGAGAGATGCGACGGATACTGTTTTTCCAGCCGCGGCGCGAGACCCACCTTCTCAAGATATTGACGGGCGCGGTCCTCGGCTTCGCGGCGCGGCAGTCCCAGCACGCGGATGGGCGCTTCGACGATATTCTCCAGCACGCTCATGTGCGCCCACAGGTTGAAGTGCTGGAACACCATGGAGAGCCGGGTGCGCACGCGCTGCAACTGTTTGGGATCCGAGACCTTCAGCGCGCCGTTCTTGTCCTTCTGGGTACGGACTTCTTCGCCGTCGACAAAGATGCGCCCGGCATTGGGCTGTTCGAGAAAGTTAATACAGCGCAGCATCGTGCTCTTGCCCGAACCGGACGAGCCGATCACGCTGATCACGTCGCCGGCATTGGCGCGCAGCGTGACGCCTTTGAGCACTTCGTTGTCGCCGTACTGTTTGTGCAGCTCGTCGACGAAGAGCTTTTGCTTCTTTGTATTCATCGGGGTCCTTGACGGCTTACTTGCCTTGCGGCCGCAAATAAGCGAGCCAGTGGCGCTCGGCGCGGCGGAACAGCCACACGAGCGTGAAAGAGATAGCCAGATAGAGCAGGGCGGCGAGGCCGAACGCGTTGAACGACTGATAGGTCGCCGAGTTCACGTCGCGGGCGATCTTGAGGATGTCCGGCACGGTGGCGGTGAAGGCGACCGTGGTGGCGTGCAGCATCAGGATCACTTCGTTGCTGTAGTACGGCAGCGCGCGGCGCAGCGCCGACGGCAGGATCACTCGCCGGTACAGCGTGAACGGCGACATGCCGTAAGCGCGAGCGGCTTCGATCTCGCCATACGGAGTGGCCTTGATGGCGCCCGCGAAGATTTCGGTGGTGTACGCGCAGGTGTTCAGCGTGAAGGCGAGCAGCGTGCAATGCATGCCGTCGCGGAAGAACGCGTTGGTCAGCGCGTGGTCGCGGACCACTTCGAGGCTGTAAAGGCCGGTGTAGCAGAGCAGCAACTGCACGTAGAGCGGCGTGCCGCGAAAGATGTATGTATACAGCCACACGAGGCGGGAAAGCCATTTCTTCTTCGACACCCGCGCGACCGCCAGCGGAATCGACAGGCAGAAGCCAAGACCGATCGACACCACCAGCAGCCACAGCGTAATGACGAGTCCGGTGAAGCGGTAGCCGTCGCTGTAGAGGTAGTTGCGCCAGTATTCCTGAATGATCTCGATCATAGGTCCGCCTTCCGTACGCCGGTCGAGTAGCGTTTTTCGAGGTACATCAGCACGAAGTTGGAGACCGTGGTGATGACGAGGTAGATAGCCCCGGCAAGCAGGGTAAAGAAGAAGAACCGCAGCGTGCCCTTGCCCGCATCCTGCGAAGCCTTCACGACGTCGGCCAGGCCGATGATCGAAACCAGCGCGGTGGCTTTCACCATCACCTGCCAGTTATTGCCGATGCCCGGCAGCGCAAAGCGCATCATCTGCGGGAACATGATGCGGGAAAACACCTGCCAGCCGCTCATGCCGTAGGCGACACCCGCTTCGAGCTGGCCGCGTGGCACGGCGAGGAAGGCGCCGCGGAAGGTTTCGGTGAAGTACGCGCCGTAGATGAAGCCGAGCACGGCGACGCCGGCCACGAACGGGTCGATGTCGATCTGGTCCCAGCCGAGCACGTCGGTCAGGTTGTTCAGCCAGATCTGCAGGCTATAGAACAGCAGCAGCATCAGGACGAGATCCGGCACACCGCGCACGAGAGTCGTGTAAAGCGTGCCCACACTGGATGAGACGCGGTTTTTCGACAGTTTGGCCGCCGCGCCGAGCAGGCCCAGCACGAAGGCGAACGTCAGCGACAGCACCGCCAGCTTGACAGTCTGCCAGGTGCCGTTGAGAAGCAACGGGCCATAGCCTTGAAGGGACATATAAGGTCCTTGACGATGCGTATGAGGCGCACCGCGAAAGACGCGGCTTGTCTGCGCCGCGTGAGGTCTGGGTTTCGACTGTTGTACGAAGCGGGCGGCATTTTCCGTCGGGCGGTATTCCGCTGGGCGGCATTCCCGTCGGGTATCGCCCCGTCGCGCGGCAGGCCCATGCGGCGTACTGGCCGTCGCTATTCTAGGCGGTCAAAATTCTCGTGCCGGATCCGTTTTGACGGCCCGCACGGCGATGTCCGCCCGAAAAGCGCGGTATTTTACCCGAACAGACGCCCCACGCGAGTTCAACGCCCGCATGCCTCACAGCGCGCGCAGATTGCCTGTATTTATGAAACGATCCGGTGCACCCTTACGGGTTGTGCCGGATGCTGTGTGCCCATACATTCTGTGCATCGCAACGCATTGACCAGGAAACCCATGATCAAGATCCGCCGCTCCGAAGCACGAGGCCACGCCAACCACGGTTGGCTCGACTCTTACCATAGCTTCTCGTTTGCCGACTACTACGATCCGGACCACATGCACTTCGGACCGCTACGCGTGATCAACGAAGACCGTATTGCGGGCGGTCAGGGTTTTGGCACCCATGGACATCGCGACATGGAGATCGTCACCTATGTGCTCGAGGGCGCGCTGGCCCATCGCGACAGCATGGGCAACGGTTCGACGATCCGTCACGGCGACGTGCAGCGGATGAGCGCCGGCACGGGTGTGAAGCATAGTGAGTTCAACGCGTCGCAGGACGAGCAGGCGCATCTGCTGCAGATCTGGATCTTGCCGCAGCGCGCCGGCGATCAACCGGGCTACGAGGAAAAGCGCTTCGACGACGCCGACAAGCGTGGTCGTCTGCGGATCGTTGCCTCGCCGGATGGACGCGACGGCTCGGTGACGATTCACTCGGATGCGTCGATTTACGCGGCCTTGATCGATGGAGCCGAGCAGGCTGCCCTTTCGCTGCCGGCTGGGCGGCGTGCCTATGTGCATGTGGCGCGCGGTGCGCTGACCGTGAATGGCGAAGCACTCGCTGCGGGCGATGCCGCCATGATCGTCGACGCGGAAACGGTCACGCTCGAACAGGGCCGGGACGCGGAGGTGCTGCTGTTCGATCTCGGCTCGTTGGACGCTTAAGTGAGGGGGCGCGTTCAGATGGCTAAAGACGCCTGACGACGCGGGCACGGGCACGGCGTGAGGCCAGGAGTCCCTCAGTTCTCCTGAACCCGGCGCAAGAAAAGAAACGCCACGGAATTTCGTTCCGTGGCGTTTCTGTTTGCACGACGCAGGGACAGCGCCGCCATCCCTGCCAGCAGCTACGTCTTGTTAGTTAGCAGCCGGTGCCGACGCTGCACCCTTGTCATGGTGCCAATGCTGGTGCATCTTGTCATGACGGGCTTCCATCTTGGCCCAGTGCGCCTTGATGTCCGTGCTGACGATGGTCTTCTGCTTGTCGTCAAGGCCGTTGTAGAAGGTCAGCCAAGCTGCCGAGGTCTGCTCGTGTGCCTGGTGGCGCTGCTCTTCGGCCTTTTCGCGCAGGTCATGCAGGGCGTTCAGATCAAGGATGGGCTGCGACTTCAACGCTTCCATCTGATCGTGCAACTGCTTGTGGGCAGCACGCCCTGCTTCGCGGTTCTGCTTCATCGTGTCGAGAGCAGCCTGCCATTGCTTTTCCTGATCCGGGCTCAGGTTAAGCTGGCTATGCAGCTTGTTCAGTTCCTGCATGAACTGGCCATGGCGGTGGTGCCAGCCTCCCGGACCTCCGGGCGCGCCCTGACCATCAGTTTGAGCGGCGTAGACTGAACCTAGACCGACTGAGCCGAGACCGATAGCAAGCGATGCTGCGGCGACGGCGACGAAGCGTGACATTTTTGTGGACATGAGTGGCTCCTTGTAATGGAATAGCCGACGATGCAAACACGGCAACACAGGACGGGATGCATTCGGTAAGACACAGCGTAAAGACCCGCAGAGCGCGCTGTGTTACCTGAGCGCGTGTCGCTATTACGCGACATTACGTGCGCCTTTCGTCGTAACACCCGGTAACCCTTTGGGGGCTGTCCGGCCCAGTAACCTCAACTGCTGCGCGTTAAACTTCATCCCATGGCTACTCAAATACTTGTTGTCGACGACGACCTCGAACTCCGCGATCTGCTGCGCGACTATCTGGCTCGCCAGGGCATCGAAGTTTCGGTGCTCCACGATGCCGGCTCGCTCGAGCGGCGGCTCGAACGCGAGCGCCCGGATCTGATCGTGCTCGACCTGATGATGCCGGGTGTGGACGGCCTGACGGCGCTACGTAAACTGCGCGCTGCCGGTGACGACATCCCGGTGATCATGTTGACCGCGCGCGCCGACGACGTAGACCGGATCGTCGGTCTCGAGCTGGGCGCGGACGACTACCTCGGCAAACCGTTCAATCCGCGCGAGTTGCTGGCGCGCGTGCAGGCTGTGCTGCGGCGTCGTCGTACGCTGCCGTCGGCGGCCGCACCTGAGCAGCGCGAACCGTTCACGTTCGGCCGCTTCACGCTGGATTTCCAGTCGCGCACGCTGAATCTGGAAGACAAGCCGCTCACGTTGTCGGGCAGCGAGTTCGCCCTCCTAAAGATTTTTGTTAATCATCCTATGCGTACGCTCACCCGCGAACGCCTGCTCGAGTTGCTCCATGGTCCCGAATACGACGGCACCGACCGCGGCATCGACGTCCAGGTCTGGCGTCTGCGACGCATCCTTGAAACTGATCCGTCCACGCCGCGCTTCATTCAGACCGTTCGCGGCCGCGGTTACGTGTTCGTGCCTGATGGCGAACAGCATGCGCCGGCCCATTGACTCACTGTTCGGACGGCTGGCGTTGCTGGTCGTTGTGGTACTGCTGCTATCGCATTTCGCGGGCTATGCGCTGTTTCGCCTCGAGCGCAGTCAGTTTCAGAATCGCTATGCCGTAGAAGAGGCTACCTTCCTCGTCGACGCTGTGCGTCAGCACGTCGCCCATACGCCTGATCAGCCGCTGCCTTCGCGCGTGCGCCTCGTCGATCCAGCGTCCAGCGCCGTGCCGGCGGTGCAGCAGGACGACGGCTCGCCGCTTAACCACTTCCTCGACGACGTGCGTGACCGCATGCCGCCGGGCACCCTGGTGCGCCTTGGGGAGCCTGGCAAGCCGCCCACGCTGTGGGTGCGCCAGGCGAGCGACCGCGACTGGATCGTCGTGCCGGTGCAGCCGCTACGGCCACCGCGTTCGGTCGACCGGATGGTGTTGTGGCTAACTATCATCTTCACGTTTGCCGTCATGGCGGCGCTCTTTGCCGCGTGGCAGTTGCAGCAGCCGTTGCGCTCGCTCGCCAGTGCGGTCGCGCGCTTCGGCCGCGGCCAGCCGGTGCCGCCGGTGCCCGAGCGCGGGCCGCGCGAGTTGCGCCAGTTGACCCATGGCTTTAACCAGATGGTCCAGGAAGTGGCGCGTACGGAGAACGACCGCGCGGTGATGCTCGCGGGTGTCGCGCACGATCTGAAGACGCCGCTCGCGCGGTTGCGCCTGCGCGCCGAAATGATGGACGAGGCGAAGGTACGCGACGGCGTAGTACGCGACGTCGATTCGATGACACATATCGTCGAGCAGTTTCTGGTGTTCGCACACGATGGCGCCGACCGCAGTGAGACGGTCGAAGTGGATGCGCAATGCGAGCGCGTGGTGCGCAGCTACCGGGCGGTTGCCAACAGCGCGGCCGCGGTGCTGACCGATCTGAAGGCGGGCCCGGGCTTCCTGCTGCCGGCCGCCACGCTCGACCGCGTTCTGTCGAACCTGCTCGACAACGCCCATGCGTACGGCCAGCCGCCGATTATCGTGTCTACAGCGCGTACGTCGTCGGGCTACACGCTGGCTGTGCAGGACAACGGCGAGGGCATTGCCGCGCAGGATCTGATGAACGCGAGCCGTCCGTTCGTGCGGCTCGATCCGGCACGCGGCGGCAACGGCCATAGCGGGCTAGGGCTTGCGATCGTCGAACGTTTGGTGCGGCGCGCGGGCGGAGAATGGGAAATCGGCAACCATGGCGGGCGCGGCCTGCGCGTCTTGATGACGTTCTCGTTTGAGTCCGTGCCGCGCATGGCTGCAGCCTCGGAGAGCGCCTGGTAGAACCGGCCGGGCAGTGTTGGCCTGGTCGCTGCTGCGTCCAGGCCTTCGGGCCTTCCGTCTTTCAGTCCCGCACCGACGTCCTCTCTTCCTCCGAAGTCTTACTCCGAAAACAGCGTATTCAGCGCGGCGGCCGCGTCGCTGTCCACCGTATTCCACGTGACGGTCTCTGCCTCGAAGATGTAGTGAGTCGTGTACTTGCCGAGGCGCGTGAGAATTTCTTCCTGGATCAGCTCCGGGGCGACATCGAGCTTCAGATACCACGTCGTCGACGACAGGCGCGTCTGAAAGGCGCCGTACTCGGACAACAGATGGTCGAACGCGTCAGCATCGTGATCGCGGCAAACGATGACCAGATTTCCCTTCATGCATCTCTCCTGGTAGAGCGGTGACGACAAGCTTCGTATGAAGGTTGATCATACCTGCTTACCTGCGGAGTGTCGGCGCTCGCAACGCTGCGCCGTATCGATTCACCAGGCGGTCGCGGCGGTACGCGCCGGCGGCGCGGTGTCGTCTGGCGGGAGCGCTTCGGTGCGATCGCGGCCGCTGGTTTTGGCGGCGTAGAGGGCGAGGTCGGCACGGCTCATGATCCGCTCGGGCAGATCTTCGCGCGACAACTCGGTGATGCCGATACTGACGCTCAGGCCGGCCGATGGCGGCAGCTTGGTCGACGGCACGGCCTTGAGCCGGGTGCGCAGCCGTTCGACGACCTCGCGGCCGCCCTCGAGGGCGGTGGCCGGCAACAGGATGCCAAATTCCTCGCCGCCCAGCCGGCCGATCGCGTCGTTAGTGCGTAGTTCGGCGCGGCATGTATCGACGAAGTGTTCGAGCGCGCGGTCGCCGGCAGCGTGGCCGAAGCGGTCGTTGATCTGCTTGAAGTGGTCGAGGTCGGCGATCGCCATGCACAGCGCGTCGCCGTTCGCCTGCGCGCGTTCTATTTCGCGGCGCAGCAGGTCGAGGAAATAGCGGCGCGACAAGGCGCCCGTGAGCGCATCGTGGCGAGCCTCGGCGGACAGCAGCGTGTTGGCCGATTGCAACTGTTCGGCGAGGTCGCGCGTCGCCCGGTGGTGGCGGCGCTCGCGCACGTAGGACACAGTAATTACCCACGCCAGTGCCGCGGTGCCCGCGAGCGTGAGAAAGACCAGCAGCCGGTCGCGCTTATGGTTGCGCAGCAGTTCGGGCCAGGCCGCGAGCGGATCGACCAGATGTGCGGAGAGTCCCGAATTGAGGCCGCTGCGCGATTCGTACAGCGCCGGCATAGGCCGGTCGGTGATGACGAACAGTTGTGTGGCGATCGCGGCGGGCACCCACGGCGCCTCCTCGCGCACCTGCCGCATGTCCGCCTCGATCTGGACGTTCGGAAATTCGACGCGGCGATAGACGTTCTGGCGATCGGCGACGCTCATCTGCCTGATGTGCCCATCCGGCAGCACGTGGCCTTCCAGCGCGCTGTTGTGGGCCATGATGATCACGCCGTTTTCGTCCGCCACGAACGTGCCCGCGTGGGCGACCCAGTGGCGCAAGCGCCCGATCCCGACCTTGGCGATCACCGCGCCGACCAGCACGCCGTCGTCGTAGGCCGGGGCAGCGATGAAAATGCCGGGTTCGCCGCTCGACCTGCCGACGCCATAGGCTTCGCCGAACGCACCCAGCAGCGCGTTGGACAGATAGTTGCGGGTGCGCATGTCGATGCCGACAAAGCCGCGCGATTGCTCATTGCTCGACGCGACGCACACGCCGTTGGCGTTGACGAGCCAGATCGAGTCGAGTCCCGAGAAACCTTGAGCGTCGTGCAGGAAGCCGCTGACGGTCGACAATTCCGGCACTTTGAGCAAGGCATTGCGCAGTGCGGATTCCGGCACGGCGGTATTCACGGCATAAGCTTGCGAGTGGGCGAGGGCCTGCTGGACTACATTGAGTTCCGCCATCGTGGCCGGAATGGCGCGAGCCATGGAGAGGTCGCTGGCGATGACCTCCGCCATGTTGTCGACGATCGACGAGGACATTTGCCTTTGCGCGCGCAGGGCGGCGTCGAGCTCCTGCTGAACCATGCGGTCCGCGATCATGCCCGACACGAGCCAGCACACCAGTACGACCAGCGCGAAGCTGACCGGCCCGACTGCATGGCGCAAGGATTTCCTGTTCATCGACTCTCGGATCCGTCTGACTTTTATATGCAACAAGGTCAATCGTTGCAGCGCGCCGGCGCTGAGTCGTTGCTGGAGTGGCAGCATGTAGGCCGCGGCGATCCGGGACGGTTCGGTTGAAGCCCTCGGTATCCGTCCGTCACAGTCGCTTTGTTTCGATTTTAACCGCCAGACGGCGCAGCGCCATCCGTTATTGCGATTCGGCGTGTGTCATCAGGTTGTTAACGGCTGTAAGGGGGCCTTTCTGAACGGGGCTGCGGGTTTTCCAGATGTGGCCTAGTCGGGTCCGCTGGTATCCGGACACCGGTTTTGCGGGTCGGGCAAGCGGCCAGAGGCCCGGCGCGCAACTGATTTGCCCCGAAAGGTTGTGCCTGAAACACAGGTTGTAGTAGTGTCGTGCCGTCCAAAACAAGGAAAGCTCGCCAGCCTCAGGGCGGCGCCTGTCGTGACAGGCAGCCGGAGCGGCCCTCCAGGGTGGTTTGACGGGGGGAGCCGCCTCCGGCCGCCGCCGGTCAATCTCTCTCCGACGCTAACGATTACCTCGCATATGCTTGTTGCCATGCCTGATTTCCGCTTTCCGGATCGATCTTCCGGCCTTCGCGCCAGGTTTGCCGTGCGGCCGGCAAGCCTCGTCTATTCCGTCGTCCCGGCGCCGCTCGATGCGGTCTGTCTCCACGTAGCGTATGTAAACAGGAAAGGTGCTGCCTGATGGACTTCAGTTTCGATCTGAAACGCACCGCCAATGCTTCCGCCTGGCGCTTGCTGCCCAACGGCTGGGACTTCGTCGCTTTTCCGCTGATCATCTGTGTGATCGCCTCCGTGGCGATCGGCTTTCACCAGACGCTCGCGCCGATGTCGACGCTCAAGACCCAGGTGATCTCGCTCGACCCGTCGAGCTTGCCCGAATACGCGCTGCGCACCACGCTGCGCATGCTGGCGGCGATGGTGGCCTCGCTGACGTTCACGCTGATCTATGGCACGCTCGCCGCCAAGAGTCGCCGTGCCGGTCTCGTGCTGGTGCCGATTCTCGACATCCTGCAGTCGGTGCCGGTGCTGGGCTACATTTCGTTTACGGTTACCTTCTTTCTCGCACTGGTCCCGGGCCGCGTGCTGGGCGCGGAGCTCGCGGCGATCTTCGCGATCTTCACGAGCCAGGCCTGGAACATGACGTTCAGCTTCTATCAGTCGCTGCGCACGGTGCCGCGCGATCTGGACGAAGTCTCGCGCGGTTTTCACCTGACCGGCTGGCAGCGCTTCTGGAAGCTTGAAGTACCGTTCTCGATGCCAGGCCTCATCTGGAACATGATGATGTCGATGTCGGGCGGCTGGTTTTTCGTGGTGGCCTCCGAAGCGATCACGGTGGGCAACAACACGATCACGCTGCCGGGGATCGGCGCCTATCTGGCGCAGGCGATCTCAGACAAGAACATGCATGCGATCGGCTGGGTCATCCTGACGATGACGGTCGTGATTCTCGCCTATGACCAGTTTCTGTTCCGCCCGCTCGTCGCGTGGGCCGACAAGTTCCGCATGGAGAACACCAGCTCCGGCAACGCGCCGGAGTCCTGGCTGCTCGACCTCGTGCGCCGCACCCGTCTGATTCACCGCCTGCTGGTGCCGATCGGCTGGATCTTCGCCAACGCGGCTCGCGTGCCGATGCGCCTGCCGTCGTTCGCTGGCGTCCGCTTCCCGATACCGCAGCGTCAGAAGTCGTCGCGCGTGGGCGATCTCGTTTGGGGCGTCCTCGTGATTCTCCTGACGGTGTACGTCGTCTTTCGTGTCGTGACCTATGTACGCACCGGTGTGACGCTCGATGAAGTGGGCCATGTACTCGTGCTCGGTCTGATCACGCTGCTGCGCGTGGTGCTGCTGATCGCCATCTCGTCGGTGATCTGGGTACCGCTTGGCGTGCTGATCGGGCTGCGTCCGGCACTGGCCGAGAAGATCCAGCCGCTCGCGCAGTTTCTCGCCGCGTTCCCGGCCAACCTGCTGTTCCCGGTGTTCGTGATCGTGATCGTGCGCTTCCATCTGAACCCGGATATCTGGCTCTCGCCGCTGATCGTGCTGGGCACTCAGTGGTATATCCTGTTCAACGTGATCGCGGGCGCCAGCTCGTATCCGAATGACTATAAGGAGGCGGCTGCCAACTTCGGTATCCGCGGCTGGCAGTGGTGGCGCAAGGCGATACTGCCGGGCATTTTCCCGTACTACGTGACTGGGGCGATTACCGCCTCGGGCGGCGCGTGGAATGCGAGCATCGTGGCCGAGTACGTGCAGTGGGGCGATACCAAGGTGGTGGCCCACGGGCTGGGTTCGTATATCGCGCAGACCACCGCCGCCGGTGACTTCCCCAAAATCATTCTCGGCATTGCCGTGATGTCCCTGTTTGTGACTTTGTTTAACCGCCTGCTGTGGCGTCCGATGTACGCCTACGCCGAATCCAAGCTTCGGCTCGATTGACAGGAAATTAAAGGCAAACCGCGATGCAAAATCCTAAAGCTGCCGTTACCGCTACGCCGGTCCAGACGCCACCCTCGCCGCCGCGCCTGGGTGCGGAGATTCTGGCCGTCAAGGACGTGTCCAGAGGCTTCAACAAGAATCAAGGCGAGCTGCTGGTGCTCGACGACGTGAACCTGTCGCTGCGCGAAGGCGAGATCGTCGGCATGCTGGGCCGCTCGGGCTCAGGCAAGTCGACGCTGCTGCGTATCATCGCCGGCCTGATCGAGCCGACCGGCGGCAAGGTGGACTACCTCGGCAAGCCGCTCGACGGTCCCGCCAAGGGCGTGGCGATGGTGTTCCAGACCTTCGCGCTGTTCCCCTGGTTGACCGTTCTGCAAAACGTGGAAGCCGGCCTCGAAGCACAGGGCGTCGGTGCTCGCGAGCGCCGCGAACGTGCGCTGGCGGCTATCGACCTGATTGGTCTGGACGGCTTTGAAAATGCCTATCCGCGCGAGCTGTCGGGCGGCATGCGGCAGCGCGTGGGCTTCGCCCGGGCGCTGGTGGTAGACCCGACGCTGCTGCTGATGGACGAGCCGTTCTCCGCGCTCGACGTGCTGACCGCCGAAACGTTGCGTACCGACCTGCTGGATCTGTGGACGCAGGGCCGTATGACGATCAAGTCGGTGCTGATCGTCACGCACAACATCGAAGAAGCGGTGTTCAT
>NZ_JAMFSB010000259.1 GCF_026225065.1 Paraburkholderia sp. | reverse complement strand
GTAGAATCAAAACAAAAGGTACTGGAATCTACTGTTGCGAGCTTGAAAGCCCAGCAAACAAAGACCGCTCGGCAGAACCGGATTGCTTTTGCCATCGTGGCCTGCGTGGCGGTTCTCTCCTTGGGTTGGCAGATGGCGCACTACTTTTTCACTGCATAAGTTGATGCGCTGCGCACAGAGTGTGTTACCCAACACGGTCAACACGAATTGCTCCTAGGCTCAGAAGCCGGTGACGCGACTGTCCGCTATCAATTTAATCGAATGCTCACTTTTGTTAAGGGTTGTTCTTTGTTAAGGGTTGTTCGATGCCTGCCCTTGTCCACTGGGCGTGAGTGCACGACGACGCGTGCGGGCAGGCGTTGGACAACGCTCGAGGGAGGAAACCGCGGAGTGGACCGACGCGGCGTAAGCCTTGAGCGCCTATGGGGATTGAAGTGATCCCACGATCCGCCGTGTCACGCAATACTGAGGTGAAGCGGGGTTTGGATGGGCGCAGACGTGGTCTCGACGCTGCCATGTGCCGTGTCTGTAGCGATGGCGCGAGCGCGGCACGGTCTGCCTGGCGCGATGCGCGCAAACGTCTGCTGTTGGCGCTCGTTGCCGAAGAGCCGACAGTCGGATTGACCATCCTGGGTCAT
Source organism: Paraburkholderia sp. (assembly GCF_026225065.1). Classification (GTDB taxonomy): domain Bacteria; phylum Pseudomonadota; class Gammaproteobacteria; order Burkholderiales; family Burkholderiaceae; genus Paraburkholderia. The sequence goes on along the minus strand of NZ_JAMFSB010000259.1, from coordinate 2,320 downwards.
CTGTCTTCATGCGTCGCCTCGGGACGTTGGCGGTGCGCGAATCGGATGGCTGCGCGGCAGAATATCGATGATGATCATCGGTGCGCCGCAGTGCCGGCAGATGAAGGTGGGGGCCCCGGGTGCCGGCGTCGGTTCATCGCTTGCGCCCGTGATGGGCGCCGCGTGCAGCAACGCTCGTATCCTCGCGAGGTTGTGCCGCCGCACCGGATTGGCCAGCAATCCATAGTGGCGGATGCGGTGGAAGCCACCGGGTAGAACCTGCAACAGGAAGCGCCGCATGAACTCCTGCGACTCAAGCGTCATTGTCTTGTGGCGTGTGCGACCGCTGGCGCGATAGTCCTTCCAGCGGAAGGTGACACCGCGTTCGTCAAGCGCGATGAGCCGCTGGTTGGAGATGGCCACGCGATGCGTATAGCGCGACAGATACGCGAGTACCGCCGCCGGTCCCGCAAACGGGCGCTTGGCATACACCACCCATTCACACACGCGTAGCGGCGCGAGCCACTGCGCGAAGACTGCAGGGTCGGCAAGCCCTTCGTACTCACCGAAGAACCGCAACTGTCCCCGGCGATAGGCGTGGGCGAGTTCTTCCAGGAAGCGGCGCCGGAACAGCCGTGAGAGCACGCGTACCGGCAGGAAGAAGCCGGGCCGGCATGCGACCCACCGTTCACCGTCCGGTGACAGGCCCCCGCCGGGCACGATGCCATGCACATGCGGATGGTGCGTCAGCGCCGAGCCCCACGTATGCAGCACCATCGTTGCACCGATCTGCGCGCCCAGATGCTTTGGATCGGCAGCGATGGTACGCAGGGTTTCGGCAGCGACATCGAACAACAGGCCATAGAGCACCGCCTTGTTGTACCTGGCGATTGCGCTAATCGGGGCGGGTAGCGTAAAGACGACGTGGTAGTACTCCACCGGTAGCAGATCGGCCTGACGCGCCTCAAGCCATCGTCGTGCGGCGCTCGCCTGGCACTTGGGGCAATGGCGGTTACGGCAGGAGTTGTAGGCGACTTCGATCTGTTCGCAGCCAGAACAGCGCAACACGTGTCCACCCAGTGCCGCGCTGCGGCACTGTTCAATCGCCGACATCACCTTCAACTGTCCCAGGCTCAGTTGTATGGTCTGTCGCCACGCTGGCCCATGCGCGCGGAAGACGTCCGCGACTTCGGGCACGGAAGTGCTCCGCGTGCTATGTGTTGTGCAGATTCTCCAGCGGACTGATCACCTCACGCAGCAAATCGGTGGCGACCTGTGCATAAAGCGCGGTGGTCTCAAGCTTCTTGTGCCCGAGCAGAACCTGGATCACGCGGATGTCGACCTTCTGTTCGAGCAGGTGGGTGGCGAAGCTGTGACGTAGTGTGTGCATCGACACACGCTTGTCGATGTGAGCGGCCTCGGCGGCGGCATGGATGGCGCGGTTGAGCTGCCGCGTGCTGAGCGCATCGACCGGATCAAGACCCGGAAACAACCATCCGCCATCGAGCATCTTGCCCTGTGCACGGGCTACCCGCCACCAGACACGCAGGCGCTCCAGCAGCACCGGTGAGAGCATCGCATACCGATCCTTGCGGCCCTTGCCCTGCTCGATGCGCAGCGTCATGCGCTGGCTGTCGACGTCGCCGACCTTCAGCGCCACCACTTCACTGGCACGCAGACCGGCACCATAAGCGACTGACAGCGCAGTCTGGTGCTTGAGGTTGCCGGTCACCGCGATCGGGCGGCCTACTTCAGCCGGGCTGAGCACAACCGGTAAGGTGCGGGGCACGCGTACCGGCTGCATCCTCGCCATCAGGTCCGGCTCGTGGAGCGTGATCTCGAAGAAGAACTTGAGCCCGGTGATGGCGGCGTTGAGCGAAATGGGCGACGTACCGTGATCGACCAGGTGCAACTGGTAGCCTCGCAGATCTTCGACGGAGGCGGTATCGGGCGCGCGCCCGAGAAACCGGGTGAACTCGCGCACGATGCGCAAATAGTTGGCTTGCGTCTTCGGTGCGAGCTGGCGCATCCGCATGTCGTCGATCATGCGCTGGCGCAGCGGACTGATAGCCTGAAGGGTCTGAGTCATGACTCTGCTCCCGTTGAGTGACGAGGCGGATTGCCTCGCCCATCAACATGAAAACAGAGTCGGTTTCCTCTCCCACACCACTACCGTGGGCCGGAGCCCCTTACCGCGCGAGCGGTTTAGTCCGCCGACCCACAACGGTCTTTCACACTTCTCTTGAGCGGACGTTCGCCGTTCATCGCGCTCCCGTTCTTAGCCTATTCATGCAAGTGATGCATCGCCGTTAAAGTCGACGCCTGATCAATTGCACGAGGC
>NZ_JAMFSB010000258.1 GCF_026225065.1 Paraburkholderia sp. | reverse complement strand
GTGCTTGTGTGAATGATGACGAGCTCGTACTGCTGCGCGATATCAAGCGAAGCCTCCACCGAGAGACCATCCGCCGGTGCGTCGAGCACGCGACTATCCGGCACCAGCGCCGCGGGCTGTGCGAGCCATGTCGGATACCAGAACGAACGGATTTCGCGCTTCGCCTGATAGCGCGATCCCGCGCCGCCATCGAAACCGTCATACGACGGGGCCTGCAAAAACAGCGTCTTCATGAATGATGCTCCGGCAATTTGCATTGAATCCGATAACTGATCGAATGAGGGAAGTGGCAGCGGCGCGACGGCACCAATGAGGCAGTCACGCAAGAATGTGCGCGAGCAGCGCGTAGAAAGTGGCGGTCCAGCACAGGGCAAGCAAAAGCCACTGTGAGACAGAAACGGGATGTTCCATCATCGCTAAACGGGCCTACCACGAAGCCACGCGCGCTAACACGTTGCCCACTCAATCGGCCTGCGATTGAACCGGAGGTGCAGGATCACCAGCATCCGCACCGGACAGACCGGAGAAACCGAAGTGGCGTTGGAATGCGTGTCGGTGATGGTGGCGTAGTCGAGAGACAGCGCTGAGAGGAATGCAGCGCGGGCGATGCGCTTGACGAGCAGTACGATGCACACAATGCTCGCCGTAGCCGCGAGACGAAAGGGACCGGATGTGAACACGGCTTCGGGAACGCCAAAAAGGCCAATAGACAGAAGTGCCGCCATTTGTATCGCCGCTGCGGCAAGTGACGCTGTCATTAGGTAGGCACGTAGCATTGCGATCGTCGCGGGTGTCATGGCGCAGCTCGTCGATACGGGGGGAGGAAATATCGAAGGCGCTTTCATTTTCCTTGTGGCGATCGATTAGCAGATGCGCGTGGTTTGGATTCAGGTCACATCTAATACATACATGCGTTGTGAATCGATACTACCGGGCCAAAGCTGAAGGGAACCTTAAGCAAACGCGCTTGATCCGCTTTAAACGTCCTACGCTTTCACTGTCCTGACATGATTACTGCAACGTAAACTTAGGCACGCGCTTTGTCGCTTTAGCGATGCCGTTCCGCGTAATTCATTCGCAAGCTCCATTACGCGAATTCTCCCTGTCGAAGATGACGATTTTGGATTTGCTTCGAATCTTCAGCACAGAACTCCTTAAGAGATTACGGAGGTGCGGAAAGCTTTGGGTTGGCTTACACCTGCTCGCGCAGGTGAATCACCACGTTCCGCCAAGCGCCTTGACCAGCAACACGCTTGCATCCATCTGGCGACGCTCGAGGTCGACAGCAGTTCGCTCGTTCGCCAGCGCCGTGCTCTGCGCGGTGACAACTTCCAGATAGCCTACGGTTCCGATCCTGTATTGATCCAATTCAAGCTGCAGGGTCTTTTGGGCCGACGCGACAGCTTCATCCTGCTTGCTGGCCTCCTGCTGCAAGATGCGTAATGACGCCAGGTTGTCTTCGACCTCCTGGAAGGCAGTCAACACGGTCTGGCGATAGTCGGCCGCGCTCGCATCGTATTGCGCCTGGGCCTTCTCGGTCATTGCACGACGCCGGCCTCCGTCGAACAACGTGCCGACCAGCGCCGGCCCAACAGCCCACATGCGCGACGGTGCGGTGAGCCAGTTCGTAAGCGTCGAACTCTCGATGCCGCCAGTGGCCGATAGCACCAGATCGGGAAAAAATGCGGATTCAGCAATGCCGATCTGGTCGTTGGCCGCTGCGACACGCCGCTCGGCCGCGGCGATATCGGGCCGACGCTGCAGCAGCTCGGAAGGCAGTCCGACAGGAATCGTGGGCGGGGTGAAATCCGCCGCCGCTGGCGGCAGACTGAACGTCGACGCCGGTACGCCGGTCAGCGTGGCGATCGCGTGCTCGTACTGTGCACGGGCGACACCCAGGTCGATATCCTGTGCCTCGGTTGCCTGCAGTTGCGTCTCGGCCTGGGTGACGTCCGCCTGCGACGATACACCGACCGCGAAGCGGCTTTTAGTCAGATCAAGCGTCTGGCGATAGTCCGCAATGGTCTGGTCGAGCAACTGCTTCGATGCATCGAGTCCGCGCAAGTTGAAGTAATCCACAGCGAGTTCGGCGTGCACGCCAAGCCGCACGCTCTGGAGATCAGCGGCGCTCGCTTGCGCGCCGGCCCGCGCGGCATCGTTTTCGTGCGCGATTCTGCCCCACAGGTCGGGCTCCCAGCTCGCATCGAGCGCAACGTCGTAGTCGCCGAATGTCTTGCCGGCCGTCTGCTGATGGCCGATCACGTTGTCCGAATCGTGCAGGCTACTCGCGCTTGCGCCCGCACCGATCGTCGGCAAGTAGGCGGCGTGCGCGGATTCGACCATCGCGCGTGCTTCCTGCAGTTGCGCGACGGCTTTCTGGATCGTCTGGTTCGACACGCTCACACGTGTTTCGAGTGTATTCAATTGAGGATCGCCGAAGCGTGTCCACCATGCGCCGCGTGCCTCGTTGTCGGCCGGTGTGGCGTGGGTCCAGCCGGGGGTAGCTTGCGCCGGTGCTGTGGCGAGTTTGCCGGCACGGGTTGAGATGGCGCCGCTGCTGGTGTCCGGCGTTCCAGCGTTTTCCTTATACGCTGCGGGAACGACCACCGAAGGACGCACATAGTCCGGACCGATCGAGCAGCCTGCCATGCCCAACACACTCGCCGCGCAGACAGCACTGAGCAGCCGCGAGCGGAGCCCACGCAGCCGCGCGAGGTCGAACCGTGCGGGCTTCATGACCGGCCCCCTGCGCTGTGTGAGGCCGCTGCCGATGAACCAGTACTTGCACTCGCGCTGATACTGGCGCTGGAAGACACGCGCACGGCCTGACCATTGGTAATCGAGTCGGACGGATTGAGGATCACCCGGTCAGTCGCTGCGAGCCCTGAGGCCACTTCTATACGCGTGCCAAAATCGCGACCGGGTTTGATGGTCTTCAGTAGTACCTGGTGTTGCGCATCGACGGTGGCCACCTGCAAACCCTCCGGTCGATACAGCAGCGCGTTCACCGGCAGCGATAAACCCGGCTGAGCGGCCTTCAGCGACAGATGCACTTGCCCATACGAACCCGGCAGCACCGCGCCATTCGCGTTGGGCACATCGACTTCAATGCGCAGCGTGCGCGTGACGGCGTTGATCGCCCCCGCATTGCGCGCCACGGTTCCCGGCAGACAACGCCCGGGGATCTGCGAGACTTCGAGGCAGGCCGGCGTGCCGTCGAGCGACGTGCCGACATCGTTCTGCGGCACATCGGCGTACACGCGTAATACGCCGGTTTGTGCCAGATCGAACATCTCTTTGGCGGGGCCGCCGGCGCTACCCGCATCGATCAATGCACCGACATCGATATTGCGCGCCGTAATCACGCCGTCAAACGGCGCATAAACCTTCTCATAGGACTGCAACTGCGCGAGGCGGGCCACGTTCGATTGCGCCGCGAGCAGCGCCGCATGCTTCGCCTGTGCATCGCTGTCTTTCATGTCCGTATCCTGTTGCGAGACCGCGTGTGTCTGGACGAGTTGCTGCCAGCGCGTCGCGCTCAACTGCGCAAACTGATCGTTCGCCTGCGCCTGTTGTTCATCGGCGCGTGCCTGGCGCAGCGCGGCGTCCACCTCGGGCGCGTCGATCGTGGCCAGCAGTTGCCCGGCTTTCACATGGGTACCGATATCCGCGTACCAGGCCTTCAGATATCCGTCGGTGCGCGCGAAAATTGGCGTCTGCTGATACGCCTCGATATCGCCCGGCAACACCAGCGTCTGGTCGGGCGGTGCGATGGTGGGCTGCGTGACCTGCACCGTGGGTACGGCGAGCGCGGCGGTCTGCTCTTGCAACGCGGCGCGCGCGTTGAGCCGCGGCACGATGCCCACGGCAAGCACAACGGCGACGCCGGCTACCAGCAAAACGACACGCACGACACCGCCCCGGTGCTGAGGCGCGGGCCGGCTGTCCGGTGCGGACTGGGGGGATTGAGTGGACATGCGACGTACTCCGGTCAATTCAAATCGGATCAGGTTCTGGACATTCGGTATCGAACCCAGGCGAGGTGCGGCACCGTTCATTTGAGAAGGTCTAGTTCGGCTTGCGTCATGCCGTTCGGCTCGCGCTTCGCGAGCCAGCCGTGCACCAGCGCGAAAACAACCGGCAGGAACATCAGCGTCGCGATCGTGCCGATCATCAGGCCGCCGATCACAGCGCGGCCGAGCGGCGCGTTCTGTTCGCCACCGTCGCCCATTCCGAGCGCCATCGGCACCATGCCGATCATCATCGCGAGTGCGGTCATCAGCACCGGACGAAAGCGTCCCGCGCCTGCCGCCAGCGCTGCCTGTAGAGGCGACATGCCGTGCGCCAGCCGCTCGCGTGCGAAGCTCACCACCAGAATGCTGTTAGCCGTCGCCACGCCGATACACATCATGGCGCCCGTCAGCGCGGGCACGCTCAGCGTGGTGTGCGTGAGAAACAGCATCCAGACGATGCCCGCCATCGCACCCGGCAAACCGCAGACGATCACGAGCGGATCGATCCACGACTGGAAATTGATCACCATCAGCAGATACACAAGCAGCACCGCGAACGCGATGCCCGTTGCCAGGCCGCTGAACGAGCTTTCCATAGTCTGAACCTGGCCGCGAATCACCACGCGCGCACCGCGCGGCAAGTTCGCTTTGGCGGCATCCACAATGCGCGTGACGTCCGATGCCACGCCACCCAGATCGCGTCCCTGCACCGAGCCGTAGATATCGATCGCCGGTTGCACGTTGTAGTGCGTCACCACGGCTTGCTGCGTCGTGCGCGAGAACGTGCCGAGTGTGCCCAGAATCCCGTTGACCCCGCCTGCGTTGCTGCCCGAGCCGCCGGTGCCCGGCGTGAACGTCGAACTAAGTGGAATATTGGCCAGCGCCTGCAGTGAATTGATGTCGTACTGCGGCACCTCCGTCGTCACCGGATAGCTCACACCGTTTTGCGGATTGAGCCAGAAGTTCGGCGACGTTTGCGAACTGCCGGACAACGCAATCAGCAGGCTGCGCGCGACGTCCTGCTGCTGCAGTCCCGCCTGCAGCGCCTTGGTGCGGTCCACGTCCACATTGATCGCGGGTTCGTCGTCCGGTTGCTGGATGCGCAAATCGACGAGTCCTTTAACGTTGCGAAGTTTGTTCAGCAACGTATCGGCAAACGCACGGTTGTCGTCGAGGTTGTTGCCCACCACCTGAATATCGATCGGCGCCGGCAGTCCAAAGTTGAGGATCTGACTCACCATATCTGCCGGCAGAAACGAGAACGTCACTGCGGGAAACTGCTCGCCAAGCGACTGCCGCAGCTTCGCCACATACTGCGCGGTCGGCTTGTGTTTCGCGTTCAGCGTGATCAGGACGTCGGCATCGGCGCTACCGATCGGCGCGGAACTGCTATACGAAAGGTTGATACCGCTGGTCGGCAGGCCGATGTTGTCGACGATGGTCATCAGCTCGTTTGCGGGAATCACCGTGCGGATGCTGTTCTCGATTTCGTCGGCAAGACGCGCGGTCTGTTCGATGCGAGTGCCGGTCTTCGCGCGCATGTGCAAACGAATCTGCCCCGAGTCGATTTGCGGAAAGAAGTCGCGGCCAAGGAATGGCAGTAGCGCAAGCGAGCCGATACACGCAATCAGAAAGCACGCGATAAAGCGCCGCGGTGCGGCGAGCGCCCCTTCCAGCAGCCGCTCGTAGCGGCCGCGCAGCGCTTCGAAACGCCGTTCGAAGCTTTGCTGGAAGCGCACCAGGCGGTTCGCGGGCCGTACGTGTTGCGTGCCCTCGTCACCCGTCTGATGCGCGCCGCGCAGCAGATACATCGCCAACGTCGGCACCAGCGTGCGCGACAGAAAGTACGACGCGAGCATCGCGAACACCACCGCTTCGGCAAGCGGCGTGAACAGATAACGGGCCACGCCGGACAACAACAGCATCGGCACAAAGACAATGCAGATCGACAATGTCGAGATCAGGGTCGGCACGGCAATCTCGCCGGATCCCTCAAGGATCGCCTGCAATAGCGGCTGCCCCTGCTCGATGTGATGCGTCATGTTCTCGATAGCAACCGTTGCATCGTCGACCAGAATCCCAACCGCCAACGCCAGGCCGCCAAGCGTCATGATGTTGATGGTCTGGCCGAGCACCGACAACATGATCAGCGACGAAATCATCGCCAGCGGAATCGAGATCGCGATGATCAACGTGGCCCGCCAACTGCCGAGAAACAACAGGATCATCACCGCCGTCAGGCCAGCGGCAATCAGGCCTTCACGTATCACGCCCTGTACCGCCGACTTGACGAACACCGACTCGTCCGTGACGGTCTGGATATCGAGCGCCTTCGGCATCTGCGAGCGAATCCGCGGGAGCAGGCTCTTGATGTTGGCAATGATGTCGAGTGTCGAGACGCTGCCGCTCTTTTCCACCTCGAGCAATGCGGCGCGCTTGCCGTCGTGGCGCACGATATTGGTCTGAGGTGCATAGCCATCGCGTACGGTCGCGACATCGTGCACATACGTCACCGTGCCGTCGGGTTGCGTGCGGATGGGAATGTTGTTCAGTTCCGCTACAGAAAGCGCCGCACCGTTCATGTTCACGTTGTATTCGAACGTGCCGATCTTCGCCGTGCCACCCGGCAAAACCAGGTTCTGTGCGTTGACCGCATTGACCACGTCGGTGGGCGTCACGTGGTGAGACTGCATCGCCTGTGGATCGATATCCACCATGATCTGGCGCACCTTGCCGCCGTACGGAATCGGTACCGCGGCACCCTGTACCGTCGCCAGTTGCGTGCGAATAAAATTGTTGCCGAGGTCGTAAAGCGTCTGTTCCGGCAGCGTTTTGCTCGACAGCGCGAGTTCCATGATCGGGACGGTCGACGCGTTGAACGTCAGCACCATGGGCGGCAACGTGCCCGGCGGCATGACCTTCAGCAACGACTGTGCGCTCACCGACGCTTCCGTCTCTGCTCGCGTGATGTCGGCGCCAGGATGGAAGAAGACCTTGACGACGGCCACGCCGTTGAGCGACTGCGATTCGATGTGCTCGATATCGCCGACGTCCGAGGTCAGCGCGCGTTCGTACGGTGCGACGATGCGGTGCGCCATATCCTCAGACGTCAGCCCGCTGTAGCTCCACACCACGCTGATCACGGGGATGTCAATGTTCGGAAAAATATCGACGGGCGTACGCAGGATCATCAGTGGTCCGATGATCACGAGCAGCAGCGCCAGCACAATAAACGTGTACGGGCGGCGGAGAGCGACTTTGACGATCCACATGAGAAGACGACGCCTGAAGGGGAGCAATGGACGCAGTCTAGTGAGCAGGGCTTTGCGTCGGGATTGCGCCTGGATGACAAACTCGTAATGAACTTCGGGCCGCCGCGCGGGTATCATCGAAACCATCCGTCAGGCTCAACCTGGCGGCAAACCGGGAGCAACCCGATGGAAGGCAACTGCGATGAGAGTCCTCGTAATCGAAGACGAACCGAAGGCCGGTGACTACCTGAAGAAGGGGCTGGAGGAGTCGGGCTTTGTGGTGGACGTGGCGCGCAACGGTGTCGATGGCCTGCATCTCGCGCTGGAAGAATCCCACGACGTGATCGTGCTCGATGTGATGTTGCCGGGCATGGACGGCTGGCAGGTGCTGCAGCAATTGCGTGGCCGCAAGGACACGCCGGTTCTGTTTCTGACGGCGCGCGACGAGATCGAAGACCGCGTGCGTGGCCTTGAGCTAGGCGCTGACGACTATCTGATCAAACCATTCGCCTTCGTCGAGCTGCTCGCACGGGTACGCACGCTGGCACGGCGTGGCCAGGCACGCGAGAGCGACACGCTGACGATCGGCGACCTCGAGATCAACGCGAGCCAGCGCAAGGTGCGGCGTGCGGGCCAACGCATCGACCTCACGCCGCGCGAGTTCGCGTTGCTGCATCTGCTTGCGCGGCGCAGCGGCGAAGTATTGAGCCGCACGCAAATCGCCTCGTATGTGTGGGACATGAACTTCGATAGCGACACTAATGTCGTCGACGTGGCGATCCGCCGCCTGCGCTCGAAGATCGACGACGACTATCCGGTCAAGCTGGTGCATACCGTGCGCGGCGTCGGCTATGTGCTCGAAGTGAAGGACGCGTGATGCAACGGCTCTCGTTGACCGCGAGGCTGGCTGCCTGGTTTGCGCTGATCACCGTGCTGGTGTTCGGGGTCGGCGGTGGTGTGCTGTATCAGGCGCTAGCAAAGCAGATTCGCGCCCAGGACGACTTCGACCTGGTGCTGACGGCCCGGCATCTGCGGCGCCTTGCAGCCGAGCTGGATTCACCGCAGGGCATCAAACTGCACGAGTCCCGGCTCGATAGCCTGGTGCTCGGCAATCAGGCTTTCTTCCTTAGAATGCAGGACTCGAGTGGTCACGTCCTGCTCGAACGCAATCCCTCGCACTTTGCGATTGGCGATCTGCAGGAAGTGAAGCCGTTGAACCGGATTCTCGAGCACGACGTGCAGGAATGGCATACCCCCGACGGCCTGACGATGCGCGGCGTCGCCACGGATATCGCGCTTGCCGACGGTTCGGTGGTCGATGCGGTGGTCGGACGTGAGATGAGCGATCGCGAAGCATTGCTCGCCCGCTATCGCAACACGGTCTACCTGACAACGTTGTGCGCGCTGCTAGCAGCCATGGTGCTCGGCTACGTCGCGGTGCGCAACGCTTTGCGCCCGCTGCGCGACATTGCCGGCAGCGCCACCCACGTGACGGTGGGCAAACTCCATACGCGCCTTCCCTCCGGCAACGTGCCGCGTGAACTCGCGGCGCTGATCGATGCGCTGAATTCGATGCTCGCACGCCTCGAACTCGGCTTTCAGCGACTCTCGCAGTTCACGGCTGACCTCGCGCACGATCTGCGCACGCCACTCGGCAACATGCGCGGTGCGAGCGAAGTAGCGCTCGCGCGCCCGCGCTCGACCGACGAATATCAGGCGTTGCTGGTATCGAATATCGAGGAATGCGAACGACTATCGCGAATGGTCGAAAACGTGCTGTTTCTCGCCCGTGCCGACAATCCGCAGTACGTGACGACGGCCGTGGATTTTCCGGTGCACGACGAGCTGCTGCGAGTGGCCGACTATTTCGAAGGCATAGCGGAGGATGCCGGCATTTCGATTCAGGTGACGGCGAGCGGCCAATTGCATGCCGATGTCGATCTGTTCCGCCGCGCCGTCAGCAATCTGCTGGCGAACGCGCTGCGTTATACACCGCGTGGCGATACGGTAACGCTTTCGACAACGGCGACTTCAGAGGGGACGATAGTCACGGTCGCCAATCCCGGCACGCCGATTCCTTCGGAACATCTTGGGCGGCTCTTCGACCGCTTCTACCGCGTCGACGGTTCGCGCAGCAATTCGTCCGGCTCGACCGGTCTAGGACTCGCAATCGTTCGGACCATCATGGAACTGCATGGCGGTAGCGCCGCCGTAGAGAGCGACGCGGCCGCCACGCAATTCCACTTGCACTTCCCGCGGCGATGAATGAGCATTGCGCGCACTCCGAGTCAGTTGACCGCCATGTTGACGCGATTATCCACATGATGGACCTGATATTCGGCGCGATTTCGCGCGATCTCATCCGGCGTCGGCGGATAGTTGTTCTTCGACACGGGAATCGTCCCTTGCTGCTCAGCCTGGATCAGCTCCGCGCGGACCTCGGCGCGCGTCTTGCCAGTGTTGACTGAAGCCGCCGGTGGGGCAACGGCGCCGGTGGCATCCGTGCTTTGCGCGAACGCTGACTGACCGAAAGGGATCAGCGAGACGACTACAGCGGCGAGTGCGGCATATCGGGTGAGTTTCATGGAAGGCTCCTGAGATGGGTTGTGCCGGCTCGCGCTTCTATCGCTTCCGGCCCGTTTCACGTAGCAGCGATGCTACGAACCCATTCTCGGCCGCCGCGGTTTGCGCCGAGGTGACGCGTTCATGACGGATTTGTCATCTCGCGCTCAGCCACCCGGATAAATCCGCTCACCGAAACCGTCAGACCTCCAGTCCCAACGTTGTTACGCAATGAGAGAGTGAGCTGTTGTCGCTGCGCAATGCGGGCGGCAATGGCGAGTCCCAGCCCGCTGCCCGTCCCCTTGGCATGCTCACCGCGATAGAAGCGGTCAAGCACCCGCTCCAGGTCCTGCTCTGGAATGCCTGGGCCGTTGTCCACCACTTCAAGGCCGAAGCGCTCTGACGTGCGCGTAAGTACAACGTCGACCTTGCCCCCTTGAGGCGTGTAGCGGATGGCATTGTCGATCAGGTTATTCAGCAGTACACCCAACGCGTGTGGATCAGTCAGCACGTTGCACGTATCCTCTCGCGTGACCGGTTGCCGGAACTCGAGACCGAGGTCAATCTGCCTCTCATCGGCGAGCAGCGAGAAATCGCTCACCGCCTGTTCTCCAAGTCTGCGCAAACTGACGGATGTGCCAACGCTCGTAGACTGCGCGTCCTCGCGTGCAAGCGTCAGCAATTGCTGCACGAGCCGGATCATACGATTGAGCCGTCTATCGATTCGCTCAAGCGTCTGACCATCGTCCTTCAACGTGCCGTTGTTCGAAGCGGCCTGCAATTGCAATTTTAACGCAGCAAGCGGGGAGCGAAGCTCGTGGGCGGCATCGGCGATAAACGCGCGCCGTGCCTCCGCGGCAACGTTCATACGGAGAAGCAAGTCGTTCAATGCCTCGACTAGCGGCCGGACTTCGACGGGTACCTTGCCGTCGAGACGCAGCGGCTCAAGCGAATCCAGCGAACGCGTTGCGAGCAGACGCGACAATCCGCCGATTGGCGCAAGACCCCACGCAACCACGAACAGCACCAACAGGATCGTCACGGGCACGAACACGCCCAGCGGCCACAGCGTGTGCAGTGCAAGTTGCAAAGCCAGCGCTTCCCGAACGGAGACCGGTTGCGCGACCTGGATGAAGCGATCGAGCTGTTGCAGTCCGAATACGCGCCATTGACCTTCGCTCCGTTCGATGGTGCGAATGCCGGGCGGCATACGTGTCAGCACAGCCGACTCCCGCGAGTGATAGACAAGCCTGCCGTCCTTGTCCCATATCTCGATGAGAATGCGATCGTCCGAAATACCTGCGGCCTCTTCGCCTTCCCTCTCGGCCGTCTCCGCCGCTTCGACATTCAAGGGCAGCGACAACGCGACGGTACGCAGTTCGTAGTCGAACAGCTCGCCGGCCTCGTCGCGGGCTGTATGAAAGATCGCCAATGCGGCAATCCCGGAGGCGGCGGCAAGACCGCAGATGAGCCAGCCGAGCAGCCAACGGCGGATCGACTTCATCCGAGCCTCTTCAGCCGATAGCCGACGCCGCGCACCGTCACGATCTGTTCTACGCCAATTTTGCGCCGCAGACTGTGCACATGAACTTCGATCGTGTTGCTGCCCACTTCGTCGCCCCATCCATAGAGCTTGTCCTCGAGCTCCGCTCTGGTGAAGACGCGTGCGGGCTCTTCGATCAGCGCCTGCAGCAAGCCGAATTCGCGCGGCACCAGCGTAACTGGAACGCCGCTTTTCCTCACTTCATGAGCGGCGGGATCGAGCGTTAGATCACCGTGTGCATAGATCGGCTGCTTTTGTCCGGTGCGACGCCGCAACAACGCGCGTGCTCGTGCCGCCAGTTCGTCAAGGTCGAACGGTTTGATCAGGTAGTCGTCTGCGCCGGCATCAAGACCGCGAATCCGGTCGGTCACCGCGTCGCGCGCGGTCAGGATGATGACGGGTGCCTCACCGCCTTGTCTACGATAGCTATTGAGTAAATCGATACCGTTTTTTCCGGGCAAGCCGAGGTCCAGCAGGACGAGGTCATATACGCCGTTGCCCAGCGATAGCTCGGCGGCTCGTCCGTCTTGTGCCCAGTCGATTGCATAGCCCTCGCGCCGCATCGATTCGAGCACGGTCTCTGCAATCATTTCGTCGTCTTCCACCAGAAGCAGACGCATCGCGCCCCCTGCGTTGTCATCCTGTGCCATTGTCGCGCATCCGGCCTTAGGTCTCCCTTAAGCCTTAGTTAAGCGTTCGTTCAATATCATCCACGTTCACGAGAGGAGAGCGAGATGAAACAGGACGCCGTGAGTTTTGCCAGCCGGGCCGCGAGCAAAGTCCCCGAGTTGACGCTGGGTTTCTGGGTGATCAAGGTCGCCGCCACCACGCTTGGAGAAACCGGCGGCGACTGGGTGTCGATGTCGCTGAATCTTGGCTACCTGATCGGCTCGGCAATCTTCCTCGTCTTGTTCGTTGGCCTCGTTTGTGCGCAGGTAAAGGCGCAGGAATTTCGTCGCTTCCTGTACTGGGCGACCATTGTCGCTACGACGACGCTCGGCACGACCATGGCGGACTTCGCCGATCGATCGCTAGGGGTCGGCTATCCTGGGGGCACCGCTATCGTCGTGGCATTGCTGATCGCCAGTCTGGCGATATGGTATCGATCTGAGGGGACGGTCTCGGTCGAGAGCATCGTCACGAGCAAGGCAGAATGGTTTTACTGGATCACGATCCTGTTCTCGCAGACGCTCGGAACGGCGCTTGGAGACTGGGTGGCGGGTGAGGACCGCGGTGGTCTCGGTATCGGGTACGAATACGGAGCCATGCTCTTCGGAGCGGGGCTGGTCATCGTGATGGGCCTATATTGCTGGACGCGCCTGTCCCGGACCGCGCTCTTCTGGGCCGCGTTTATCTTGACGCGGCCGCTGGGCGCAACGTTGGGCGACTTCCTCGATAAGCCTGTGGCCGAGGGCGGGCTTCACATTAGCCGGTTTTATGCGTCCGGGATTCTGCTGGCTTTCATCGTGGTGTGTATCGCATTGATACCGCAACGTTCGGCAAGGCGGGGCACGGCCATGTAGGCATTCATTCTTTTCAAACGCGAATTTGTCCGCAATTTCCCGTTGCCGTGGGCTTGATGCTCACGCGAAATCTCAAGGTGAGGATTTACAGGATGGTGAGGAGTTCCAGGAGATAGCAGGGAGTGGTGAGGTTATACGGGATGGTGAGGACTTCCAGGAGTTCGATCTGGCTCAGATGCGCATTCTCAACACGAGCGCAGTTGGCAAAGACGGTCCAACACCATAGTCCGTGCCAACGCCTCTCGACGTATCAGCCGCAGTCCTCCCGAAAAGTCTCACCTATCGTCGTTTTGTCCAACACGGTGACGTCGAAACTCGATCGTTCCGCAACGTCACCTCAGAACTTGTACTTCACCTGAAATCCAATGGTGAACGGCAATTGATCGGACGGAATCGGTGGGATAAAAATCAGGTTCGCCCCTACCCGCTTGTAGTCGAACATCACGATCGGCGCCGCCACCGGTCCAACCGTGTGATTACGGCCCAAGCCCCAGTTGCCATAGTTGTAGCCCGAGATAATGCCGCCGATCACAGCGAGTCTGACGAAGCCCCAATGCGCAAACTCCGGCGCCCACAGCCCGCCGCCATAGTACGAAGGGCGCCGCAGCGAGTTGCGAAAGCCACCCGCCGTTACCCCCCATTCGCCGTTGAACCAGCACTCGACGCCAAGGCCGGGATTAAACTCGTTGAAGTGGGTGCCGGGATCGGGATCGATGTGGTACGAGCCAAGCATCGCGTCAAACCATACTCCACCACCGCACCAGTCCGCCGCATGTGCGGTGGATGCCACCGCAAAGCTGGCGACGAGCGCCACAAGCGAGCGCCGGATGTTGTTGCTGGTCTGCCGCAAATGCATATCTTCTCCGCCACCGGTCGAGCGCCGGCGTATTGAATGTGCTAATGATTGTCTGGTTGGCCGTCCGTCGCGCACTGTACCTCAACCCGTACGGTGAGTGTTGAGGCGACGCTCGGAAAGGCGGGCACGCAGCCTGCGCAGGCCGCGCCCAGTCAGCACAATAGCGGAAAGCAGTGGCGGATCGGTGAATGCCCTCAGGCGCTCACGTTTGAGTAGCGGGCCGCAAGCTTATGCGGCCTTTTTCGGCAGCGCCGCTCGCGCTCACAGCCCCAGATCCGACAGTCCCGGGTGATCGTCCGGACGGCGTCCCAACGGCCAATGGTAGAGACGGTCCGCTTCGCGGATCGGCAGGTCGTTGATGCTTGCGTGGCGATGCGCCATCAAGCCGTGCTCGTCGAACTCCCAGTTTTCGTTGCCGTATGAGCGAAACCAGTTGCCAGCGTCATCGTGCCACTCGTACGCAAAACGCACCGCGATGCGATTGTCCGTGAAAGCCCACAACTCTTTGATCAGGCGATAGTCGAGCTCTCGCGCCCATTTGCGGCGTAGCAGTCCGACAATCTCCGCGCGGCCCGTCACGAACTCCGAGCGATTGCGCCACACGCTCTGCGGCGTGTAAGCCAGCGACACGCGTTCGGGGTCGCGGGTATTCCAGCCATCCTCGGCACCACGCACTTTCTGGATCGCGGTCTCGCGCGTGAAAGGCGGCACGGGGGGGCGGGTTTCGATTGAGTCAGCCATGATGATTGCTCCGAAGGTCAGGGGTGCACGTCGGGAAGGCGACCGTGCGTGGGTGGATTCCGGGTTCTGCACGCTCTACGCGTTTATCGGGTCGAGCAAGTGTTCTGCGGCCGCGCGCGCATCCAATGCCGCATCGGGTTCGCCGCTCACCAGCGCCACGCCGATGGCGCCGTCTATCAGGATCAGCCACTGGCGCGCGAGGCGTGCCGCTTGATCACTATCTGCGACGTTGCTCTCGGCCATGTATTCGTCGCACTGCGTTCGCACAAAGGCCAACAAGCGTTCTTTGTGCTCGCGCGCGACGACGCGGATTGGATCCTCCGCGCCGGCGATTTCACCCGCCGCATTCAGAAACGCGCAACCGTGGAAATCGGCTGAAATAAACCATTCGCGCAACACGTCGAACATGCCGAGCAGACGCATGCGCACGCTCTTGCCATGGCCCAATGTGCCCCGGATGAACCAGTTCATCCAGGGTTCGTCGCGGCGCTCGAGCGCCGCGGCGACCAGCGCATCCTTCGATCCGAAGTGCGTGTAGAAGCTTTTGCGGGCCGTGCCGGACT
>NZ_JAMFSB010000257.1 GCF_026225065.1 Paraburkholderia sp. | reverse complement strand
GCAGATGCAGGTTGAGCCCATTCGGCGGAATCGGGCCGTCGAACCACTTTTTGTAGAGCACATCCGCTTGACCCGAGGTCTGCAGTCGCGAGACAGCGTCGTCGACTACCTGCTTGAAGTCCGGATCGTCCTTGCGGAACATGCACCCGTAGGCCTCTCTCGATTGCGCCTTGCCGACGATCACGTAGTCGTTTGCATCGGGCGACTTCGCCCGTTCGCCCGCGAGCATCGCATCGTCGAGCATGAAGGCGTCGGCGCGTCCCGTCGACAGCGAGAGGAACGATTCCGCCACGTCCTTCTGCGTCGTAATCGTCATGCCGAGGTTCTGCTCGGTGTTGAGCTTATGCAGGATCGGCTCCGAGGTCGAGCCGGCGTTGGTGACGACCGTGCGCCCCTTGAGGTCGGCGAAGTCCTTGATGCCCGAGTCTTTCTTCGTCAGCAGGCGCGTGCCGATCACGAAAATCGTATTGGAAAAGGCCACCTGCTTTTCCCGCTCTACATTGTTCGTCGTGGTAGTGCATTCGATATCGATCGTGCCGTTCTGCAACAACGGAATGCGGTTCTGCGGCGTGATCGCAATCGTGCGCACGGTGAGATTCGGCAGATTCAGTTTCTTCTTGATGCCGTCGACGATCGCCAACGCGACATCCTGCGAATAGCCGAGCGGCTTCTGCTGATCGTCGAAGTACGAGAACGGCACCACTGCCGGACGCACGCCTAGGACGACCGTCCCGCTCTCCTTGATTTTCTGTAGCGTGCTGGCGCTCTGCGCGTGGGCGGATCCGGCTGCTAGCAGCGAAGCCGCAAGCAGCAATCGAAGCGTTTTCTTTCCAATCGTCATGATGGTCTCTAGTGGTCTGGTTTGGTGCTGGATGGTTTTGAATAGTATTGACTGGTGTTGATTCACGATGCCGTGTTCGCCGCGAGCGGACCGCCAAGGTAGGCGTCGCGAATCCGCTCGTCGCCAAGCAACGACTGCGCGTCGCCGGACAGCACCACACGACCCGTCTGCAGCACGTAACCGCGATGCGCGATCTGCAGCGCGAGGCTCGCGTTCTGCTCCACCATGAAGAAAGTCACCCCTTGCGCGTTGACGGTGCGGATCAGCTCCAGCACCCGGTCGACGTAAAGCGGCGACAAGCCCATCGTCGGCTCGTCCATGCAGACGAGCGATGGCCGGCTCATCAATGCACGCGCCATCGCCAGCATCTGCTGCTCGCCGCCGGACAGCGTACCCGCGCGCTGTGACAGACGCTCCTTCACACGCGGAAACAGTTCGAGCATACGCTCGTAATCTTCGTCGATCGCCTTGCGGTCGCGGCGTGTAAACGCGCCCATCAAAAGGTTCTCGCGCACGGTCATGTCGCCAAACAGGCGCCGCGCCTCCGGCACCGAAGCGATACCACGCCGCACGATCTGCGCGGTCGACAGTCCGTCGAGCGGCTGCGATTCGAATCGTACCGTACCGGCGCGCGGTTTGTGCAAACCGAGGATCACCTTCATCGCGGTCGATTTGCCGCTCGCGTTGCCGCCCAGCAGACAGACGATCTCGTGCCGCGGCACCTCCAGCGTCACACCGAAGTGCACCTGGCTCTGTCCGTAGAACGTATCGATCCCGTCAAGCTTCAGTAAGGGTTCTGCCATGGTGCGGTTTACACGGTTCGCGTGGTTCGAATGGTTTGGATGATTCGCACGCTTCGGTCTGCAAGACGTTCGCTCGACATTCACGCCACCGCCGCACGCTGCGAAGAAGCATCGTGGCCGACCTGCCGGTGCCCGAGATACGCCTCGATCACCGCTGGATCATTGCGCACCGCATCCGGCGCGCCCGAGGCAATCTTGCGGCCGTCGTCCAGCACGATCACACGGTCAGACAGCGTCATCACGAGTTCGAGCTTATGTTCGATCAGCAGGATCGTCGTGCCCTCGCCTTTCAGTTCCAGCAATAGCGCCAGCATTTCCGCGGTCTCGGACTCGTTCATGCCGGCGGTCGGTTCGTCGAGCAGCAGGATGCGAGGTTGCAGCATCAACGCGCGGGCAATCTCCACTCGCCGCCGGTTTGCATACGACAGGCTGTGCGCCGGCGAATCGATACGTGGCATCAGGCGGCTGCCGAAACGCGCGAGGATGGCGCGTGCTTCGGCATCGAGCCGCTGCTGTTCGCGACGCACGCTCGGCAGCGCAAACAGCGCTCGCAACAGTTCCGCCACCGCCCCCACGCCCGGCAACCCGCGACGCGCCAACTCGAGCCGCGCGTGCGCGCCGATCAGCACGTTGTCGAGCACGCTCAGGTTGCCGAATACGCGGCCGTGCTGGAACGTGCGGGCGACGCCGCGAGCCGCGAAGCGCTCCGGCGCGAAGCCGGTCACATCTTCGCCGTCGAACCGGATCACGCCTTCGTCGGGAACATCCGCGCCGCTCAGCAGATTGAAGAGCGTCGATTTGCCGGCGCCATTCGGACCGATCACGCTGACGCATTCGCCACGCGCAACCGAAAAACTCACATCCGCCACGGCCGT
>NZ_JAMFSB010000003.1 GCF_026225065.1 Paraburkholderia sp. | reverse complement strand
TGCGCCGCATCGAGCCGGCGTTCTGAATGGGCGAAGTCGTTGTCGCGCGCCGCTTCTTTGTCGGCGGCGGACCCGCAGCCCGTCAAGGCGAGTGCAAGGAGAGCGACGGCAATGGTCGTTTTCACTGGTTGGATGTCCCGAGTCGAAGTCGACGAAGATTATAGACAAGTACGGGACCCGGCCGCAGTTTTTGAGGATGCCTCAGGGCACATGTTCCTGGAGCCGCGCGAGCAGGCCCGGCAACTCGCTCAAGCTGGAAATACCGTGCTCGATGTTGAGGTCAGTCTGCGCGGACGATTGAATCACCGCCCACGGTCCGCGGCGCAGGAAGACGCCTATCATCCCAGCACGTATGGCGGGAATGACATCGTTATCCAACCGGTCGCCGACATAGGCGATTTCCTGCGGCGCCATACCTTCGGCCGCCTCGATGATTTTGTCGAAAAACGCGGGTGACGGTTTCTCGACGCCCCACGTTTGCGACGATGCAACGATGTCAGCAGGCACGCCGAGCGAAGCTAGTGCGTCTTCGATGGCAGCCGGCTGATTCCCCGCAATGCCCACTCTCACCCCGCGAGCCTTCAGCTCGCTTAGACAAGGCACGGCGTCGGGATACAAATCCTTCGCCTGAAGTGCGTAGGCTCTCCCCTCCGCCTGCCGCCGCGCTTTCAGCGCGGCGAAATCGCAGCCCGGACGAATCAGCTGAAACACCTCTCGATGATGCTGTCCGCGGTTGATCACGGCACCCAAGGCGGCGAACAATGTCAGACGGGTGACGCCCAGGTAGTCGGCCCACTCGCCCCAATCGCGGGTCTCGTCGATCAAGGTCTCGCCGACATCGAAAAAGACTGCTTTGAGTGCCATGGGTATGTCTGTGTTGGGGGAATGAGGCTGATATGGTGGTGGATTCAGCGCCCGCTGTCGAGCGGATGCAAGCCGTCCACGATTGATCGTTGTCGGGTTGCGGCAATGCGGGCATGGGCGTCACGTGGGCCTCGCCGGCGTTTCACCTACGGCTTACCTGCGCAAAACTCACGGCAATTGAGCCACGTGAAGTAACTCCACGCGGTTCGAAAACGGCCGCGTCACGATCCGCACGACCCAAAGGCGCGTAAAGATCCGGCCGACGCGCCCTTAGCCATTGCTGCCCTGCGCTCGTGGCAATCAGGTCTGGATCGACGCTGGCCGCGACGATGACGCCCTCCGCGGAGGCGTCGTCAACGCGGGTGCTCTCGGCCAGAATGCCGCCGCATGGATCGACGATCATCCCGGCTCCGGGCGCTCCTTCGTTGCTACGGAGATCAAGCCCATCGCTGAAGACGGCGAAGATGCCATTGTCCGCTGCCCGCGCGGGTAGCCAGGCATGTACCCAATCCTCCGCATCGCGCCGTGCCCGCACGCCTGCCAGACCTGCCATACCTGCGCGGCCATCAGCAACCGCGGAACCTGCGGCCCGCGAGGCCCCTGGTGTCAGCGGTGTCCCCGGAGCCCCCGCCTTCGCCTCGCGATTCCGCCATTGTTCCGCCGACACCGGCTGCAGAACGCGCCCACCTCCGCGCTGCGCTGAGTAGCTCCGATGTGGCGCGACGAGTAGCGTGGCACCCATCAGTGCCGTCATACGCACGTTCTCGACCAGATAAGCATCCCCACCAATCAGGACTCCGACGCGAACACCCCACGCCGTATCGAAGACGGTGAAACGGTCACCGCTGACAATGCGCCGATGTTCGAATGCATGTAGCTTGCGGTGACAATGACGTACGCCACCGGGCAGGCACACCGCATAACTATTGAACAAACGGCCATCCAGCGAGCGCTCGATGAAACCCACGCCAGCAGCCACCCCCGTGCGCTCGACGGCATCTGCCACAGCGCCCATCATGGGCCCGTCGAGCGGTTCGGCGAGCGCTTCGAGTTCATCGCGATGCAACTTCGCGAGGCTGCCATAGCCCACAAGACAGGCCTCAGGAAACACGGCGAGGCCGATCTCGTCGCGAGCCGCCAGCGCAAGCCACCCCGCGATCCGCGCGACGTTCTGCGCAGGCTCTCCGCGACGGGATCGCAATGGGATGGAAGCAACGCGCAGCGTGGGAATAGACGACGATGACATCTCACGACCTGAAGGACGGAACAACTCCATTGGACCGCCGGGCATTCGATAAGTAAAATGAATATTCCGATACGTTCGATTACTTCATGGAATGGAACTGAAACTGCTGCGCGCCTTTCTCACCGTGGCCGAACTGCGCCACTTCGGCCACGCCGCGGAGGTCCTGTGCGTGAGCCAGCCGGCGCTTAGCAAACAGATCGTCGCGCTGGAAGAAAGCCTTGGCGCGCGGCTGTTCGAGCGCGGCCGGCACGGCGCAGAACTCACCACCTTCGGCGCCGGATTTCTACCTGACGCTCAGTCGCTCGTGCGCGATGCCGACGAAATTTACAGCCGGGCGCGCGAGTCGAGCAGCGGCACGCGCGGCTACTTGCGAGTCGGCCTCGGACTCTCGACCCTGACACTCGCACCGCAACTGATTGCGGAATTCCGCGGGCAATGTCCGAAGGTGAGCGTCACCTTGAACGATCTCTCGTCCGCAGAGCAAGGCAGGCGGCTGCTCGCCGGCAAGCTCGACGTCGGCTTCCTGCGCTTGCCGGCAGACAGCGGCCTCGACGCCTTTGCGGTGCTGGACGAAGCGCTCGCGCTAGCGGTGCCGCAACACGCGCGCTGGAAACGCATCCCAGCCAATCTCGAGGAATTGAATGAACAGGGGTTTATTGGCCTTGCGCGCGGCCGCGGCCCGGGGCTCGCCGCGCAGATTGACCGCTGGTGCAGCGAGCATGGCTTCGTGCCGCGCGTGACCCAGCAGGCCGACGACATCCAGACGGTTCTTGCGGCCGTCGCGGCGGGAGTCGGAGCGGCCTTTCTACCCTCACGCACGCAATACCTGCTGCGCGACGCGCGCGTGCTGCCGCTACGTGGTGCGGCGGCGCAATGGCAGGTCGGCCTCGCGTGGCAGGCGGAGCGAGACGACCCGGTGATGACGCGCTTCGTTGAATTCGTGCGCGCGACCGTGAAGTACCGGGCTTGAAGCAGCGAAGCACGGTGGGACCGCGCACACTGCGCATGAGCGAAGCTATCCTTCCGGACGCGCTATCGCAGCATCGCTGGCTTGCTCGTCTTCACCCGCTGCGCAGCACTGCGGCGAGCCTTGAGCTTCTTGAACCAGATAACAAGGCCGGTCGCGCTCAGCAGTGCCACCATCACGCCCATGAAGCTGACCAGAATGCGGCCCGGTAGCCCAAGGATGCGACCTGAATGCAGTGGGAACTGCGCCTGCATGAAGATATCGCCAGCGGTTCCACGACCCGGCACTGAGCCTCCGACTTTCTGTCCAGTCCTCGCGTCCCAGTAGAGCCAGGCATTGCCGAGACTGCCATCCGCATAATCACCGCCGGGTTTGAAATATCCCACTCCGTACAGGTTGAGCGAGGCAATCTCAAACGTCGCACCGGGTTCGGCATTCAACTTCATCCGGTGTCCGGCAGCGCTCGCGAGTTCGACAATACGTTCGCGGCTCAAGGGCGTGGCGCTAGCCGGATGCGGTGCGAGCAACTCTGAATTACTTTCCGGTCCGGGGGTCAGCGTGGAAAAAAGCGACACCACCGGACGCATGACGGGCCGTTCGAGGTTCATCGAAATCGACGTCACCGCAATTACGCCCAGCAGGCCCCACACCCACACGCCACCGGAGCGATGCAAGTCGAACACCAGCGGATAGCCGCCGCGGCGCACGCGAAATGCAAGCGACTTACGCCATGTCCTGAAGCTCGGAAACGCCAGCACCAACGCAATTACACTGTCGAACAGCCAGACAATGGCGACAATCCCCAGCAGCCAGACGCCAATGGCAATCCCGCCACCGGTGATGGGTAAATAAAGTGTGTAGTGGAACTGATAAAGGAACGGCATCAGGTTGAGCCGCTTTAGCGACAACGCACCCCAGTCGCGACGGCCCTGGATGATCCCCGTAGCGGGATCCACCGCAATCTGATTGAAACCCAGCGGATAAGGCTGCCTGGTCGCAGGATCAGGCCGGCCCTCGACACGCATCAGCAGCGTTCGGCCCGGCACCAAGCCCAGCGGCAGATAGGTCACGTGCAGGCGAAGGTCGGTGGCTTCGACACGATTCGCAAGTTCAAGCGACGACAAGGCAGGCGCCGAGGATCGCGCGTAGAAGAACCCCGGGTTCAACGCCGCATCGAGTTCCTGGTTCCACGCGATGATGGCGCCTGTGAGACCGGAGACGAACAGGAACAGCGCTGTGCCGATGCCGAACCAGCGGTGCAGGCGAACAAGTATCGGTCTCATAGGCGTAACGTCGGATGCATGCGGGCGCCTTGCTGCCATGGCGCGGGCGTCACCATGCCCACGCGCTGCAAAACGCCGGCCACCGCATTTAGAACTGCATCGTGGCGCTGGCCACGGCGGTGCGCGTCGGCGACGGCGCAACGTAATAGCCCCACGCCGTGGTCCAGTAGCGGCGGTTAAGCAGGTTGTTGATCCCCGCGCGGAACGTCACGTCCTTGCCGTCGATCCGCGTTTCGTACTTGCCGCTCACGTCGTACGTGACGTATGACGGCACGAACTGCGTATTGGCTGCGTCGACGGCCATGTTGCCGACGTACTTGCCCCCGAAAGCGAGCGTGAGCGGGCGCAGATACGACGGGTTGTATTCGATCCGGCCCGTCGCCGTGAAGCGCGGCGCGCCGTAGACGCGCTTGCCTTCGATACTCGGGTCGTCGATATCGACCGCCTTGGCGTCGAGCCACATCACGCCGCCGAGCACGCGCCATTCGTTGGTGAGCGCGAGCCAGCCGCTCGCGTCGACGCCGGTGTAGCGTTTCATGCCGTCCTGTACGTAGACGTTCTCGCTGTTGGTGTAGTCGTAGCCTTGATCGACACGGAACAGCGCCACGTCGGCGCCCCACTTCTTGTGATCCGTCTTGAAGCCGACTTCATACTGCTTGCTACGCAGCGGACCGTAGGTGGCGGGATAATTGACGTTGGTGTTCGACGACGAACCGCCCTGCTCCAGCGACTCGACATAGCTCGCATAAATTGTGGAGTACGGATCAGTTTTGAACATCAGCGCAACGGTCGGCGTGACCGGATTGGCGCTGTATTGCGATGACACCGCACTGCTTGGATCGTAGACGTTCTCGCGGAACTGCGTATAGCGCAAGCCGAGCAGCGCGGAGAAGCGCGAGGTGAACTGCACGGTGTCGCTTGCATACAGCGCGGCCTGGGTCGTGCGCGACTGCCGGTAAAGATCTCCGCCAATCCCGACCTCGGCATTCGTCAGCAAGCTGCTGCTATACAGATTGCCCGTGCCGAGGCTATAGCCTTCGTTCCAACCTGTGCTGTTGCTGTACTCGCTCGTCTGCGACTGGAAACCCGCGCCGATGACAACATCGTGCCTGATGCTGCCGGTATTGAACTGGCCTTGCACCATCGCGTCGACGTTCTGGTAGAAGTAGCGCGTCATCGCGGCATACAGCGTATTCGAATAGTCGCCGGCGGCATCGGTCACGTACAACAGGCTATCTGAGTTGGTGCGGTTCTCCTTGGCGAAACGGTACTTCAGGCTCGCGTGCCAGTTCTCGGAGAGACGATAGTCGAGGCCCGTGCCAAACGAGGCCATCTCTGTCTCGTAGTAGTTCTGCGGCTGCGTGAGGTCGTGCGTGATCGTGCTGGCATCGGGAATGCCGAGCCCCGAGCCGAACATCAGGCCGAATAGCGTGCCGTTGGTTTTGCGCTTCTGATAGAACGCGT
>NZ_JAMFSB010000256.1 GCF_026225065.1 Paraburkholderia sp. | reverse complement strand
GGGAGTGTCTGAATTTTTGTGTGCAAGGCAGATAAAGACCCGCCGCCTGGCAGGTCGTGAATTGCATTCTACAAATGATTCCTCGTGAAGCGATCTTCGTAGAGGATCGCGAACTGGTTCATCGCAGTTTTCCAGTCATGCGCCGCGCAGGCAAATAATAGCCCCCGTACTACAAAACCTTAACAACCAAAGACAAAACCATAGTCAACAACAAAGTAGACATAAACGGAAACGGATACTCCTTTCCAAACATCCTGAGCGTCACATCCCCAGGCATCCGCCCAATCCCAATCTTCCTGAGCCACGGCCAAGAGGACGACAAAATCGCCACGGCGATAAACATAGTCAACAACCACCGAATCATCGCGAGCCCCTAACGGAAGTGAAATTCACCACGAACGTGGTCAAAGACTGTGCGTCCGATCCCCACTCGCAAACGCATCGAGTGTCTCCTCGATCCCTCGCGAAAACGCAATCACCTTGAACAATTCCCCCATCTCCGCCTCGGACAACAACTTCTGCACCGCATTCGCCGCAGGCAAAAACCGCATCGTATCCACAGGATCAATCTCTCCCAATACCTCAGTAATCCCGGTATTCAGAAGAAACCGCGCCTGCGACGTATACCCCAGCAAATCCGCCCCGGTATCCACGCCCGCCTCGGCAATGCCCGTAAACTCCACGTGCGCGGTGATGTCCTGCAAACCCGGATACAAAAACGGATCGCCATGCGCCCGGTGCCGGTAGTGGCACATCAACGTACCCTGCGCGCGCTGCCCATGGTAGTACTCGTGCCGCGGAAAACCATAGTCGATCAGCAACGCCGCGCCCCGCGTCAGCATCGTGCAGATCGTGCGCGTGAAAGCTCGTGCCGCGTCGTGCGTCTCTGTGACGTAATCGCCATCCACTTCAAGGCTCGTCAGAAACTCCAGGTCCTGCCGTGCGCTAACCGGCCGATCGGCGAAGGCGAACTCACCATCGCGTAACGTCACGCCGCGTTCGTGCCACACCCCATCGGTATGAGCGAAGAGCCGCACCGGCATCGCGTCCAGCACTTCGTTGCCGATCACGACGCCTTCGAATTGCTCCGGCAACGCATCCAGCCAGCGTACTCGCGCTGCCAGTGCAGGCGCCCGCGCTTCGATCGTTTCGCGTTGCCGCTCGCGCAGTTCGCCTGAGAGGTCCACGATCGAGTATGTCTTGAAGGTGGCGCCCAGTTGCTCCAGCGCGTTCAGCAGGCCGGCGGCCAGTTTGCCCGTGCCGGCGCCGAATTCCATCACGTGGCGGGTGCCGCTCGCCTCTAGCGCCTGGGCGACCGGTCGAGCCAGCGTCGCGGCGAACAACGGCGACAGTTCCGGGGCCGTCACGAAGTCGCTGCCATCCTCCGGACGACGGCCGAATTTGATCGAGCCGCCACCGTAGTAGCCCAGTCCCGGCGCGTATAGCGCCTGCTCCATGTAGCGGTCGAAAGGCAGCCAGCCGTCCGCTGCAGCGATCGCCGAGCGGATCTGCGCGGACAGCGCTTCCGACTGCGCAAGCGCGCTCGGGCCGGGAGCAGGTAAACTATCGGGTTGGTGAGCTATCGGATTCATCCCCGTATTGTAAATGACCGTCCCTTCCGACACTTCCGCCGTCCTCGGCCGTCCGACCGCCGTTCCGCGCGTCGTCCTGATCACCGGCGCTGCCCGGCGGATCGGCTGCGAACTGGCGCTGGGCTTTGCCCGGCGGGGCTGGGACGTCGCTGTCCACTACGGGAAGTCGAAGCCGGAAGCCGACGAGGTGGTCGCCGAAATCGTTGCGCTCGGTCGTCGGGCGGTCGCGCTGCAGGCGGATCTGACCGTCGAGGCGCAGGTCGTCCGGCTCGTGCCGGACTGTACGGCGGCGTTGGGGCGCCCGGTGTGTATCGTCAACAATGCGTCCCAGTTCGACGAAGATACCGCCCAGAGCGTCGGCTATGAACATCTGCTGAGCCATATGGCCGCGAATGTAGGCGCGCCGCTCGTGCTGGCGCGTATGCTATATGAGGCCACACCCGAAGCTGCCCGCAGCGACGAGGCGCAGCGCGCGGTCGTCATCAACGTGCTGGACCAGAAGCTGTACAACATGAATCCGGATTACCTGTCCTATACGCTGTCCAAGGCCGCGTTGCAGACAGCCACCGTTGCGCTCGCCCAGGCGCTGGCGCCGAAACTGCGCGTGGTAGGCCTCGCGCCCGGTCTGACGCTGCGGTCCGCCGACCAGACGCCGGAAGGTTTTGCCGAAGCTCACCGAGTCACCCCGCTCGGCCGTGCGTCGCGGCCCGAGGATATCGTCGCCGCCGCGCTGTATCTGGCCGAGGCGGCGGGTGTGACCGGGACGACGCTGGTTGTCGACGGCGGTCAGCACCTCGTGCCGTCCCCGCGTGACGTGATGTTTTTGACGGGCGTCTGAATGCGCACGGCCCTTAAATTTTAATTAAGGGCCGTGGTGCGTTGAAGCGCCCCCTTGCGTGCCCGCACGCCTTTTTTGACTGGAACGACCATGTTTGCCGCTCTTTCGCATCCCCGGCTAGCCGATTGCCGCCGGCTTTTTCTGCGCAACTACGAGGTGCACATCAACATCGGCGTGCACGACTTCGAAAAGCGCGGCGAGCAACGCGTCGTGATCAACGTCGAACTGTACGTGCCGCTCGCGCTGTCGACTCCCGTCGAAGACAAGCTGCGCGAAGTCGTCGACTACGACTTTATGCGCGCTACCATCGCGCGCCGCGTCGAACGCGGTCACATTCACCTGCAGGAAACGCTCTGCGACGACCTGCTGACCGCGCTGCTGGCCCATCCGCAGGTGCGCGCGGCCCGCGTGTCCACCGAAAAGCCGGATGTGTATCCGGACTGCGATGCCGTCGGCATCGAAGTCTTCCGCATCAAAGAGGATTGAGTCATGAACGCTCCTGAGATCCTGAGCGCCGAGATGACGCGCGAGGCCGCGCCGGCTCAAACGTCGAGCGCCGCGGCGACTGCTGAGCGGCCCGACAAGCCCGTGCTCACGCGCCGCGAGCAGAAAGAGGCTTACGAGAACAACAAGCTCTTCAAGCGGCTCGCGCGCCTCGTCGGTCAGGCGATCGGCGATTTCAACATGATCGAGGAAGGCGACAAGGTGATGGTCTGCCTGTCGGGCGGCAAAGACAGCTACGCGATGCTGGACGTGTTGATGCGCCTGCGCGAACGGGCGCCGATCCACTTCGACATCGTCGCGGTGAATCTGGACCAGAAGCAGCCGGGTTTCCCGGAACACGTGTTGCCCGAATACCTGAAGCAACTGGATATCCCGTTCCATATCGAGAATCAGGACACCTACAGCATCGTCAAGCGGCTGGTGCCGGAAGGCAAGACCACCTGCTCGCTGTGTTCGCGGCTGCGTCGCGGCATCCTGTACCGCGTGGCCGGTGAGCTGGGCGCCACCAAGATCGCGCTCGGCCACCATCGCGACGACATCCTGCAGACGCTGCTCCTGAACCTGTTCTACGGCGGCAAGCTGAAGGGCATGCCGCCGAAGCTGCAATCGGATGACGGCAAGAACATCGTGATCCGGCCGCTCGCCTATGTGAAGGAGACCGATCTGGAGAAATACGCGGAGTTGCGCGAATTTCCGATCATTCCATGCAATCTGTGCGGCAGCCAGCCCAACCTGAAGCGCGCGGAAATGAAGGCGCTGATCCGCGATTGGGAGAAGCGCTTCCCGGGCCGCGTCGAGAATATGTTCAATGCATTGTCGAATGTCGTGCCATCGCATCTGATGGATCACAAGCTGTTCCCGTTCGCCGGCCTGCGCGCAACGGGCGAAGCCGATCCGCAAGGCGATATCGCTTTCGACGAAGAGCCGTGCTCGACCGATTCCGTCGAGGGTACGACGCTCAACGGATCGAAGCCAATTTCGATCGTGCAGTTCGACGATCTGTGAAGCAGTACGGATTGTTTTGAAGTTGCTCTGAACGCCCCGGAAGCCCCGTGCTTCCGGGATTGCGAACCTCTTCAGTAAATCCGCCACGCAGCGTTTCTGTCATGGGCTGCGTGCTAGAATTACCGGCTCCAAACTCGTCCCCTCGCCGACGCCATGAACATCGTGATTTTGGCGGCAGGCACCGGTAAGCGCATGCGTTCCGCGCTGCCCAAGGTGCTGCATCCCCTGGCCGGCCGGCCGCTTCTGTCCCACGTCATCGACACTGCTCGTACGCTTGAGCCCAACCGCCTCGTCGTGGTGATCGGCCATGGCGGCGATGCTGTGCGTGCAGCGGTGGCTGCGCCCGACGTGCTGTTCGTCGTCCAGGAGCAGCAACTCGGCACGGGGCACGCCGTGAAGCAGGCCTTGCCGCTGCTCGATCCCGCGGTGCCGACGCTGGTGCTGTATGGCGACGTGCCGCTCACCCGGACGAGCACGCTCAAGCGCCTCGTCGACAGCGCCGCCGAGGGCTGCTACGGCGTCCTCACGGTGACGCTGGACGATCCCACGGGGTACGGGCGTATCGTGCGCGACCAGACCGGCTGTGTGGTGCGGATTGTCGAGCAGAAGGATGCGACGCCGGAACAGCTGCGTATCGCCGAAATCAACACGGGCATTGTCGTGACGCCGACCGCCCAGCTCGGCATGTGGCTCGCCGCGCTGAAGAACGACAACGCGCAGGGCGAGTACTACCTCACCGATGTCGTCGAGCGCGCAACCGAAGCCGGTTTCGAGGTTGTGACGGCCCAGCCGGATGAAGAGTGGGAAACGCTCGGCGTCAACAGCAAGCAGCAGTTGGCCGAGCTGGAACGGATTCACCAGCACAACGTTGCCGAAACACTGCTGGTCGCGGGCGTGACGCTGGCTGACCCGGCGCGTATCGACGTGCGCGGCACGCTCGAATGCGGCCGCGACGTGTCGATCGACGTGAACTGCGTGTTCGAAGGGCATGTGACGCTCGCGGACAACGTGACGATCGGACCGAACTGCGTGATCCGCGATGCCACAATCGGTGCGGGTAGCCACGTCGAAGCGTTTACGCATATCGAAGGCGCCAAAATCGGCGCGAACGTGGGGCTTGGACCGTATGCCCGGTTGCGGCCGGGGGCCATGCTGCAGGACGAGTCACATGTGGGCAACTTCGTCGAAGTGAAGAATGCCGTGATCGGCCATGGCTCGAAGGCGGGTCATCTGACCTATATCGGCGACGCGGATATAGGCGCGCGGGTGAACATCGGTGCGGGCACCATCACCTGCAATTACGACGGTGCGAACAAGCACCGCACGATTATCGAAGACGATGTGTTTGTCGGCTCGGATACGCAGTTTGTCGCGCCGGTGCGCGTCGGGCGCGGCGTGACGATTGCCGCGGGCACGACGATCTGGAAGGACGTCGGGGATAATGTGCTGGTGCTGAACGACAAGACCCAGACGAGCAAGACGGGCTTCGTGCGCCCGACCAAAAAGAAAAGCTGAAGCTCACCCGGCGTGCGTGCGGTGCACGCCTTGAAACCGAACCCCTGCAAAGGACTCAGAATCTATGTGCGGCATTGTCGGCGCGGTTGCGCAACGTAATATCGTCCCCGTCCTGATCGAAGGATTGCGTCGCCTCGAATATCGCGGCTACGACTCGTGCGGCGTTGCCGTGCTGGCCAACGGTGAGCCGCTGCGCGCGCGTAGCGTCGCCCGGGTGGCGGATCTCGACGATCAGGTGCGCGAGACCCACCTTGAAGGCATCACGGGGATTGCGCACACACGCTGGGCCACGCACGGCGCGCCGGTCACGGACAACGCTCACCCGATCTTCTCGCAAAACGCACTGGCGCTGGTTCACAACGGCATCATCGAGAACTACGAAGCGCTGCGTGAAATGCTACGCGGCAAGGGCTACGAGTTTGTCTCGCAGACCGATACGGAAGTGATCGCGCATCTGGTGCATAGCCTGTATCAGGGCGACCTGTTCGCCGCGGTGCGTTCTGCCGTGAAGCAGTTGCATGGCGCGTATGCGATTGCCGTGCTGCATAAGGATCAACCGCATACGGTGGTGGGCGCGCGTCAGGGTTCGCCGCTCGTCGTCGGGCTGGGCGAGAATGAGAATTTCCTCGCCTCCGATGCGCTGGCGCTCGCCGGCAGCACCGAGCGTTTCATCTTCCTCGAGGAAGGTGACGTGTGCGAACTGACGCTTGAACAGGTGCGGATTGCGGATCGCGATGGCAACAATGTTGAACGTGAAGTGCGCCAGGTGGCGGCGTATGGTGGTGCGGTCGAGCTGGGTCCGTATCGCCACTTCATGCAGAAGGAAATTTTCGAGCAGCCGCGTGCGATTACCGACACGATTCCACAGGCTGAAACCTTCGATGCAGCGCTGTTTGGTGACGGTGCGCAGAAGGTGTTTGAGGGCATCGACAGCCTG
>NZ_JAMFSB010000255.1 GCF_026225065.1 Paraburkholderia sp. | reverse complement strand
GCGGTCGATCTCATTCAGCGCCAGGCCCATCGCCACACGCATAAAGAATGCCTGGGGCCTTTCGATGCGCACGCCGTCGTGATGCAGGAAGTAGCGGTCGTACAGCGTTTGCAGGCCGAGGTAGCCGAACTGCAGGTCGCGGTCGGCGTCGAGCGCGGCGCCCAGGCGCTTCAGGTCGTACTGTTGCAGCTTCTCGTCGAGCAGCTCGGCTTGCACGCCGCGCTTGATGAAGGTCGGGAAATACTCCGCGTAGCGCGTGTTCATTTCAGCCTGCGTGACTTCCTCTTCGAGGATCTCGCGGCGGATCGTGTGCAGCAGGATGCGTGCGGTGACCTGGCTGTACGCCGGGTCCTTCTCGATCATCGTGCGCGCAGCGAGGATGGCCGAGTCGTAGACCTGGCTCATCGGCACGCCGTCGTACAGGTTCTTCACCGTTTCCGTGACGATCGGCTCGCCGCTCACCGCGTCGCCCAGGTTTGCACAGGCCGATTCGATGATGCCGCGCAGCGCCACCATATCCAGCGGATGCGACACGCCGCCGTCGGTGACGGTCAGGCCAAGCGAGCCGTTCGGCGCTTCAACCGCGTCATGGCCGCGCTCCTGAGTGCGCTTCTCTCGATACAGCACGTACGCACGAGCGACGTTGTGCTCGCCGCCGCGCATCAGCGCGAGTTCGACCTGGTCCTGGATATCTTCAATATGGAAGGTGCCGCCATTCGGGCGGCTGCGCAGCAGCGCGCGCACCACGCTTTGCGTGAGTTGCTCGACCAGTTCGCGTACGCGTGCCGACGCCGCGCCCTGACCACCGTTGACGGCCAGAAAGGCCTTCGTCACGGCGATGGCGATCTTCGACGGCTCGAACGACACCACGCTGCCGTTGCGGCGGATCACCTTGTAGTCGGCGAAGGTCGCTTGCGGCGCGAGTGCCTGGGCACCCGGCGCCTGGCCGCCGAAGTTCTGGCCGGTGGTTGCGCCCTCGTACCGGGTCGACGCGTTATCGGTGGTTTGCATGTGCAAAGCTCCTGGTCCTGGAAATGTGCGAAGAGAAGTCGCGGATTAATACGAACGCTGCGCCGCCGTGAGCGCTAACGATGAAGTGCAGGAAAGAGACCGGCTGAGCCGGGTGGCGGGATGCGACAGCAATGAAGCCAGATTCGATTTGTTGATGGTCTTCATTGTCCGTGTCGCGATCACTGGCTAAGCCCCTTTCCTGAATGCTTCTTTGTGGATGCGGCCGGTGGTCTCTCCGGCTGCATCGCAGGAATATTTTTTGGTGTCTGGAATGCTTGCGGCGCCGTGCTCGCAGAGTGGACGCCGCATAACTTATGCACCCAGTTATTCACATGGTTATGCACAGGACACACAAGATATAGTGCAAAACCAAGCTTCTGACACTAAGTATAGTGGACTTTTAAGACACGTCAAACTGATTTATTTGAGCTTACGGCCTTGACTTTTGGCATCGTCCGGCGCGACGGCACTTGCCGGAGAACGAGGCTGGGCCTTGTTCTCCACGTATCTCGCAAATGGGGACTGAGGGTCGCTACAGCGTTTTGGAAAACTTTAGATAGGGGAAGTACTGATCTGCGAGTTGTGTGTCGCGCTGCAGGCGAGACCACTCGAAATGTGGCCCAGGATCGGTCTTGCGGCCAGGTGCAATATCCGAGTGACCGGCGAGCGATTCGACCGGATAGCGGAGCGTCAGCGCCTTCACAAGCGTACCCAGCGTCTCGTATTGCGCCGCTTCGAATGCGGTTGCGTCGCTGCCTTCCAGTTCGATGCCGATCGAGAAATCGTTGCAGCGCTCGCGGCCGAAAAAATTCGACGCCCCAGCATGCCACGCACGCTGCTCGCACGAGACGTATTGTTCGAGCGCGCCGTCGCGATGGATCACGAAATGCGCGGACACCCGAACGCCACGCAGATGGGTATCGTAGTACGGATGCACATCGCAATCGAGACGGTTCAGGAACAGATCCTCAATCGCCGTGCCGCCGAACTCGCCGGGCGGCAAGCTCATGTTGTGCACGACGATCAGGCTCGGCACGGCGCCTGCGGGACGTGCCTCGAAGTTCGGCGACGGCAGCTTGCGCGCGCCCGTCACCCAGCCATCGGCGTCGACGGTAAAGCCATCGCTCATCGGGCGTCGCGGCCCGTCGGTCGCGCAGCGCGACGTTGCGCGTGAGCGGTGCAGCAGAACGGTTCGCCCGCGACGACAATCGAATCGCTCGCCGGCGCGTGCACGCCGCACTCGACACAACGGATCATCGGCTCAGGCAGTTGCAGGGGTTTCGACGCGCGGGCTTGCGCACCTGCGCCCGCGCTTGTCCCTGCGCCGTTGCCGGCAGCACGGCCGCCTGCAGACCCGCCGGCTGCGGGACCACCAGGCGCACCGCTACGCTGCGCGTTTTGCGCGTCGGAACGACGCAAGGCTTTCACCAGCCATTGGCCGATGACGAACATCAGGATCAGCAGAAAAATTTGTCGCATGAACCACTCACACTACAGGACGGTGCAACAGCACCTGGAAAACGAAACGGCTGCCGACGTACGCCAGCAACAGCGCCACGAACGACGCCAGCACCCAGCGCAACGCCGCACGGCCGCGCCAGCCCGACACCTTGCGGGCGG
>NZ_JAMFSB010000028.1 GCF_026225065.1 Paraburkholderia sp. | reverse complement strand
GAGTCGGGTATCACGGCGGATATCAATGGACTGAGCACCTCGTCGACGGATAGCCAGGTGGCGGCCACGATCGGTATTCGTCACCGGTTCTAAGGTCTGCGCCGTCTCGCTTCGCATAATGCAAAAGACCCGGAAAATACCGGGTCTTTTTTTGAAGCCTCGAGTTTTGCGTACGCGCTCGCTGCGTTGTCTTGCGTAACGCGGAGCGGCGCGGCGCGGCGCAGCGCGGCGTTACGACAAACCGGTAGATGGCGTTTCGTTGGAGTCAGTCTCCAGATCGGGATCCAGCCGATAGCCCACCCCATAGATCGAGCGGATCATGTCCTGCCCCGGACGGACGACCTGCAGCTTGCGGCGCAGATTCTTGACGTGAGTATCGACGGTGCGGTCGGTGACGACGCGGTGGTCGTCGTAGAGCTGCCGCAGCAGATGATCGCGCCGGTAGATCCGGCCGGGCGTCGATTGCAGCAACGCCAGCAGTCGGAGCTCGATGGGCGTGAGTTGCAGATCCTTGTCGTCGAGCAGCGCAACGTGCCGGTCGACATCTACCAGCAGCGGCGGCTTCGGCGCAGTTTCGGGCTGCGTCGCTGTGGCCGTCGTGGTTGCCAGTTTGCCAGCGCGCCGCAAGATGGCCTTCACGCGCGCAACGACTTCGCGTGGACTGAACGGCTTGCAGACGTAGTCGTCCGCGCCGAGCTCAAGGCCGAGCAGGCGGTCGATCTCATCCACACGTGCGGTCAGGATGATCACCGGCATTGCCGAGAAGCTGCGCAACTCGCGGCATATTTCGAGTCCACCGCGTCCGGGCAGCATCAGGTCGAGAAGAATCAGCGCCTGCGGTTGCGCGCGCACGAATGGAATCACCTGCAGGCCGTCGGCGATGATCGTCGTGCTGTAGCCCTCCGCTTGCAGATAATCTGAAAGCAGCGCTGCGAGCTTCGGCTCGTCCTCGACGATCAGGATTGGAATGG
This sequence comes from Paraburkholderia sp., assembly GCF_026225065.1. Lineage (GTDB taxonomy): Bacteria > Pseudomonadota > Gammaproteobacteria > Burkholderiales > Burkholderiaceae > Paraburkholderia. The sequence goes on along the minus strand of NZ_JAMFSB010000028.1, from coordinate 26,168 downwards.
TAGTGAGCGTATCAGTCATGGTGAGAGGGCTGAAGCGGAAAGCGCAATTTGATCCAGAGACCGCCGAGCGGCGAGCGTGCGGCCTCGATGGTGCCTTCGTGCGCCTCGGCGATATGGCGGCACAAGGCGAGTCCCAGACCCGCGCCGCCGCTTTGTCTGCTGCGTGAGACATCCACGCGGAACAGGCGCTCGAACAGGTGCGGCAACAAAGGCTCGGGCACGCCTGGGTAAGAGTCCTGAACATCGATATGCAATTGCTGCTCGTGCATCGATACGCTAACGCACACCTTGCCGCCAGGATCGGTGTAGCGCAGGGCGTTTTCCAGCAGGTTCTTCAGCAATTGCGTGAGGCGATACGGGTCACCCACGATCACCGCGGGCTGATCGACGATGTCTGTTTCGAGCGCAAGATTGCGCGTGTTGAGCCGTTCTTCGAACGCGTCCGTGGCGGCCTCGACGATGCCTGCGGCATCCACCGGCACCTTTTCGAACGACAACGCACCGATGTCGGCGAGCGACAATTCGTACAGGTCGTCGATCAGCTGGCTCAGCATGGCCACCTCGGTCTGTAGCGACGACAGCGAAGCGCGGTCGGGATGGCGCACGCCGTCCTCAAGCGCTTCGAGTTCACCCCGTAGCACGGCGAGCGGGGTGCGCAATTCGTGCGAGATGTCGGCGATGAAATTGCGGCGCGAGGTCTCCGCCGTTTGCAGCGATACGGCGAGCTGGTTGAAGTCCTTGGCCAATTGGTTGAATTCGTCGCCGCTGCCTTCCGGGACGCGGGTCGCGTAGTCACCGCTGGCGAGCCGGTGGGTCGCCTCGACGAGGCGCCGGATCGGTGCGAGGAAGATTCTCGCCAGTACCATCGCCACGCCTGCGGCCAGCACTGCTGCCAACGCCACGATGATCCACGTCGCCCGTAACTGCCGGACCTGGAACTGGCGGTCCGCTGAATAGAAGATGTTCTCGGGCGCCTGGATCGAAAGCCAGCCGACCACCTGACCCGAAACCTTCAACGGTTCAAGCGATGAGCCTGGAGGCGGCAACGGCCCGTTGCTCACAATGCGACGCTTGTTCACGTCGTACAGCGCGCGGGGAGGAAGTGGTCCGGGTCTGCGGAAGGCCTGCTGCGTCGAGTTGGCCGATGCCGAGGCTGGCGAGGTCGCGGCGGACCCTTCGGGCCGGTTCGCGACAGCGGCGTTCGGCGCAGGGCTGGCGAACTGAGGTCCTTCTGGCGCCCCCGGGCCACTGTTGCGACCTGCCTGGTCGGGCATATCCGGTGGCGGGCCGGGAGGCTCACCTGGCGGGCCCATGTCGTCGCCCGGGCCGCCCGGGCCTCCGGGACCGCCTGGACCTCCAGGCCCACCCGGACCATCGGGATTTCCCGATCCCCATGGCGCCGACCTCGACGTGCCGACGCTCGAATTCTCGACAAACTTCATCCACGCGGAGCGGTCGTTGGCCAGAAAGTCCCAGCTGCCGTGCTGGGCATACGCGTCTTCGAGAGCCTTTTCCAGCTGGTTGGCACTACTGGTGTTGCGCTGGCCGACGTAATCGAAAAAGCCGTTTTCAAAGCTCACGCGCATGGCCGCGCCCATCGCGACTGCAATCGCAATGCATGAGGTGGCGATAGCCAGAAACAGCTTGGACGTGATGCCTATTTTCATTTGGATTCCCTGCCGCCACGCCTTTGCGTGGCCGCCTGTCCCGGGTGAGCGCCGGGTTTTGCCGCAGCGCGTCTACCCATTGGAAGCGGCGTATGTTGCCCGATTTTCGCATCTGCGGGCACCCGTCAAAGCCCATGTCGGGTGTTCTTCACAGTTTCTCCTTGGTTTCCCCATTTTGGGTGCGCATTTGGTCCCTACTATGGCGTCATGGTTGCTCCGGTGGCCGCTCTGACCGCCAGGCCCTGCTGCGAGGCCGAAGCGGAGGTCACCGGATTATTCTTCACAGCAGTCTAGAGGTGTTCGAACGTCATGAACATGCGGCTTCTTGTTGTTGAGCCAGACCAGGCGGTACGCGATGAACTGCGTGCCCATTTTCACCGTGAACAGATCGAAATGTCGGTGCTATACAACGCGACCTTCCTGGTTCGCCGCGTCGAGCAGGAATTGCCGACCGCCGTCGTGATGCGCGCCGAGTTGCCTGTCTCCGAGTCCCACGCGGCGCTGCGGCGTTTGCGCGCCGCCGGCTACGACATGCCGGTCGTCATGATCAGCAAGTCAGCGGACGTGATCGACAAGATCATTGCCTTCGAGCTGGGCGCGGACGATTACCTGGTGGAGCCGTTCGACATTCGTGAGCTGACGGTGCGTCTGCGTACGGTGGTGCGCCGCCGGGCGTCGGTGGTGTATGCCGCGCCTGAAATCCGCGAGCGCTACTCGTTCGGCGACTGGCAGATCGACTTCGCGACGCGGCGCCTGATCAAGGACGACGAAGAGGTCGACTTGCGGTCGAGCGAATTCGCCTTGCTCAAGGTCTTCGCCGTGAATCCGCTGAAGATCATGTCGCGCCCGAGCCTGATCGCCCTGCTTGGCATGCGCGACACCGGGCAGACGGAGCGTGGTCTTGACGTACTGGTGTTCCGCCTGCGTTCGGTCATCGAGCCAGACGTTGGGAGTCCGCAATACATTCAGACCGTGCGCGGCCGCGGCTATATTTTCGTGCCCTGCGGTGAGACAGGTAAGGGCAGCGAGGCTCATGACGCACGCTCGAACCGCATCAAGACGCCGCGCATACCGGTCAGCACGGAGCATACGCAAATGCACGAGGCGTGGGCGTAGCGCTGGCCCAGTACTCCCCCCCGAGAACGCCCCCGGGTGTCGATCCCGGGCGAACCGCCGCGTGATTTTTTGCCCACCACCTGAGCATTATTGCCAAGCCAAGTTTGCTAAGGATTACCTGACATAATAATCAGCAAAACTTGACGTCATATCGTCTTCCCTGCCTATTCAGGCGCACCCGCGTTCCACCGTATACATAGTCATGGCAGGCCACACACGCTGCACGGGCAGCATGCCCGTGCCCTTAAGGGACCAGACACATCATGGCGACGAACGCAGGCTCACGGATGGGCGCGCTCCTCGTCCAGCTTGCCGACTTCAGGACTCGCTGCGACGCCCGGGTGCACAAGTGGCTCGGACGACCGCGCAGACCTTCAGGCGCGCGCCGGCGGACCGGGCATGAGCACGAGCAACTTTTCAGAACGCTGATCGAGCACTCGCCCGATTTCATTGCCCGCTACAACCGGCGGTGTGAGGTCGTCTACGCCAACCCCGCGATGCGGCAGATTCCTGGCGGCGGTGGCTTTCGCCTGGCGCTGGCAGCGGAGGTCGGCACGCCGGCCGGACAACTCGACTACGAAGACTGCATTCGCGTGACGCTGCGGGCCACGTCTGCCCGCGAATCGGAGTTCCAGTATGACGGGCCAGACGGCGATGTCAGATGGGCGGCGGTCAGGTTCGTTCCGGAGCCCGGAGAGGGAGGACGGTCGGAAACGGTGCTGGCAGTGGGGCGCGATATCACCGATATCGTCCACTACCGGGAAAAGGTCCGGCAACTGGCATTCTTCGATCCGCTGACCGATCTGCCCAATCGCGCATGGTTGAAAGATCGCCTGCCGGCGGCACTGGCGTACGCCGACGCCGGCAGGCGGCAGATCGGTCTGCTGGTGCTGGACCTCGACAGCTTCAAGGAGGTCAACGATGTGCTCGGACACGCATGTGGCGACCAGTTGCTGCGCGCGGTGTCGATGCGTCTCCTGCAAGGTAAGCGCGGCGACGACGCGGTGGTGCGGCTGGGCGGCGATGAGTTCGCAATCCTCGCGCCGGTGCACGACGATGATCTGGACCTGGCCATCATCGCGAGCAGGATCTTGATGGCCCTGGCGGAACCGGTTGTGATCGACGGCAGCGAGGTCTTCATGACGGCCAGCATCGGCATCAGCCGCTATCCGCGTGACGGCAGCGACGCCGCGACGCTGCTGCGCTACGCCGATTCCGCCATGTATGCCGCCAAGCGGATCGGCGGTAACCAGTTCTGTTTCCACGATCCTGCGACGACGCGAGCGGCCGTCGAACGTATGGAACTGGGCACGGCGCTGCACGGCGCGGCCCATGCGGGCGAGCTGGTGCTGCTGTACCAGCCTATCGTCGATCTGGGCGGCGCGGGCCTCGTCGGCGCCGAAGCGCTGCTGCGCTGGAATCATCCAGTGCGAGGCCTGTTGACGCCAGACATTTTTATCAAGGTTGCCGAAGATAACGGCACGATAGTCGAGATCGGCGACTGGGTGCTCGCCGCAGCCTGTGAGGCGGTGGTCCGCTGGAACGCCGGACGTGCCGTGCCGATGCGCATCTCCGTCAACGTATCGGGGCGGCAGTTCGTCATGAACGACCTTGCGCGCAGCGTTCAGGCGGCGCTGGCGGCGAGTGGCTGCGCGCCGCAGTGGCTGACGCTGGAAATCACCGAAAGCCTGCTGCTGGAAAACGATCAGAACGTAGGTCGCACGCTCGACGAGCTGAACGAAATGGGTGTGGCGATCGCGATCGACGGTTTCGGCACGGGCTACTCGGCCATCAGTTATCTCGGGCACTTCCCCATCAGTACGCTCAAGATCGACCGCTCGTTTGTGCGCGACATCGACGCGCGCGGCAAGAATCTCGCGCTCGTCAAAGCGATGATTTCGATGGCGGAGTCGCTTGGGCTGGACGTAGTCGCTGAAGGCGTGGAAACGCAGCAGCAGGCCGATGTGCTTGCCTCGCTGGCTTGCCACAGGGCGCAGGGTTATCTGTTCGGCAGACCGATGCCCGAAGTGCAATTCGTCCCGTACGCGCAGTCCGGGAAGGTGCTCTAGGACGCGCTGGGCGCTTCGTCCACTGCGTTGCCGGTGTCGGGCGTAGCATCAATCGATGCCGTGAAACACCGCATCGTCCGGGCCAAGATACACCGGCGGCCGCCATGCGGCGTCGCGCATCGAGTGCTGGACAAGCTTCTCGACGCCCAGCAGCACCGCGAAAATCGCCATCCGCACCGGAATGCCATTGTCGGTCTGGCGGAAAATTGCCAGACGCGAATCGTGGTTCAGATCGGTGCTCAGGTCGTTCGCACCAGGGCGGCTGTCGCGCGGCAGCGGGTGCATGATCAGCGTATCGAGTCCGCACACGCTGTCCACCAGCGCCTGATTGATCTGGAAGTCCGGCGTGTAGCCTTCGAATGACTCGTCGGCAAACCGCTCTTTCTGGATGCGCGTGGCGTACACTACATCGGCGCCGCGCAGGCCCGCGTTCAGGTCGTGAGTTTGCTCGATCACATGGTCGTTGCGCGAGATCTGCTCGACGATATAGCTCGGCATTTCCAGTGACGGCGGCGAGATCAGCGTGAACTTGATGCCGCGATACAGCGCCAGCAGCTTGACGAGCGAATGCACGGTGCGCCCGTATTTGAGGTCGCCGACCAGCGCGATATGCGAGCCGTCGACAATCTTGCCCAGGCGCGAGAACTCGCGCTGGATCGTGTAGAGGTCGAGCAGTGCCTGGCTCGGATGTTCGCCGGGGCCGTCGCCGCCGTTGATCACCGGCACATTGGTGGCGCGCGCGAATTCGGCCACGGAGCCTTGCTCGGGATGGCGGATCACCAGCGCGTCGACATAGCCGCTCATCACGCGGCTCGTGTCGTAGATCGACTCGCCCTTGGCCATCGAAGAGAACGTAAAACCCGTGGTGTCGCAGACGGAACCACCGAGCCGGCAGAACGCCGCACCGAAGCTCACGCGGGTCCGGGTGCTGGCTTCGAAGAACAGGTTGCCGAGCACCGCGCCTTCCAGCACGCGCGAGATTTTGCGGCGCCGGGCGATGGGCTGCATGATGTCCGCGACCCGGAAGAGGGCCTCGACCGAGTCGCGCGAGAACTGATCGACCGACAGCAGTTGCGGCTTGCCTTCGAACAGCATCTGACTGGCGAGCGATTGTGAGTCTACGCTTTGCGTATAGTTTTCACCGGGCTCGCCGTGCACGACGATTTCCGACACGAAACGCTCGACGATCTCGGGCATGGCCCGCGATTCCTGCGAATCGTCCGGCAGCAGCCACGTGTCCAAAGCCCGGCGCGACACGCCGATGCGGCTCGCGAAGGTGTCGCGGGTCATGTTCATGCGGCGCATGGCGTCGCGGAGGAAGGCTTGTTGCGGGACGCTCATGCTGGTCACCTTTGGGTCGGATTAATCTACGATTAATGTACGCGGTGCGTATATTAGAACGGCGGCACGAGAAGTCAAGAAATTTTGACTCCAGTGTTACACTGCCGCACATGGAAACCGGCCACATGCTCCGCTCAACCGCAACCCGCCTCGCGCTCGCGAGCGTGGCGTCTGCCTGCGCGGCCGCTAGCGCCAAAGCCAAAAAACAGCTGCTCATCTGACCGGAGCCTGCTGTTCCGTCAGATGTGCGATGAACAGTCATCAGGGCCCGCGTCTTATTTCCCCGCTTTTGACCCCCTCGCCACGCTGAACGGAATCGATACGGTCGCGTTCGAGGTTAAGTCATGTCTATCTTTTCGGGTATCTGGGTTCCTGTCATTACGCCGTTCGCCGACGGCGCCGTCGATCACGCCGCGCTGCGGCGATTAGTGCGCTTCTACGCTGAGGCAGGCGTAGCAGGGCTGGTCGCGCTCGGCACCACCGGCGAGCCGGCGGCGCTTGAGACCGCCGAGCAGGATGCGGTGCTGGCGACCATCCTTGCGCAAGCCGGTACGCTGCCGGTGCTGGCCGGCGTGGCAGGCAATCACACCGCGAGCCTGCGCTCGCGCATCACGCAGTTGAACGATCTGCCGGTCGCGGGCGTACTGATCTCGGCGCCGTACTACATCCGGCCTTCGCAGGCCGGGCTGATCGAGCATTTCACCGGTTTGGCCGATCTCAGCGTCAAGCCGGTGGTCGTCTATGACATTCCGTATCGCACCGGTGTGCGCCTCGAACTGGCGACGTTGCTGACACTGGCCGGGCATCCGCGAATTCAGGCGGTCAAGGACTGCGCCGGTTCGCTCGACACGACGCTCGCGCTGATTCTCGACGGCCGCCTGCAGGTGCTCGCTGGCGATGACATGAACCTGTTCAATACGCTTTGCCTCGGTGGCAGCGGCGCGATTGCGGCTTCGGCGCATGTGCATCCGGAGCGCTTTGTGGCGTTGTACCGCGCGCTAGCGGACGGCCGGCTCGAAGACGGCCGGCCGATTTTCCACGCGCTCGCGCCGTTGATCGGGGCACTCTGCTCGGAGCCCAATCCCGGTCCAGTGAAGGCTGCGCTGGCAGCCCAAGGGCTGATCAGCGACGAACTGCGCGCGCCGATGACGCGGGCCACGGAAGATCTGCGCGAGCGATTGCGGCAACTGGTCGATGCCTGAGCGCAAACTTGCAGGCTGGAACAAATGAACTGATTCGGCATCCTGTGGAATCTGGATTCGAAATCTGCGCTTGCTTCATTGCTGCGGCATCCGAATTTGAGATGGTGCTTGACAATGAGAGGGGATAATTTGCGCCCTTGTCTTTCATCCCATGTCGGCTGTCGTCCGACTCATGCTGCATGCCGGTTAGCCCCTTCGCTGTCGTTGTCTTCTCCACCCTGTCTGCGCGCCGCGCTTGCCAGCTCTCTTGCGAGTCCGCATGGCAATGCGCGCCGCCAGCGGAGAGCCGCTAATGTCTTCCATTCTCGGTGCTGGCAGTCGGCTGAGTAGCGGCGAGGTCCGCTTCGTTACGCGGCGCGCGGCGCTTGGTGTCGCTATTGCAGTGGTCGTGGGAGTTTCAGTTCTGTCGCTCGCCGCAGGGGTGGCGATTGGCATCCATTTACCCTCTCACGATGCAACGGGTCGGGGCGCGCCGGCGGCAAGCCGCGTCGAGCACGACTATGCGATCGATCAGCTCGGCAAGCTCAACGCCTCGATGGCGCAGTTCGAGCCGCGGCTCGAACGCCTGACGACGCAGGTCGGCGCGCTGCGCGATTTCGAGGCCCGCCTGAATACGCCGAAAGCGCCACCGCGCGCGCCGGCCAATCCATCCGATCAGGACACTTCGGATGCGGACGGCGAGGGCGGACCGTCGCTGCCGCCGCGGCGCTGCGTCGAAATCGCCACGCGGCCGTCGCGCGGCGACGCGGCTTCGACCCAGCAGCAACTCGATTGCATGCGTGCGACGCTCTCCGCGCTCGAACACGAGACGGATGTGCACGAGGTCGCGTTCGGCGCGTTTCCTGGCCGGATGCCAGCCGATGGCGCCCGCTTCGGCTCGCCGTTCGGCAACCGTATCGATCCGTTTACGCATAAGCTCAGTTTTCATCCTGGCGTCGATCTCGTCGCACCGAGCGGTACGCCGATTCTTGCCGCAGCCGGCGGCCGTGTGATCTTTGCCGGCCCGAAGGGCGGCTACGGCAATGCCGTGGAGATCGATCACGGCAACGGTCTCATCACGCGCTACGGTCACGCGTCGCGCATCCTCGTCCGTGAAGGCGATCTGGTGCTGCCGCGCCAGCACGTCGCCGATATCGGCACCACTGGCCGCTCAACCGGACCGCATCTGCACTTCGAAGTACTGGTGAACGGCGCCCCGGTCGATCCGACTGCCTACCTTGCGCTGTTCGGCGCCACACCCCATGGTTGATCTTCGTTTGGCCCGCGACGCGGGCACTCTCACGCAGCGCGCCTATACGCTGCAGCCGGTGCGCTCGCGCGTCGCTTGCGTAGCGATCTGGGCCGGCGTGCTTGCGTGCGGTGTTGCTGTGGGCGCTGCAGCCATGCGATGGTGCGACTCGCGGCACGCCACGGTGCCGGCGGCGTGTGCAAGCGTGCCGGTTTCGCCGGACGCAGTGCGGGCAGAACTGGAGCGCACGCGCCTCGCGCTCGCCCAGGAGTCCACGGCTCGCTCGACCGTGCAAAAGACCGCCGACGCGTCAGCCGCTGAAGTCAGCCGTCTGAATACGGACTTGCTGTTTCTGCGCGGCCAGGAGCAGAAGCGCCGCTGACCCGGTCGGCGGCGACGTATTCGCCAATCAGGCCATTAGCCTGTCAAACCGGCCCGTCGCCCGGCCACGCAGCGCGCGACGAACGTTTCCATTCCCCGTTAGAGATGACTTATGTTTAGCAAGAAGAAACCCACGAGCATTCAGCAGACCAAGCTCGCCACCCTGATCGCCCACGACGTGTGCATCACCGGCGACCTCGAATTTAGCGCAGGACTGCGTATGGATGGCCACGTGCGCGGTAATGTCAGCGGCAAGGCGGACACGCAGACGTTACTCGTTCTGAGCGATCGTGGCTCGATCGAGGGCAACGTGCATGGTTACGACGTGGTGGTGAACGGTAAGATTGTCGGTGACGTGATCGCCGATCATTTTGTCGAGTTGCAACCCAACGCGCACGTCACGGGCAATATTCATTACCAGCAATTGCGCATGGATTGCGGCGCTTCCGTGGACGGCAAGCTGACGCGGCGCGACCCGGCGCTGGCGCCTACGACGCTTGGCCGCGAGACGAACGAATCGGAGCCTCATCTGATTTGATCCGCGGGACACCGTGCATAGGCCCGCGTGAAATCAGGTCAGGCATGAAGGCTTGAGGCAAGGGTGACGCCTAATCCCGAAGCACGGCCGACTCGGAAAAAGCCGGTCCCCCGGGCCGCAGCGCCGGATTGAGCAGGGCGGGACGTTGCGCTGCACCTTTGTCGAGATTGGCGAGCATGCGCTGTTCGGCCAGCAGATGTTGCAAGGCCAGCATGATCAAGCCGATGACCAGAAGCAGGTCGCCGGCAAACACGATGGCATACACAGCCGACGTGGATTGCGGGTTGCCCAGTATCAGCGACGCATTGGCCCGGTTTAGCAGTACCAGCGTAAGCGGCACCGCTGCGTTGAGGCACGCAATCACGCTTGCGATCGCCACCATCATGCGCGCCGGCCCGAGATCCGGACGGCGTCTGCGGCAGACCTCATAGAGTGTCAGCGCGCGGCACGGCAAGAAGAACAACGTCAGGAGCGCGGCACGAACGACAATCGGCGCGTGCAACAGGTGGGCGAGAGAAAACAGCAGGCAGAATACCGCCGTCACCGCTAAAGCCGCACGCAGCGACGCGGGAGCGCCGAACAGGGCGCGCGTGCCCATCCATACGAGGATCCGTGACTGCAGGCTAAAGGTGGCCGTTGCGACCAGCAGCGCACTGGTGTTCCAGACCAGATGCAGTCCGAAACATGCCGCCGCCGCACTCATCAGCAGAAACGCGGCCGACCAGAAGCGGAACGCCTCAACACGCTCGAAGATGCGCGAGAGCGCGATTGAAACGATGCCGCTACATAAGAACGTCATCAGGCAAATCGAATTAAACGTTGCTACGTCGAATCTCATGAAAGCTCCGCCATCCGCTCCTTGAGCAGGTCGCCGAAGGCGTCCGCGGCCAGCGGCCTGCCGAGCAGAAAGCCCTGCATCTCGTCACACATCATGGCTTTGAGCTTGCCGAGTTGCGTCGACGTTTCGACGCCTTCGGCCACCACATCCATGTCGAGGGAGTGTGCGAGCGCGATGATGGCGGAGACGATCGCCGCACCTTCCGGACCTTGATCGTCGAGACCGTTGGTGAAGAAACGGTCTATCTTCAGTTGCTTGACGCGAAAGCGCTGCAGGTAGGCGAGGCTCGAGTAGCCGGTGCCGAAATCGTCGATGGCGATTTCGAAGCCGAATTCCTGAAACTCGCGGATCATCTCGATCGTTTTGGGGGCGTCCTGCATGGCCACGGTTTCGGTAATCTCGAACATGATCTGGTCGCAGGCCACCCGCTCGCTCTTGACGATATCGAGTACGGTGCTGACCAGGTTCGGTTGCGAGAGCTGACGCGGCGACAGGTTGATCGCCACCTTCATTGACGGCAGGCCTTCGTCGATCCAACTGCGGATTTGCCGGCAGGTTTCGCGCACCACCCAGTAGCCGATCTGCACGATCTGGCCGGAGCGTTCGGCAATCGGAATGAATTCCAGCGGCGGCAGCGTGCCAAGCACCGGATGGTTGAGGCGGATCAGCGCCTCGGCGCCTGCCAGCTCATTGCTGTCGCCACGGAATTTAGGCTGGAAATTCAGTGTGAAAAGGCCCGAGCCAAGTGCCTCGTGCAATGCGTTCTGGATTTGTAGCGTGCGCGTCGCCGCTTCGTTCATGCTGGCCTCGAAGAAGCGCCAGGTGCTGCGGCCAGCGCGCTTGGCCTCGTACATGGCTGCGTCCGCGTGCTTGAGCAGGGTCTCGACGGTGTCGCCGTCCTGCGGGAACAGCGCGATGCCGATACTCGGCATGACCTGCAACGGCTCGTTGTCGTTCCACACACCTTCGCGCATGCGCTCGAGGACGCTCTCTGCGATCAGGCGTGCGTCCTGACTCGCCACCAGATTTTCCGCGAGCACCACGAATTCGTCCCCGCCCAACCGTGCCACGGTGTCGGTGACGCGCACGCAGGCTTGCAGGCGCTGCCCAAAGGCGGCGAGCACCTGGTCGCCAACGGAATGGCCGAGCGAGTCGTTGATGGTCTTGAAGCCGTCCAGATCCATGAACAGGACTGCGAACACGTTGTTGCGGCGGCGTGCCAGCTGGATGGCCGATTCGATCCGTTCGGTGAGGGTGGTGCGGTTCGGCAATCCGGTCAGGGTGTCGAGCGTAGCGAGGCGCACGATCTGTCCGTTCAGGTTGGTCACGGCGCTCGCGAGGAAGGTGGTGCGCGCGTCGAAGCGGGACAGCATCAGCGTAACGATCAGGATTGCGAAGGTGAACAGGATCACGGCCGTCGCCAGCCATTCGGTGTTCACACCCTTGGCCGCACCGCAGATGGCGCCTACCGGAAAGCTTGCCGCCGCCATACCGGAATAGTGCATGCCGCTGATGGCCACGGCCATCACCAGCGCCGCGCCAACACGCCACCGCGTGACGTTGCGCTCGTCGTCGTTGCGCAGCCGGCGCGCGATTAGCAGCGCGGCCATCGAGGCGCCAATCCCGATCGCAATCGATGCGGCGACCCAGCCTGGCTGGTAGTCGATGCCAGGTTGCATGCGCATTGCCGCCATGCCGGTGTAGTGCATGCCCGCAATGCCGAGTCCCAGCAGCACACTACCGGTCGCGAGATGCGCGAGGGTCAGCCGCGCGCGCGTCGTGGCAAGCAGCGCCAGATACGACACGCCCACGGCGATGGCGAGCGAGAGGCCGGTCAGCGGGAAGTCGTAGCCGAGCGGAATGGGTAGCGACAGCGCCAGCATGGCGATGAAGTGCATCGACCAGATGCCGACGCCCATTGCACCCGCACCGCCGGCGAGCCATGCGTGCCGCAGGCGTGACGAGGCGAGCAGAGAAATGCGGCCGGTGAGGTCCAGGGCGGTATAGGACGCGAGGGTCGCTACGGCGAACGAGGCGCCTACCAGCCAGAAGTTGTATGTGCCAGGCATATTTAGTCCAGCCAAATAGGGAGGGACAGCTCAACTGGTTATCGACCGCTGGCAGGATTTGTTTAATTAATTGTGAGGATTTTTTCAATAGATTTAAGGATTTGGGAGATTTTTGCGGCTATTTTGCCTGAGGATTGCCTGACATCGGCTCGAATCCTTCGTTGAGCGAATCAGGCACGCCGGCGGGTAGAAGTACCGGATGCGGATTTACGAGCGGCCGGTGCGGCTGCCGATAATGATTCGAGGCAGAAGCTAATGAACGCCTCGACTTTTGCAGCCCGATGGCGTCGCGACGGAAAGAGCGCATATAACGGAAATCTTTCGTCTGACCAGTCCGGGAAGATGTCCACGAGCAAGCCATCGCGCATCATCTGCCCGACGCCAATCTCCATCACCTGCGCGATTCCAGCGCCAGCGATACACGCGCCGAGCATGGTTTCCACATCCGACACGAGGAGGCGCCCCTCCGCGGGTATGTCCATGATCTTCTTACCCCGATGGAACTCCCACTCGAAGGGTTTGGCCGTCACCGGGTTATAAAACATGATTCGCTGGTGTTTCTTCACCTCATCAGGCGCTGCTGGCCTACCGTGCTCAGCCACATACCGTGGAGATGCGACCGTAATGATGCGCGTCTCAAGCAGCTTGCGCGCAATCAGTGATCCTGTTGGCGGGGGGCCGAAGCGCACCGCGAGGTCAAATCCATCTGCCACGAGATCGCCAACGTCATCGCGCATGATCAGCTCAAGCGAAAGGTCAGGATGATGCGCCAAAAAATCTGGCAATCTCGACGCCAGTACCGTCCTCGAAAAGAACGGGTCGACGTTAACACGAAGCTTTCCCTGCACGACGTTCGCTGAGCCCGAGGCCGCTGAAGCCGCTTCTTCGATGCCGGTCAGATGCGGGCCGACCGCGTCATATAGGCGCCTGCCTTCGTCGGTCAGCGTCTGCGAGCGCGTCGTACGGTCAAGCAGCCGCACGCCCACCCGCTTCTCGAGGCGCGAGACAGCGCGGCTAACACCGGATGGCGACAATCCGAGAGCGTCCGCCGCGCGCACGAAACTACCGCTTTCCGCGACCGCGGCGAGTACGGTGATGCCAGAAAACAGCCGGCCGTCAAACGTCATACGCTCTCCACGATTAATTTCATTCAGATAGTTTAATCACGAGTGATTTGAGCGGCACGTACTTTATTCAATAATAAAAAGATGAGAAATTGTTAGCTGAGCGCTGCGGCGGCTTGCGCTGCGGACCAGAACCAGCTTGGGAGAGCATCAATGGAAGCTTTGAAGACACACGGAATTGAACTGCCGCGCCTCGGATTTGGCACATTCCGCATGCCGGGTGGAGATTGCCAGCCGGTAGTCGAGAGTGCCCTCGAACTCGGTTATCGGCACATCGACACCGCCGAGATGTATCAGAACGAGGAAGCGGTAGGCGCCGCCATCGCGGCCTCGGGTCTTGCGCGCGAGCAACTGCACGTGACGACCAAGGTGTGGCACGAGAACCTCAAGCCGGAGTCCATCCGACGGGCTCTGGACACGAGCCTCGGAAAGCTCGGCGTCGACTATGTCGATCTGTATATGGTGCATTGGCCATCGCGTGACATGGACCTCGGCGCAATCATGGAGACGATGCAAGGCTTTCTGGAGAAAGGCACGGTTCGGGCAATCGGCGTATGCAATTTCAACCTGACGATGCTGCGAACAGCGGTCGAGGAAATCGGCGCACCCATCGCTTGCCACCAGATCGAATACCACGCGTTTCTCGCGCAGTCGAAAATGCTGAACTACCTGCGGGAGAAAGGCATTCCGCTCGTTGCTTATGCTCCGCTTGCGCAGGGGAGGGCGGCGAGCGACCCCGTGCTGCAGGGAATCGGCGCCAGACATGGCGTGAGCGCCGCCCAGATTGCACTTGCCTGGCTCCTGGGGCAGGATGGGGTTGCCGTCATTCCTAAGGCACAACGGCGCGAAAGTCAGAAAGCCAATCTCGATGCTCTGGCGGTGAAACTCGACGACGACGACCGGCGCGCTATTGCCGTGTTGCCGAAGGATCACCGTTTCGTGACGCCGCCGTTTGCACCGGAGTGGGACGCGTAACTGGGCTCACGCTGATAGCCCCCGGTCGCGATCAGCAGGCTGCGGGTGTACTCATGCTCGACCCGTTGCGCACGAATCGACGCGATATCGCACTGTTCGACGATTTCACCATTGCGCATCACGGCGACACGCTGGCAGAAAAAGCCGACTACGGCGAGATTGTGACTGACCAGCACCATGGTCAGCCGACGCTCGCGATGGAGCCGTCGCAGCAGGTTGAGAATCTCGGCCTGCACGGACACATCCAGCGCGGACGTCGGCTCATCGAGCAGCAATACTCGCGGTTCGACAATCAGCGCCCGCGCGATTGCAACGCGTTGCCGCTGACCTCCCGACAACTGATGCGGATAGCGAAAGCGATACGCGGGACCTAACCCGACTTCGCCCAGCGCATCGACGATGCGTTCGTCCTGCCGGTCGATGCCGTTGATGGTGAGTGGCTCACGCAAGGTCTGATCGACGGTGAAGCGCGGATGCAACGAGCCGTACGGATCCTGAAAAACCATTTGCACGTCGCGTCGAAACGCGCGAGGGACCTTTTCCCCGAGGACATGGGAGCCGATCTTCATATGGCCGCTGGCGATGGGCGCGAGGCCGCTCAGCGCGCGCAGTATCGTTGACTTGCCGGATCCAGATTCGCCGACCAGCCCGAAGACTTCTCCTTCGCCAACATGAAAGCTTGCCTCGCGCACTGCGTCGACGTGACCGGTCTTCGTCCTGAAGCGGACCGTAAGGGCGCTGACGTCGATCATGCCGACTCTCCGGTCGATTCCGCGAGCCACGCTGCGTCCCGCTTTAGTACAGGCAGTTCGTCGGGTGGATCGATGAGCGGGGGATTCGCCGCGAGCAGGCCGCGCGTGTAGGGATGCTGGGCATGGACAAGATCGCGAGCGGCGCAGGTTTCCACCACGCGCCCCGCGTACATGACGACGACGCGGTCGCAGAACGACATCACGAGCGGCAGGTCGTGGCTGATGAAAATGAGGCCCGTGTTGTGCTTTTCGATCATCTCGTCGAGAATCCGGAGCACCTGCATCGAGACGAGCACGTCGAGCGCGCTGGTCGGCTCATCGGCGACGAGAAGTCGTGGGCCGGATGACACCATCATGGCGATCATCACGCGTTGTCCCATGCCGCCTGACAATTCGTGCGGGTAGGCATCGGCGACACGCTCCGGATCGCGGACGTGCACTGCGGCCAGCGCCGCGATGATCTTCTCGCGCATCTCGCGGCGGTCGAGTTTCGGGCTGTGCAGATGGAACGCCTCGCGCATCTGCTGCGCGACGGTCATCACCGGGTTCAGCGAGTATTTCGGATCCTGCAGGATCATGCTCATCTGCCGGCCGCACAGTTGCCGGCGCTTGCGTGCCGACATCGCCAACAGGTCCTGGCCATCGAACTTCATCGTCTTTGCCTGGCATAGCGCGTCAGGCGGCAGCAAGCCGAGCAGCGCACGCCCAGTCAGCGTCTTGCCCGAGCCGGATTCGCCGACGATGCCAAGCCGCTCGCCGCGATGCAGCGTTAGCGACAGGCCGCGCACGGCGTCCGTCAATTCACCGTCGTGACCGCGAAAGCCGATCCGCAACTCGTCGATTTCACACAGGGGTTGGGTCATATCCGTTGGCATGTCAGCCTCCATGGCGCGGATCGAAGACGTCGCGCAGACCGTCGCCGAGCAGGTTGAAGGCGAGACTTACCAGCAGAATGGCAAAACCCGGAATAGTGGCGACCCACCACGAGTCGAGCAGGACGTTGCGGCCCGACGCGACCATGAAACCCCACTCGGGGCTCGGCGGCTGCGCGCCGAGACCGAGAAACCCGAGACCCGCGACGGTGAGAATGATGCCGGCCATATCGAGCGTCGCACGCACGATCACCGATGACGTGCACAGCGGCACGATATAACGCAACAGGATGCGCATTTGCGATGCGCCCTGCAGCCGCGCGACGTGAATGAAATCGGCCTGCACGAGCCTCAGGGTCTCCGCGCGCGCGAGGCGCGCGTACGCCGGCCACGCTGTAATCGAAATCGCGATCACTGCGTTGATGACACCGGGTCCCAGCGCGGCCGCGAACGCGAGCGCAAGCACAATCTTCGGAAACGCGAGGGCCACGTCGGTGATGCGCATCAGCACATTGTCGACCCAGCCGCCAAAGAAGCCGGCTGTGGTGCCGATCAGAAGGCCGATGGGCACCACGATCACCACGACGAGAATCGCGATCGAAAGCGTGAGCCGCGAGCCGTAGATCAGCCGCGAGAGGATGTCGCGGCCAAGCTGGTCGGTGCCGAACCAGTGCGACGGCGAACCCGGAGGCAGAAGGCGGTCTGAGAGGACTTGTTGCAGCGGGTCGTGCGGCGCGATCAGCGGCCCGCTTGCCGCGACGATGATCAGCAACGCTAGAATCACAAAGCCGAACACAGACAGCGGATTGCCCGCAAAGCGTCGCCAGCGCCGATAAGCGAGACCGAGCGCGGCCTGTCGACGTGACGCGGGCGTGTCGCTCAGCAGCCAGTCTTTCCACCGCCGGGGACCGGTGTTCATCGGCGAGTCCTGCGTTTGCGTCGATTGATCGGATGAGGGAAGCGCCAAATGGATCTCCGGAACATCAGCGGGCGCGCGGATCGAACACGCGATAGAGCGCGTCGGTCAGCAGATTGAGCGCGATGAACGTGACACCGATCACGAGCGTGCTGCCAAGCACGGCGTTCATGTCGGCGTTCAGCAGTGCACCCGTCAGATACGAGCCGATACCGGGCCAGGCGAACACGATTTCGGTCAGCACCGAGCCTTCGAGCAGATAGCTGTATGTGAGCGCGATGACGGTAAGAAGCGGCACGGCGATATTGCCGAAGGCGTGACGCCAGATTACGCGGTGCTCGGGCAGGCCTTTTGCGCGTGCCGTGGTGATGTACTCCTGGCTCAACTGATCAAGCATGAACGAACGCGTCATCCGGCTCAGATAGGCGACCGAGTAGTAGCCGAGGATGGCCGCCGGCAACGCGATATGCGAGAACGCGTTGAAGAACACGTCCCATTCGCCCGCGATCAGGGAGTCGACCAGCAAGCTGCCCGTATGCGTATCGACCATGCCGTCGAATACCGGATCGACGCGTCCTGGGCCGGCTACCCAGTGCAGCTTCGCGTAGAACAGCAGCAGTCCCATCAGCCCAAGCCAGAACACGGGTACCGAGCTGCCGACAAGTCCAATAAAGCGTGCGACGTGATCGATCCAGCGATTGTGGCGTACGGCTGCGATTACGCCCAGAGGCACGCCGATCAGCACGCCGATCATGGTCGACAGGGTGGCGAGTTCGATCGTTGCCGGGAACACGCGCTGGATATCCTCGATAACGGGGTGCGCCGTCAGCAGGGACATGCCGAAGTCGCCATGCAGCACATCGCGCACGTAGATCAGGAACTGCACGGTGAGCGGCCTGTCGAGCCCGAGCTGCAGGCGAGCGGCCGCATACGCTGTCGCCGAGGCACGGTCGCCGAGAATCGCCAGAACCGGGTCGATCGGTATTTTGCGGCCGATCACGAACGTGACCGCCAGCAGGCCGGCGAAGGTGATCACGAGCGTGACGACCCAGCGCGCAAGACGCAAGGTCCAGCGAACACTGGCGCTATTAGCTGAAAGCTTGCGCATGCGCTACTGTTTCTTCAGATCGCGATACGACACGAGGTCGTTGATCGGACCCACGTCCAGACCTGTCACCCCCGGCCGCGCGGCCACCTGTGAGACCTGCTGGAACATGATCACGAAGGGTGAGTTCATGAGCATCTGCTTCTGCATCGTCTGGTACAGCTCGGCGCGCTTGACGGTCGACGACTCGGCGAGCGCCGCAGTGGTTTCCTTCGTCAGATCAGGAATACTCCATGAATTACGCCACGCAAGCATCTTGTAGGCCGACTGGTCGGAGTTGTCCGGATTCCAGGCGAAGCCTTGCGCATTGCTGTGTGGGTCGATGTAGTCTGCCGACCATTCGCCGATATAGATGTCATGCATGCGTGAGCGGTACTTCGCAAGCGTCTGCTTGTTGTCGCCCGGGATGAGCTGAACCTTGATCCCGGCCTGGGCGAGATTGGCCTGAACGGCCTCGGCTATTTCGCCGTACGGGTAGCCGTTACGCACGTCCATTGTTACGGAGAAGCCGTTCGGAAAGCCCGCTTTGGCCAGTAGCGCCTTGGCCTTCGCGACGTTCTGCTGGTAAGGATTGGTGTTCAGCGCGCCGAGAAATCCTTCCGGGAGGAACGTTTCGTGCACCTTGTAGGTGGTCTTCGCGACGTTGCTCTGGATACCGTTATAGTCGATCAGCCACTTCATCGCTTCCTGGACTTCCGGTTTTGCGAGCGCAGGATTCTTGACGTTGAGGCCGAGGTACAAAAGCGTGGCCTGCGGCACGGCGCTCACCTGCGCCTTGCCGGACTTCGTCAGTGCGGCGAGATCGTCCGGGCTCAGATTGCGCGCTACATCGACGTCGCCGTTCTCGAGCAGCAGGCGCTGGCTCGATGCCTCCGGCACGTGACGTAGCACAATGCGCTTCATCGCGAGCGGAAAGCGATAGCCGTCGAAGCGCTGCAGCACGATGCTGTCGTTGGCCGTCCACTTGACGAGTTTGTAGGCGCCGGAGCCCGCCTCGTTCGTGCGCAGCCAGTCGTTGCCGAAGTCATTGCCTTTCTGGTGCGACAGCAGCAACTGCTTGTCCACCACCGATGCAGGCCACGCGCCGAGCACGTTCAGGACGAACGTCGGCGCGTATTTCTGGTCCGTCGTCACACTGACGGTTGTGTCGTCAACCTTCCTTACATTGCCAAGCACGTTGTCCTTGGTGAGGCCAATGCCTTGCAGCACGGCGGCAGCACCTTTGTCGAGCAGGACCGTGCGCTGGATCGACCAGGCGACGTCGTCGGCGGTCAACGGATTGCCCGAGTGGAACTTGAGACCTGGGCGGATCTTGAACGTGAAGGTCAGTCCGTCCGGGCTGACTGCCCATGATTGCGCGACGTCGCCGTTGAACTTCGACGGGTCTTTCAGATCGACCCTCACCAGCCGGTCATAGGTATTCGCCACGTATTCCTCCGGCACCAGTTCGTAGACCTCGCCTGGATCGAGCGTGGTGAATTCGTCGAGGAAAGTCGCCATGACGAACATGTCTTTCGGTGTGGCCGCCATTGCGGGGCCGGCCGCTGTGAACGACAGGATCAAGGTGGAGGCGATCGCTGCCGCCGCCAGTGCATTGCGCAATACCAGTTTCATGGCCGCTCCATAAGGAATTGGATAGAGCGTATCAGGGAATAAAGGTTAGAGAAATCGAATTCCTGGAAGGGCAGGACCTGCATGGAGCGACGCTTGATGTCGGTCCGGTTCGCGAGCGACAAGGTGCCGACATGGGATTAATAGCCAAAAGCTTTGGACAGCCAGGTATCTGCCATGAAAACTATGACAGGTCGTGCTTTGCTCAACTTCAACATTGCCACCGACGTGACGGCGTGACGGCGGTGCAACGAGAAACGAATTGTTCAGGGGCGACCCGATAACATGGCTGCACGATATGGCGCGATGTTACCGGTATATGGCCTTTGCGCCACTGGCCACCGAGGCATGAGACCCGGAAAATCCATTGCAACAATACATGCATAGGAGATTTATATGTCCCCAGTCTCAGCCGTTCCGGCCGCCGATAGTGCTGTAGCGCTCGCTCACTTCGGTACTTCGTTGTCGTTCGAAACCGATTGCGCTGATGTCCATGCGGCGCTTGAGAGCGACGACCCGCTTGCCGTCGACTTCGTTCTGCTCGACGTCCGTAGCCCTGCGCATTTCATGCGTGGCCACGTGCCAGGCGCGTTGAACCTTCTGCATGGCAAGATAGTGGCGTCGAAGCTCGCCCAGTATCCGCTTGAGACGCTTTTCGTCACATACTGCGCGGGCCCTCATTGCAACGGCGCAACGCGTGCTGCAATGAAACTTGCGCAACTCGGCCGCCCGGTCAAGGTGATGATCGGCGGCATTACCGGTTGGGTCGATGAGGGCTTCCAGCTCACTATCGGCAAAGAAGAATGACCGATGCCGAGCGACCGGCTGGCGCGATGCTCTGAAAAAAGGATTGACGGAATAATAGATGACCGGTTATCTTGCTACGCGATAACCCTATGTAGAGTGCGAGCCATGCCAAGACCTCCAAACCCCGACGTCCGCTCGCGACTTCTATCGATCGGTCGTGACGTCGTTCTGGAAAGG
Source organism: Paraburkholderia sp. (assembly GCF_026225065.1). Taxonomy (GTDB): domain Bacteria; phylum Pseudomonadota; class Gammaproteobacteria; order Burkholderiales; family Burkholderiaceae; genus Paraburkholderia. Next base: position 5,380 of record NZ_JAMFSB010000028.1, on the reverse strand, counting down.
GGCTTCAATGGCAGCGGGGTCGCTGACATCACAACCGCGGCCAAGGTTCCGAAGGGTTCGTTCTACAACTACTTCGAGAGCAAGGAGCAATTTGCTGCCGAAATCCTGGAGGAGTATTGGCGGTCCATCGAGGAACGGCACGCTCCCATTCTTTACGACGCTCGCATCAAGCCGCTTGCGCGCATTGCCAGATTCTTTCGTGCCATAACGGAGGATCACGCGCAGGGGGACTTTGCGCTCGGGTGCCTGATTGGCAATCTGTCGCTGGAACTGTCGAATTGCAGTGAGGACACGCGGCAGAGGCTTTCTCGCCTGATGGGCTACTGGGAGGCGTCACTGGCAACGTGTTTGCGTGAGGCTCAGTTGCGCGGCGAACTGCGGAAAGACAAGCAGGTGGCCGAGGTGGCTGCTATCCTGGTCGAAGCCTATGAAGGGGCCGTGATGCGTGGAAAAGTCGAGCAGAACGGGAAGGCGTTCCAGCGTTTTGAAAAAGTTGTGTTGCCGCTATTGCTTGGGTAATTTTTTTGTTGTTATTATAAAGCGACTGGTCGTCTATTAATATATCGTCCGTGTGGTAGGCAGACCTGTGTATGTAACTTAACTTCAGGAGATGCACTATGAGCAGCGAAAGCACAACCCAGCAGGCAGCCCGTGGCCCGTATGCTGACCCAACGGATCCCGCGCTCCCGTCGTCTAGCATGACGCTCGACAGGTCAAAGTCTGCACTTGTGGTCATAGACCCGCAAAATGACTTCTTGAGCCCTGGCGGCGTAAGCTGGCCTTTCTTTGGAGAGAGCATTGTCGAAAACGACACGGTCGAGCACATCCGAAAACTGTTCGAGACCGCGAAAGAACTGGACCTTGTCGTGGCGGTATCTCCGCACTACTACTATCCAGTTGACCACCATTGGCACTTTGGTGGCCCACTTGAGAAGGTGATGCATAGCATCAACATGTTCGGCCGGAAGGGACCGACTACGCTGGAAGAGTTTGAAGGTTCAGGCGCCGATTTCCTCGATCAATACAAGCCCTACATTCTCGATGGAAAGACCATCATCGCGTCGCCTCATAAAGTTTACGGTCCCGAGACGAACGATCTGGTGTTGCAACTGCGTAAGCAGGGGGTCTCTCAGGTCATTCTCGCCGGGATGGCGGCGAATCTGTGTGTCGAGTCGCATCTGCGCGAGCTGATCGAGCAAGGCTTCGAGGTTCTTGTGGTGCGCGATGCCACGGCTGGTCCACGCGTGCCAGAAGGTGACGGGTATCTGGCCGCAATGATCAATTATCGTTTCCTCGCTCACGCACTATGGACAACGGAGGAGACCATCAGGCATCTAAAGGGCTAATCTCCGCGCCTGATATCAATCTCGCTCGAGTGTCCGGCCGCCGGACGGATCTCGCTTTAAGGTCGTCAATTCATGTCAAGGGAGCAGTTATGCAAGCTCAAGTCACTCAGGATGCACGTGCCACGCTGACCGCGCATATCCTGGCCGCCAAGGCCAGCAAGGGGCTAAGTTTTAGCGATCTGGCGAAGGACACGGGACTTGGTGTAGCGTACGTAACAGCCGCCCTGCTGGGACAGCATCCGTTGCCCGAGGGTGCAGCGCAAAAAATTACCAAAGAACTTGCGCTCGATGCCGACGTTGCAGCATTGCTGCAGACGATTCCGGTACGTGGAAGCATTCCAGGAAACGTACCCACTGATCCGACCATATACCGATTTTACGAAATGGTCCAAGTGTATGGAACGACCTTGAAGGCGCTTGTTCACGAGCAATTTGGTGACGGCATAGTCAGTGCGATCAATTTCCGCATTGATGTCAAGAGGGTTGACGATCCAGAGGGTGGTTCCCGTGCCATCATCACGCTGGACGGTAAGTTTCTTCCCTATAAGCCTTTTTGATGTTCTGAGGGGGATGCTGGCGGCATGGAAAACATGGACTGCATCCCCGGCGATCATTCCAGCGGGGAACAACAATGAATCGGCTGTCGGCTATGGAAGCCTTCGTAATTGTGTGCGATTCCGGATCTTTCTCGGGCGCAGCGCGCCAGCTACGAATCGGCCAACCCGCCGTCTCGAAGGCAATAGCGCAACTCGAGGAGTATCTAGGTGTCCGCTTGCTATTGCGTTCAACGCATGGGCTCACGCCGACCGAATCGGGTCAGAGATTTTACGAGCACGCGAAACATGCGATCGATTCTGCTGAAGAGGCGGTACTGGCGGCGAGGGGCGCAGGGGCAGCACTTTCGGGACGTTTGCGTGTGAGCGCTGCGGTTACGTTCGCCCGCCTTCATGTAATGCCACACCTTCCGGCTTTTCTTGACGCGCATCCCTTCCTCGACGTGGACCTCTTTTTAGACGACCGCAATGTTGATCTCATCGAGACGGGTATCGACGTTGCGTTGCGAATGGGCACGCTGGTGGACTCATCTTTGACGGCAAGGCGCATCGGCCAGGGGCGACGCCTTGTTTTAGGGACTCCTGCCTATTTCAACAGGGCTGGCGTACCCACTTCGCCGATGGATCTGGTCAGACATCAGGCCGTCATCTACGATCAGCGAGGCGGCGGGGACACGTGGACCTTCCGGCAAGGATCTGTTGAGACTTCAATTACGATACGGGGTCGAGTCAGAGCTACCGCGGCTGAAGGGATTCGGGAAGCAGTTCTATCCGATCTCGGTCTCGTCATCTCAACTGAATGGATGTTTGCACGCGAGCTTGAATCTGGTGCGGTCTCGGAGGTGCTTGAAGACTGGTCGTTGCCTTCAATTGACCTTTGGGCGGTATTCCCTACGGGGAGACAGGCGAGCGCGAAGGCCAGGGCCTTCGTTTCTTTTATGGAGTCACGCATGTTCGGAGGAGATGGGGTTGATTGCGCGGCTCTCGCAGATACGTGAATCTGGCTGATCTTCGGCGGCTGCATTTTTCAAGGTATCTGGAAGCGCTCGGGGCGCGCGACCGAGTGGCGGCGCGGTAGATATCAGGGGATGTTCTTTTGCGTTGTTCCCGCTTCTGTCTAGTTCTGCCTGGCACACCTTCTTCTGCGCTCGACACGCGCCCTCACGCTGACCGATGCGGGCTCGCCTCGGAATGGATGTTTTCTCCTGAGCTTGCCGACGGCACAGTTAGGCTGTACTTACCGACTGGGAATTGCCGTCGATAGATCTGTGGGCCGTGTTTCCGGCCGGCCGCCTCGTGAGTGCAAAGGCACGCGCCTTTGTCGCCTTCGTTGAGGAGATTCCGTGCGTCACTGCTGCCAGCAACGCCCACACACCGTCAGAAGCCGAGCTTGCCGATTGACGAGCCGCCGTCGACGTAAAGCGTCTGGCCGGTCATGAACGCGGCGTCCTCGGAGAGCAGGAACGCAATCGTCGCGGCAATCTCATCCGGCTTGCCAAAGCGGCCCATCGGCACGGCGGATAGATACCGCTGCTCACCTTCGCTTCCCACCGGATTGTTCGCGCGGAACAGAGCCGTTTCCGTCGGTCCCGGCGCTACGGCATTGACCGTGATACCCGTGCCTGCCAGTTCCAGCGCCCATGAACGTGCAAAGCTCACCAGTGCGGCTTTCGCTGCTGCATATGCGGTACGCTGCGTCATGCCAAGAATCGTGAGGCTCGATATGTTCACGATCCGTCCCCACCCACTTGCCCGCATCCCGGGGAGCAACGCCTGGACGGTCTGCACGGCGGGATGAAGATTCAACGCCAGGACGGCGTCGAGGTCGTCGAATTCAATCTCTCCAAGCTGTTGCGGCCTGACCAGTGCAACGTTGTTGACGACGCCATCAAATGCATATCGTCTCGTCAGCTCCTGGAGCACCGTGCCGGTTGCGATGCGATCCGCCAGGTCAACACAGACCAGCTCGCCTGGAAACGCGGTTGCTTCGCGCGCGAGGCCAACCACATGGTGGCCGTCGCGCACTAGCCGTTCGGTCAGTGCGAGGCCAATCCCTTTGGTCGCGCCAGTAACAAGGAAAATACGCCGTGTCATAAAAAATTCCTCTCATGAATCGTTAGGTCGCGCCGAATGGTCCGGCGCGGCACGCGGTAAGGTTCAGACCCGGGCGGTTGCCTTCTCTAGCACCGGGAACAAATCGGACGGGTCGGGCCGGCGAGTGTAGTCCGGGTTGACTTCGGAATACAGCACGACGCCGTCCTGACCGACGACATAACGCGCCGGCATAGGCAAGGTCCAACTGGGGTCGTTGTTGATGGCTGGCAGATCGTTTTTCAGGTTCTTGTACAGATCGACCAGATAATCGGGCAACGCGAAGCGCAAACCGAAATCCGCGCCGGTTTGACCCTTGACGTCGCTCAGCACGGGGAAGCCCAGATCGTTGCTCCGCACCGATTTGCGATTATTGGCCTGGGTTTGCGGCGAGATGGCGACAACGGTTGCTCCGGACGCCTGAAGTTTTTGCAATACCTCGTTGATCGACCGCAATTCAATATTGCAATACGGGCACCACACCCCGCGATAGAAAGTGATCACTAGCGGCCCCTTCGCCAGCAGCGCCGTGGAAGACACATCGTTTCCATCTTCATCTTTCAGGTTGAACATCGGCGCATGCTCGCCGGCCTTTATGGCGCGGCTGGCCTGTCCACTCGCGATAAGTTCGGTGGTGGCGCGCTCCATGACAGAGTGGATCTCTGGAGGTGGTTTAAACGGCAACTTGCCGGCCTTGAAGTCGGCCTGGAAGGTGTCGAGTTTGTCTTGCAGTGACATGGGTACTCTCCGTTGGGAAGAAGGTAGCTAAACATTAATTGCCCACGTCAGCGTCAAGAACGAAGCAGCACTCACACAACGACCGTTGTGAAGCGACACAGGGCTTCGAGTTTCGCATCGGGTAAGGTCGGCGACGAGTGAATGATGAAGCCAAAGACCGCGGCGAAGAAGGTGGCCGCCGTCGATAACACACATTCCTGGCAGGCATAAAGCGATGAACATACCGATAAAGGCGATCGACTGAAGGCACGATCATCGGTTTTGCTTCGGCGAACTCAACCGGTCGATGCGAAAGGTTGCTGGACTCGCTCGACAGGCGTTTCGTGGTTCAGCGTCTTTCGCGGACGCACATTTAATTGTCTTGCCACGACGAGCGTCTTCAGCTCGAGCTGAGCCGTCGTCCAGCCTGATGTCAGCTCCGCCTGAGCAGACGAGGGCGCGTTGGCGCTGCGCGGAGTGAAGTTGATCATCCCGGCCCGTGGTCGTCCGCCCTCGTTCGGGTCATGGTCCAGAGCCTCGCCCAACCTGTTGCCACAAACGTCTTCGAGACGTTCAGAGGCGACGAGGCAGTGCTCCCCGGCGCTCCAGGGGTGGCCTGGAATAAGCTGCGCTGCGGTTCCGTCCGATGCGAGTGACACACGCGTCTGAACG
>NZ_JAMFSB010000254.1 GCF_026225065.1 Paraburkholderia sp. | reverse complement strand
GCGCCTACCAGCAGGTACCGGTTTCGATCACCGTCGAAGGGGCGAACATTCTCACGCGCTGTCTGATCATCTTCGGCCAGGGCGCCATCCGCTGCCATCCCTATGTGCTGAAGGAAATGGCCGCGACGCGCGAAGCCGACCGCGGCAAAGCGCTGCGCGATTTCGATGAAGCGTTCTTCGGGCATGTGAGCTTTACGCTATCGAACGTCGTGCGCAGCTTCGTCTATGGCATCACGGCCGGTGCATTTATCAGGAGACCGCAACGTGCGTATGTGCCGCTGGTCCCCTACTATCGTGCAGCCACTCGCATCTCCACCGTGTTTGCGCTGCTCGCCGACGTATCGATGTTCGTGCTGGGCGGCGATCTGAAGCGGCGTGAGCGGATTTCCGGCCGGCTGGGCGATGTGCTGTCGCAGCTCTATCTGATCTCGGCGACGCTTAAGCGCTTTGAGGACGAAGGCCGTCAGGAAAGCGACCTGCCGCTCGTGCGCTGGGGCGTCGAGGATGCGTTGCATCAGGCGCAGGAGGCTATCGACGGCGTGCTGGCCAACTATCCGAACCGTTTCGCCGCGGGTCTCGTGCGCCTGCTGGCGTTTCCGTTCGGCCTGCCGCATCGTGCGCCTTCGGATACGCTCGGCACGGCGATCGCCGAGCTGATGCAGACGCCGGGCGCAGCGCGTGAACGGCTGGTAGCCGACTCGTATGTGCCACATCCTGACGTCGACCCGCTCGGTTACGGAGAACTGCTGTTCGCGCTGAGTCCGAGCATCGACGCCATCGATCGCAAGCTGCGCGATGCGGTTAAGCAGGGCCTGCTCGCACCGATGCCGCAAAGCCTCGCCCATCTCGCGGAATGGACCGCTGCGGCCCAACAGCAGGGTTTGCTCGACGCCGACGAGCGGCGAGTGCTCGACGACTACGCCCGCTATGGCGCCGAGGTCGTCAAGGTTGACGACTTCGAACCGGACTTCGGCATGCTCGAAGCGCTGCAGCGGCGCAAAGAGGCACTGGAAAAAGCGATGCAACTTGCAGCGTGAGCATCGCGCCGTGCACACTGACGCAAGCGCCTGATGCAATCCCGTGAAGTTAAGGGGTGCTGCAAAGGCGTCATGCGAACCTGAAACCCAGGCATTCAAAAGTAACCGGCAACCCCGACTGGCCAGCGGAGCAACAGAAGATGAACGACACCTACCTGAACTTCGTGAACTCGCCGTTCGGCGCGCGCCTGGCGCGCTCGATCGGCTTGCCGAAGCCCGAGGTATTGCGCCGCTATCGCGCGGACCAGCCTGAGTTCGATGGACTCGTCGCGATCGGCGCGGGGCGCGAGCCGCATCTGCTCAATGCACTGGCGGGTGTGATTGCGCGCACCGGTTTCACCAGCGTCGCGCATCAAAGCGCTGGATTGTGGGTATCGCTCGCGGCGCGTCATGGTCTGATGACCGGCCGCTTTGAGCCTGCCGAAGCAGGACCGCATGGACGGGTTGCCGCGCTGATTTTTGACGCTAGTGGTATCGAAGACAGCACCCAGTTCGATACTCTGTTCGGGTTCTTCCATGACACGTTGCGCTCGCTCGGCAAATGCGGCCGCATCGTTGTGCTCGGGCGGCCGCCCGAAGCATGTGCGAGTTCGCGGCAATGGACCGCGCAACGTG
>NZ_JAMFSB010000253.1 GCF_026225065.1 Paraburkholderia sp. | reverse complement strand
TCGGCGGCGGCGTCAGGTTCGTCGTCGTGGTTCTGCATTAGCAGGCTGAGTTCGTCTGCAACCGTCATCGTGCATCTTCCCTGGCTAGAAATCAGAACATTCAACAGCACAGCGTTCGTGGCAATCAGCGGCGGGTTCGGCCCGTTGCGGTGCGCGCAAAGCCGCTACTCGGGACGGCTCATGCAATTGTTCATTCGTTAGATCAGTCAGCCAAAGCGCGATAGTAACGAAGTTCAACAAGCGACGCACCGCCGATTTGAGCTGACTTGCTCGTACCATCGTGAGCAAAGCCCAGCTTTTGATAAGCCGCTATCGCACGATGATTCTCTGCCAACACCCAAAGCGCAACGTGTTTATATCCCGCGTCTCGCAAACGCGTCTGTGCAGCGTCGCTCAAGGACCTGCCCACACCTTTGCCCCACCACGACGGCAGTACATAGAAGGCCTCCACTTCGGCCCATTGACCGTCCTTGTCCTCATCCCGGCAACGGCCAAACGCGACCCAGCCGACAAGCATGTTGCCGGTGTGCGCAAGCAACACGCGGATCCGCCCGCTTCCAAGCGCCTTTTGCCATCCAGCGGTGCGCCCTGTGACGGTCAGGTCGTTTAGAAACTGCTCCGGAATGATCCCGATGTAAGCGGCCTGCCATGTCGCCACGTGGACCGTCGCGATCGCCTCGGCGTCTTCGACATTCGCTTCGCGTACTTCAATCGACATCGGTACGGTTTCCTGATGATTTTTAGCCAACCATATCATCTAAAGACACCGCCCGCAGGCCAGCGATAACCCAATACCGATTCACGCGGATAGGCGTTTTCGCAGACGCAGCCCAACTGGTTGCCGCCCCACAGATAAACGTTTTGCGCATCCTCGCGCAGAAAGAACCCAACATGCCCTTTCCAGCTATCCGGCTCGTCGCGATACAGCACGGCAACGCACCCCAAAGCCGGCTGTCCGAGCGCCTCCCCCCACTCAAGCCACGAGCGGGCGAGCGCCGACCCGGTCCCGGCGATGTCAAGTTGTGCCAGACACCAGTTCACGAACGACGAACACCATGACGCTTTATCGTCGTAGCCGCGAATATTCGTGTGCCGATGGTATTCGGTGATGCGCGGATTGCTTTGTCCCAGCGGATACTGAGCCACGCCAGTTTCCCCGCGGGCGACGGCAAGCCAAGGTGGCCCCTCGCCCGTATCGGGTTGGTAATGAAGATCGTCCATGGATCAAATTGCAAAGGAAACGACGCCTACCCTACACTTGCGCGGCCGCTCAATGCAAACCGGCCCGCACGCGGATTTCATATTCTTCTTCGATACGCGGCGCGGGTTCGAGCAGGCTATTGACGAAGTCTAGAGTGGCCGGATCGTCGATGAAGCTCGCGGCCGAACTGGCAGTCAGAATCGCAGCGCTTTCCTGCGGCCTCGCGATCACGAAGCCTTGCACATAATCTACGCCGATCTCTTTCAGCGAGCGTAGCGTATCGGCATCCTCCACCCACTCGGCAATGCTACGCATGCCCAGGTTACGCGCAAGCGCGACGATCGCCTCCACAATCGCCGTATCCGCAGGATGCGCGCACATCGTACGAATAAACTCGCCGTCGATTTTCAATGCGTCGGCCGAAAGATCCTTCAGGTATTTGAACGACGTATAGCCTGCGCCGAAATCATCGAGCGCAATCTTGCCGCCCATATCGTGGACGCGGGCAATAAAGCGCTGCGTATTCTCCAGATCGTGCAGCGCCACGCTTTCGGTGATTTCGAGGCACAGATAGCGAACAATCGGGCGGTAGCGCGCGAACAGCGCAAAGATGTCTTCCATGAACTGCTCGTCGTTGAGCGAGCCGCCGCTCAGATTCACGCAGACAAAACGCGTCTTCGACAAAGCATGCCGATTCGTCTCGATCCATTCGAGCACGGTGGCGAGTACCCATTTGTCGATGGCCGCAATGTTGCCGGACTCTTCCGCCGCCACGATCACCTTGCCGGCCGGCAGCGTCGAACCATCAGGCGCGCGCCAGCGCAGCAGCACTTCGAAATCGAGCGAGGCGGTCGGCGCGGCGAGCGACATGATCGGCTGCATCACCAGGAACAGACCAGGCGGCAAACGGTTCTGACCGAGCGTCTCGACCAGCATGAGTTCCCTGGCGCGTTCCTCGAAGGCCGCGGCACCTTTGCGATACGTGACGAGATGCCCGTGTGCCACGCCCTTCGCCTCGCGGCACGCACCGTCGGCGTTGGATAGCGCGTCCTGCACGCGCACGCCGTGCGAGCACTCCACCAGACCGATCGACGCCTTGACCTGAAACGCGCAATTGCCTACCTGATACGGCGCGGCACTGAGCACGGTGACCAGTTCGCGGCATTGCGCAATCGCATCGTCGATTCCCGTATTGCTCATTACACAGATGAACTCGTCGCCACCGATCCGTCCCACCGAATAGTCGGACCTCACCACCGAGCGGGTACGCGCCGCGACCTGCTTGAGCACTTCGTCACCCGCGCGGTGGCCGAACAGATCGTTGACGAGCTTGAAGCGGTCAAGATCGATATACGCGAGCGCCCACGGTGCGTTTTCGTCGCTTTGTTCGGCGATGACCCGCTCGACCCCGCGGCGATTCAGCGAGGAGGTTAGCGGATCATGCTCCGCGAGATAATGGAGCCGCTCGGTTGCCTTCGAGCGCTCCGTCACGTCCTGCAACGATGCTTCGATCCAGCCGTTCGAATGCGTGGCCTTGAGCGAATAGCGCCGCTCAGCCGTGCCGGTTTCGAGCGAGCCGCCCAGTTCGAGTTCGGCCTCACTGCCCTTCTGCGCCAGCGCCTGCAATGAACCCCAGGCGCCCGGCTCGAAATAGTCCTTCCAGTGACGGTCTTTGTATTCCCCCGTGCGCATATCGAGCATCGCACGCAGCGCGGGATTGGCCCGCACGAAACGTCCGTTCTCATCCAGGGTGAAGAGGCCGATCGGCGCGACGTCATAGGTGTTGCGCAACTCCGTCTGCATGCGACGGCGGCGTTCGCGATCAGCGCGCATCTGCTCGGCAATCGCGAACGCGGCCATCATGCTCGACGACAGCGCTGCGATCACCGGATTCACGCCGCCAAACAGCAGCTTGATGCCGAAAGCTGCACCCAGCACCTCGGAGAAGATCGAAAACAGCACGACCGCCATCGAAGCCACGTACCACAGCACCGTACGCGAACGCGTTGTCCACACCAGCCGCGCAAGCAGGAAAATCAGCACAACCATGCCGAGGCTGCTCAGTGCCCACAGCACCGGAATGAACTGCGCATACCGCAACGTAGCGGCTGCCACGAGCATCAGGAGACCGTTGTATTGCACGATCCGTAGCATCCAGCGAAAGCCTTCTCCTTTCAGCTCGCGGCGGAACAACTGGCCGAATAAAGCTACCGTGAGCATGTAGTACACGGCGAAGGTGGCCTGACGCAGCAACTGCATGTGATCGGACGGAATGATGCGGCCGATCCATTCCATGTCCCAGCCCATCGCATTCGCGCAGAGCCGCAGATTGCCGACGAGCCAGGCCGCGAAAATCACATACGTCCATTCACGATTGATCAGCGCGGTCACGAAGACGAACACGGCCAGCGTCAACAGACCGCCCGCGATCAAAGCCGAGTTTTCCTGGAAATCAAGCGCGGAGCGACCGAGGTCGTGCGCGTCCCAGGCAAGTACGTTCAGATACGCGGGGCCTGAAAACGTCCCGCGGCACAAGACAGCGCTCTGGGCAGACACAGGCGCGTCGACGGCGAGCTCGAACCCAGCCTTGATCGGGATGATCTTGCCGCTGATGCCCCGGTGGTCACCTTGCCCAAGCGGCGCCAAAGTCGACGCGTTCCAGCAGGCGATTGTTTGTGCGTGACGAGACGGAAATTCAATCAGCGTGGGCTGCCCCGATTTGATGACGGGCACGTCGAACAAAAACCAGAAAGGGGTTTCGGCGAGGCGCGTACTGTACCGCCTCGTGGAAGGCGCCTGCAGTTGCCCTCTCAGGGCTTGCAGCGCGTCGGCCGGCGTAAGCGAACTGGTCTTGTCAGGGATGACATGCAGATTCACGGCAAGCGAGCCGTTCGACTCGAATTGCCTTGGCGCCCACAGAAAGGCGACGACCGTCGCGGCCGCGATGAGTCCCGGCACGAAGTACACCGAGAATGCGAACAGTAGCCAGTCGATGAACGACCCCGCACGCATGTACCTCGATCGCGAGAAGAAAGTCGCCAATTCCATACCTGGAATTCCCCTAGTGCGGCAGCGCTTCTATTTAGGCAATGGCAGAGCTCGAATGGCTCCGCCATCGCCACACTCCATTAGTTGGCCTGCCGGATGGCCGGACTATGTTTTTTAGCTACTTTGAGCAATTTGCGAAGCCTCCAGGCATCCTACCGTTTCTCGCGCAAAAGATAAATCTACCGGGGATAAATCGATGTCCGGGTGGTGCGTTTCAAACACGAACTGGAACAGCGGGTGCCGGACCGCCGCCCACCGCTGGCGCGCCACCTTCACAGGCTTGGCCAACACCCGGTGAGGTAATCCGCCTACATGCGCCATTGGCAGAAACTGATTTTTGGCGAAAACGTCGTCGAAAAGCATGGCTTCGTATTCGCGATCCAATGGAACGCGCGCAGTAATCACCATCCAGTCGATCTGCTGTTGCTCGCAATATAAAAACAATGCCTTGCACAGCCCGATCTTTACCATGCGCCCGATTACCCCGCCGGCCACTCCCAATCGAGTGGCTTCCGCCATGCGGGTACCCTGCAGCCATTCGGGTAATTCAACGGATTGCTCGACCGCCAGCGGTGCAAACTGGTTGGTCTGAATACGCATGGTCCCGAGCGGACCGCCGTCCAGCTTCGATTCCGCCAGAAGCACGGCCGTCCCGGGCGCGTAATCGCCCACTTCTATCGTCATTTGGCTGGCGAAGTCCGGCAGATGCCGGCTGTAAGCCATTTGACGCATTTCGACAGCTTTTTGAAGGGATTCTTCATCCGTGACGATTCGAATCGTAAACGGCATTCTTTCGGTTTTATACACCAGCAGGTTCAAATCTACCGAGTCGGCGGCCCGACCGTTGTGCGATTCGGAAATTAATACTGCAGGATTGAGTCGATCCATTTTGTAACCCCAATTGAGCGATAAGAGAAGAAATCGCCGCACTGGGCACGCCATATATCCGTGCTTCAGCACGACAAACTAGACTCTCATGAACTCAAATTTACGTGTGAGTCCTATCTAATCTTTCTGGGTAACTTACTGAATTGCCTTACTGGGGGCGCGATCCACGGGAAGGCCGAAGCGACGCGCAAACGTTATCGCTCGGCGAGAGCACGATGAGGGCGAGCGGGATCGTCGAACTTGCACTAAACTTGGCGGCTTTTTAGCAATGTGGCGGCGCATGCATGGCGTCGGATCCGCAACCGACTTCGCAATCAATGAACCCTCAGCCCGCAGAGCCCCCCGCAGATTCGAATCCCACTCCCTCCAGCGAATCAGGCGCCGCGACAACCGGCGCTACGCTACAAAGCTTGCCGCGCAGCAGGCCTTTTCAGCGCTTCTGGTGCACCCGCGTCCTTTCTTCGCTGTCCTTCCAGATGTTGGCGGTCGCCATGGGCTGGCACATCTATGCGATCACACATAGCGCCTTCGCGCTTGGCCTGCTCGGTCTTGCTCAATTTCTGCCGATGTTCACGCTGACCCTGGTGGTCGGCCACGTCGCCGACCGCTACGACCGCCGGCGCATCGCCGCCGTCTGTCAAAGCATCGAAGCCGCTGCTGCGTTGCTGTTTGTGTTGGGCACCTTTGGCGGGTGGCTGGGCGCACCGGTTATCTATGCGCTCGCCGCTTGCGTCGGCGCGGCGCGCGCCTTCGAATCGCCCGCCGTGTCTTCGCTGTTACCGGGTGTCGTGCCTCGCGCCCAGCTGCCCCAGGCGACCGCATGGGCCACCTCGGCCGGCCAGACCGCGCAGATCGTCGGCCCGGCGCTAGGCGGCCTGCTGTATGGCGTTGGCCCTGGGTTTGCGTACATCGTCTGTACGTTTACGTTTGCATTGGCGGCGGTGCTGGTTTGGGGTATTCCATTACAGGCCAAGCCACCCACACGCGCACCCGTAACACTCGAGTCCGTCTTTTCAGGCATCGCTTTTATCCGCCAGCAACCAGTCATTCTCGGCGCGCTGTCCCTCGATTTATTCGCTGTCCTGTTTGGTGGCGCGACCGCCCTGCTACCCATCTTCGCGCGCGACATCCTGCACGCCGGACCGCTCGGACTCGGTCTGTTGCGCTCGGCATCCGCCATCGGCGCGCTAAGCGGTACCATCTGGCTCGCGCATTTTCCGCTGCGTAATCGGCCCGGGGCGGCCATGTTCGGCGGCGTGATTGCGTTCGGCGTAGCAACCATCGTATTCGGCCTCTCGCATAAATTTCTGCTCTCGTGGCTCGCTCTCGCGGCGCTCGGTGCGTCGGACGTGATCAGCGTGGTCGTGCGCAGCTCCTTAGTGCAACTACGTACACCGGACGGGATGCTTGGACGCGTGAGCGCGGTCAATGCGCTGTTTATCGGTTCTTCGAACCAGCTTGGCGAATTCGAGTCGGGGCTGACTGCCGGATGGTGGGGTGCGCAACCTGCGGTGCTGGTGGGAGGCGTCGCCACCATCGCCGTTGCCTTGCTCTGGATGAGGTTGTTTCCGGCCCTACGGAACGTGCAATCACTCGGGCACGAAGAGGTCAGTTCGTAAGATCTGCCAAGGAAATATCTGTTGCGCATACGCAACGTCAAGTGGGGGCGAGTAGCCGCTCTTCGATGGGTCGATTTTACCGATTCCCTGTACCACAGGACAAAATGGTCGCCATTTAGGTGCGCCTCCTTCCGCAATCGCACCTTTCTGCAGAACGCCAGTCAAACTTTTTAGCATTGGTCCGAGACTGACGCGAACATGGAGGAGACATGCAGACTGCTCACCACTCTCATCACTTTCATCTCGAGCTGCGCCACGCAACGGTACCCACCTACGTGACCAGCTATCTCTTTCCGATCCTGCTACTCGTCTACGAGGCGCACCGGGTCGGGCGATGGATCTACGACTACGGCATGAACTTCGCGAATTTCAAGTACATGGGCTATGAATTCCTGCTCATGCTGACGTTCGTGGGCCTGCAGATTTTCGTCGAAGTGGTGTTTCTGGCCTGCACGGGCATCACCCGCCATCCGGACTTCGAGCACCGGGTCGCCAACGTTCTAACGGGTATCGGCTGCTCGCTCGTGGTGATCGGCTTCGATCTGGCGTTGCAGCACGCGTTTTAAAGCTCAGGACTTTCGCTGCAAGGCAAACAGCGTACCGGCGATCAGAATGAACGCGCCGATGATGACCTTTTGCCATGTGCTGGGCACGCCGACCAGGATCAGGACGTTGTTGATCAGCGTGACCAGCACAACCCCAAGCAGCGTGCCGACCACGGTGCCCGTGCCGCCGGTAATGCGCGCGCCGCCGAGAATCACCGCCGCGATCACATCGAGCTCGGAGCCGACGAGGTCGAATGGGTTCGCCAGACGGTTATTCGACACGTGCAAAATCCCCGCGATGCCCGCCAGCATGCCCGTATAACCAAACACGAACAGATGGATCGCGCGTACGTTGTAGCCAAGGCGCTCCGCAATGGCGAGGCTGCCGCCCATCGCGTAGACGCCGCGGCCCATCATGGTCCGGTTCAGCAACCACCATGTGACTACGGCCGCCAGCACCAGCGCCAGCACCGAGACCGGCAGCACTGCGCGCAAACCGTCAGCCGTCTGATAGAAAAACAGCGGGATGCGCCCGAAGCGATCCATGCTGTGCGGAATGTTCATGAAGAACGTCGTGCCGATGAACGTCAGCAGAATGCCGCGATACAGATATTGCGTGCCGATCGTCACGATCAGCGAAGGCGCTTTGAGCCGGTGCACGAGCATGCCGTTGATGAGGCCAAGCAACGTGCCGCCCACGGCGCCAGTGATCAGGATCAACGCAAACGGCTCGTCGGGCCACCATGCGAACACGGCCTTCGTGATCCCATACATCGTCAGCGCGCCAATCGCCGTGAACGACACGTCAATGCCGCCCGAGGCCAGCACGACCAGCGTGCCGAGCGCAAACAACGAGACGGTGGTCGCCGAATGCAGCGTGTCGAATAGCGTCGCAAACTGGAAGAAGCGCGGATTGATCGCGCCCACGACGACGCACATCACCACGATCAGCCCAAAGGTGAACCACTCAGGGTTACGCGCGAGCTTGGCCCGCACGCCAAGCGGTTTGACCTGCGGGGCAATTTCGACGACGGATGGTGTGGTCATGGTCTGGTTCATACGCGGGTTCATGCTTGTAACGTCCCTAACGTCCTTTAAGCGGCTTCCGACAGCAGCGCGTGGTACAGGTCAGCTTCTTTCATCTGGTCGGCCTGGTATTCGTTTGCGACGCGGCCCTTCTTCATCATCAGGATGCGGTCGCAGTTCTGCAGCAGTTCGGGCAGGTCGTCGCTGATCAGGATAATGCCAATGCCGCGCTGCGACAGGCGCTGTATGATGCGATAGATGATGTCCTTGGAGCCTACGTCCACGCCGACGGTCGGGCCGTGCAGGATCAGCACGCGCGGATCGATGGCGAGCCAACGGCCAATCAGCACGCGTTGCTGGTTGCCGCCCGAGAGCGACTGCACGGGCTTGTCGACATCGGGCGTGGCGATCTGCAACTCCTTGACGGTCTCCACGGCGAGCGCCTGCGCCCGGGCGCGGTCGATCTGGCCGAAGCGGTCGCGCAGGCCGGAAATCATCGCGGTGATCACGTTGTCGCGAATCGGCTTGTCGAGAAAGAGCCCTTCATTCAGGCGGTCTTCCGGCACGTAGCCGATACGGTGATCCTTCGCCTCCGCGGGCGTACGCAACATAATGCGTTTGCCATCGAGTACGACCTCGCCATGCTGCGCAGGCGCCACGCCCGCCAGGGCGCGCGCCAGTTCGTTGCGTCCCGAATCCAGCAGCCCCGTCACGCCGAGAATCTCGCCGCGATGAAGTGCAAACGACACATCGGCAAATTGCCCAACGCGGGTGAGACCGCTCACATCGAGCACGACCTCTGCGCCGAAACCGCCTTCGCGATAGCGCTCGCTCGACAGACGCCGGCCGGTCATCAGTTCGCTGATCTGCGCCTTGGTGTAGTTCGTGATCGGCCCTTGCGCCATAGTCTGGCCATCACGCAGCACGATCACTTCACCGCCGATTGCATAGCACTCGTCGAGCTTGTGGCTGACAAACAGAACTGTCACGCCCTGCGCGCGCAGATTGGTTAGCACTGCAATCAGGTTATCGACTTCCTTTTGCGTCAACGAAGTCGTTGGTTCGTCCATGATGACGAACTTCGCCTCGCTAGCAATGGCACGCGCAATGGCCACGAGCTGGCGCGTCGCGAGCGGCAGCTGCTCGATCAGGGTTGCCTGGAAATCCGCGTCACCGGGCAGGCCGACCGACTCGAGCGCGCGCGCTGCCATTTTCGCCAATGCGCGCCGGTCGAAGGTACGGGCCAGACGGCCGTTGTGGGTGGCCAGTTCCGACGTCAGTGCGACGTTTTCAACCACACTCATGTTCGGCAGCAGGGAGAGATCCTGGTACACCGTCTCGATCCCGGCCGCGAGCGATTCCAGCGCCGACAGGCGCGCATGCGACACGCCTTCGATGATGAGCTCGCCTTCATCGGGCGGCTGCGCGCCGGAGATAATCTTGATCAACGTGCTCTTGCCGCAGCCGTTCTCGCCGAGCAGGTGATAGATCTGCCCACGCTGGAACGACAGGCTCACGCCACGCAATGCGTGCACACCGGTAAATCGCTTGTGCACGCCAACCACTTGCAGGAACGGCACGGAAGCAGCGTCTGAATTCATATTGCCATCGAAACCTTAAGAAGCGTGCCCGCACATGAAGATCGCGCGGGCACGCCTGTTACCCAGGAATCTACAAACTTAGAACGAGTAGTTCTTATAGTTCGACTTGTCGACGTCGACC
Source organism: Paraburkholderia sp. (assembly GCF_026225065.1). Taxonomy (GTDB): domain Bacteria; phylum Pseudomonadota; class Gammaproteobacteria; order Burkholderiales; family Burkholderiaceae; genus Paraburkholderia. The sequence goes on along the minus strand of NZ_JAMFSB010000253.1, from coordinate 179 downwards.
CAGCCCTGGCCGCGCACGATGATGCCCTTGCCCGGACCCTTGCTCACGGTCACCTTCGTGTAGCCCGGAATGCCGAGGTTGTCGCCGTCATGCACCGTCTGGCCATGGATCAGCATCAATGCGATCTTGTTCATCGCAATGCCAGCAAGCTTCGGATCCCAGAACGAAATGCCGTTGAT
>NZ_JAMFSB010000252.1 GCF_026225065.1 Paraburkholderia sp. | reverse complement strand
CCAGCACCAGCGCGGCCGCCTGGCTTGCCATCTGCCAACCGCCGTAAAAACCTCGCTTCGAGAAAGGCGCTGCTTCGATCAATAGCGCGGTCGAACTGCCGAACTCGCCGCCAGCCGAGAAGCCCTGCAGCAGACGCCCAAGCACGATGATCAAAGGCCCGCAAATGCCGATTGCCGAATAAGGCGGTGCAATCGCCAGCAGAAGGATGCCGAACGTCATCAACGCGATCACAAGGGACAAGGCCGCCTTGCGCCCCGCACGGTCCGCGTAAAGGCCAAGGACGACGCCGCCAATCGGCCGCATGACGAAGGCGACGCCGAAACTCGCAGTGGTGAGAAGCAACGACGAGTAATCGCTGCTGGCAGGAAAGAATAGCTCAGCGATTACTACCGTCATCAAGCCAAAGACCGTGAAGTCGTACCACTCGAGCGCATTGCCGATAACCGCTGCTGCTACAGCTCGCGTGTTGAGGCTCTTTGACGCAGGCATCAGGATCTCCAGCCTTCGAAAAGTGTTGCGTGCTGTGTTGAAAGTAAGCCGCTCGACGAGACGACGCAATGCCGCCATGCGAAATGCATTGCGAGTGTAAAGATCGCTGTAAAGGTTTTCAAGCAGCAAAAAGGCGTCGGCCACTCGCTGTGGCGGACGCCCTCGCACATCTTCGGAAGAATTGCGCCGTCATGCTGCAGCGCGATTTACCGCAACAAGCATGCTGAACGGACCCTACCGGGCCTTACGCCTTCTTGTTGTATGCACTGCACCAACCCTTGGCCGACACCTGCTTGCCGCCGAACATCGGGCAGCCACCCCAAGGATCGGTTGCCTTGCCCTGATAAAAGCTGCAGTTGCCGCAAGCCTCGCCGGCCGCGTACTTCGCGTACTTGGCCTTGTCGACCTGGGTGGCGTCGGCTTTGTAGCCGAGTGCCTGAGCGGTGGGATCGGCTTCGGTGACTTTAGGGGCGTCGGCAAAAGCCTGGCGCGACAACGCGAGCGTCGACGCAACGCCAATGCTCGTAATCAGGAACGTACGACGGGATGACTTCATAGGGGACTCACTCCATTTTGTATTGGACTAAACGCCGTTCTGACGACAGCGATCCCCAAGCATAACAATGAAGCGCCAACGCGTGACGGCCCAAATGATAGAGATAAGCGATTTTGTAGTTCGACGCGTGCCGTTGCCGGCCGCGACGCCGACCCGTACTATCAACCCGCAGTGCCGCCCCTATAACTACGCCACGCCGGCGACTTCGCAGACGCGCTGCGCAATCGCCAGACACGCCGTCAGCCCAGGCGACTCGATCCCGAACAGATTGACGAGGCCGCGCACGCCGTGCGCAGCGGGCCCCTGAATCACGAAGTCGGCGGCGGGTTCGCCGGGACCTGAGAGCTTGGGGCGAATGCCTGCATACGCCGGCTGCAATGCATGGTCGGGCAACGCGGGCCAATAAGCGCGAATTGCCGCGTAGAAGGAATCGGCGCGATGCGGATCGACGTCGTAGTTAATCGCATCAACCCATTCGACGTCGGGACCAAAGCGCGCCTGGCCGCCCAGGTCGATAGTCAGATGGACGCCGAGACCCGCCTCGTTCGGCATCGGATAAATCAGGCGGCTAAACGGCGCACGTCCCGAGATGCTGAAGTAATTACCACGCGCCAGATATAGCGGCGGCACATGCCGCGCGTCGAGTCCGCGAATCTTGCGCGCCAATGCATTGGCCTGCAGACCCGCGCTGTTGATCACACACGCCGCGCTGATCGTGGTGGGCGCGGCCCCGCCCACCTTCACGACGAAACGCCCGTTGCTCGACTCGATCGCCTCGACCGGTGCATGAAACGCGCACACGGCGCCATCGCGTTCGGCATCGCCCTGAATCGCCAGCATCAGTTGATGACTGTCGACGATGCCCGTGCGCGGCGAGAACACTGCCTCGACACATTCGAGCGCCGGTTCCAGCGCCTGCGCCTCGGTGCCGCCAATCCGCATCAGGTCGAGCACGCCGTTTTCCTTGCCGCGCGCCATGATGGTTTCGAGTTGCGGAATCTGGTTGCGCGAGGTCGCGACCAGCAGCTTGCCGCACCGCGAATGCGGCACGCCATGTGCCTCGCAATAGTCGTAGAGCATCTCACGACCACGCACGCACAGCGCCGCTTTCACCGAACCGCGCGGATAGTAGATGCCCGCGTGAATCACTTCGCTATTGCGCGAACTGGTGCCCACGCCGATCGCTTCGGCGCCCTCCAGCACGATCACTTCGCGACCGCGTGCCGCGAGAGCACGCGCGATGGCCAGGCCCACGACGCCGGCCCCGATCACTACACATTCGATCTGATCCATGTCCCTTGACGCGGCCTGCCGCACCGCGTGACCCCTCGTCCACCTGATGAAGATGAAGAACGGCCACGGCTATCTCATGCCGCCCGCCGCTCGCTGCCGAACGCGTCCTGCGCACATGACGAAATTGTACGACACGGTACAGAAACGAATGCCCGCAGTCGCAACGACTGCGGGCATCGGATCGGGTGCCAGGTCTTGAGTCTGTATGGCGGACGGCTTCAGTGTACGCCGTCGAGGGTTAATGCGGTCAATTCATGTGGCGATCGTTTCGCTCACCGGGTCCTCAATTCTGGACCGCAGCGCCGCTGAGGGAGGCGTTGCTTTGGGCGCTCGCGTGAGCGGTGTGGATCTGCACACGCGGCACGGTATAGCCGCCCATGGCGAATTGCTGAGGATAAGCCGGCTCGTTCGGGTTCAGGCTCAGTTCACCGTTGGCGCGCGCTTGCGCCAGTTCAGCCTTGACCTCGGCGCGCGTTTTCGGACCGTTCGTGACTGGGTTAGCCGTGTCGTCGCTTGCGACGGCGGGCAGAGCAACAGCAGCGGAAATTAGCAGTGCGGCAAGAGGAGCGAGTTTCATGATGGATTCCAGATTCGTCGGGGCCGTTCGGGGCGGAAATGAAGCGACGTCGCCATGGCGTGCGTCGCTTCATTTCGGATAACCCAGTGTAGGCTCCGACTATCAAAAAATCATTCCGATTGAAACAACTAACAGTTACGTTCAGAAGAACAATGGCGGCTCCCCACGTTCGCGATTGCGTGAGCGCAGTGCTCGGAATGCCTCGGCAATAAAAAAACCGCCCGAAGGCGGTTGTTGTGCAACAGCCAAATTCTGCCGCTCAAAAGCCGATCGGTTTGCGCCGGTTGCCATAATCCAGCCGGATATCTTCTGCGCCGATCCAGTCACGTTCGTCGATGCGCGCCGCACCGAAGCCGTTCAGAATCGCCCGGCGCATTTCACGTGGCGAAGCGTGCTTCAAGGCGTCGAGTGCGGCGTCACCGAGTTCGACGGGAAAGCGCAATCCCCAGCCGTGGGCAGAGCGGATTTCGTTATAGATCGACTGGGCGATCCGGCGTGCGCCTTCCAGATCCGGTGGCGGAATCTCGTAGACGTTCATCCGGTTGAGAATCGGTTCGGGAATCGAGCGCGCGTCGTTAGCAGTCGCGATCCAGATCACATGCCCTGCGTTGATCGGAATCTCGGCGAATTCGTCGATGAAAGTTTGCGCCGTGTCGTGCTCCAGCAGCGCATACAGCGCACCGAGCGGATCGTATTGCGAGTCGCCGGTGGCCTTGTCGATTTCGTCGACGGCAATCACCGGGTTCGCGTAGGTCCCATGCACGAGTGCGTCGAAGACTTTACCGGGCTTCGCGTTCTTCCATTGCGACGACGCGCCCGAAAGAATCCAGCCTGCGGTCAGCGAACTCATCGCGACATAGTGATACGCGGTGCCCAGCAGCCGCGCGAGTTGCTTCGCAAAATGCGTCTTGCCGATGCCGGGGTCACCAAGCAGCAGAATTGGCATCAGCTCGAGCCGGTCCTCGGTTTCGAGGCACAGCGCAACCTGTTTGCGCACATCGTCGAGCGGCTCGCTGAAGTTCGGCAGCGCTTCGACCAGATCGTCGATGGACGGCATCCGGTTTGGCTTCACGCAAAAACGCAGATTGCCGGTCTTCAGCATTTTTTCGTAGGTGGAGCGCAGCGCATCGTTCGCGCCTTCGCCAAGATCGTTCAACGCGGTTTCGACCCGATCGAGGTCGTAGACCTTGCTGAACGACGCCACTGCGATTTCCTGTTTGACCATTGCTGTTGTCATAGATCACCCCGTCGTGCTGGTCTTGCGGCTGCGGCGCCGGCCAGGCGCCGTTTCAAGTCCAGTGTATCCACGCAATATTCATGCGCAAGCCAGCAGCCGTGCGGGTGTGCTGCTAACACCCGCCCAGCGATCAGGCCGCAAGCCAGACGCCAGGCGGGTTGCGGCGAAACCGGCATTGGCTTGAACGAGATCGCCCCCATCTGAAATGGACTGTTGCTGAACCCGGCCCGCGCTGCGGTGTCAGAAAGAGGTTGCGACCATCAGGCGTAAGATGGGCGCCTGTCATTACGCTGGACACCACGCCCCGGAGAGCCGTCAAACATGTGGAAAACCAGTCTCGTTGCCGTGCTGTGCGGCACATCGTTACTCGCTCAGGCACAGCAGCCTGCCGCCCAGCAGGCCGTGCACTGGCAATTGCAGGTGATGCGCGACGGCCAGCAGATCGATTCGTTCGAGGCCGATACAACCGTGGGTCAGGCACGCACGGACACGCATCATCAGGTGGTGCAACACAATGTCGGCTGCAAGGATGCGCCGGGTGGCAGCATCGATCTGTCACGCACGCTGACCGTCTCGCCGATCCAGGCCGATGCTAACCAGGTCACGCTCGCGATCGACGCGCAGGAAACGCTCGAGGACGACAGCGCGCCGAAAACCGACACCGGTTGCAAGTTGCCGCCGCAGCCGCGCCAGGTCGCGGCCAATCATCCGGGTCTGCAGGTGCCGGCCGGTCAATGGGCCACCTGGCAGATCGTCGACAAGAATCCAAACCTTGTATATCGAGTCCGTGCCAGCCTCGCCAATCACCCTTGATATCAACGAAAACCGTGGACCACGCGGCATGCGAAACCCCGAAGAACTCATCCGCGAGAGCGCGCAGCCTAAGGATTTCATCGCAGTAAGCTGGAACCTGCACAAGGGGCGCACGCCGCTCGGCTTTCAGGCCTGGCAGGCGATGCAGCGTTGGGTGCAGTCGACCCACGCCGACGCCTATTTCCTGCAGGAAGCGATGGCGCGGCGCATGCCGGCACCGGTTTTGTCAGGTGGCTTTGGCGCGCCGCTGCGCGATCCGCTCGACGACGTGTGGCATTGTCAGGCCACCGAAATCGCCAACTCGCTGGAACTGCAGATCGCACTCGGCCCGAACGTCTTCAAGCCGTCGTGGCGGCATGGCAATGCGATCCTTTCGCCGCACCCGCTCGATCTCAGCGGACGCTGGGATATTTCCGCACACCGCTTCGAAAAACGCGGCCTGCTGGTGGCGCGGGCCACCTTTGCCGGTCATTCGGTGACGCTGCTGTGCGCGCATCTGGCGCTCACGCGTGCGGCACGGCTGAGGCAAATGCACTGGATTGCGCACTGGATCGCGAAAGAAGCGCCGGAAGGGCCGCTGGTGCTCGCCGGTGACTTCAACGACTGGCGCAACGACTCGGTGCCGCTGTTCGGCGAGCATGGGATGTATGAGGTGGCAACGTTGCTCGGCGAGTCAGGCCGGACCTTCCCGGCGTTTTCACCGGCGCTCGCGCTAGACAAGATGTTCGTGCGCGGCATAAAGCCGGTCGAATGGATCCAGCCTACGCAGGAGACCGCGTGGCTGTCCGATCATTTGCCGTATATGGCTCGGTTGCGGGTGGAATGAGCGCGGCGCTCGCCGCATGGCAACTGCGATGCTGAAGGTGCTGAAGTGCTGAGACCGCTGCGGCGAGTCCGGCAACTACGGCAGCTACTCCGGCACAAACCGGCGCCCGAGCCACTTCGCTGTCCCTCCTAGACCCGCTGCGGTGTCCAGTTCACCGTCGCCGTCATTGCCTCGTCCGGCATCAACACACAGCCGCCTACGTGCTCACGCGCATCGCTGGCGTTAAAGCAATCAGTGGTGTTCGTCACCGGTTCGACGCACAGCAGCGCCTCGGTAGCCGGCGCAAATACCACGAGATGATCGAATGGCGCTTGTGCTGTCAACGTCAGCCGGCGGCCCTCGTCGGGCCATGCAATCGTCGCGGTGCGCGACCAGCCGGCAAAGTTATTGTCGAGATCGAACGCACCGGCGGACATGCCTTCGCGCATCGCGTCGACGGCCGGATGCGGACCAAGATGCGTCGGCAGCACCTCGCCGTCGGCGTGCCACATCCCTTGGACCTGCGCGTATACGCGGGTTTCCGCGGTGCGTGGGTAATACGGGTGATGCCCCATGCCGAACGGCATCGGCTGCCCAGCCAGGTTCCGCGCGGACAAGGTCACGCGCAACGTATCCCCCGCCAGTTCGATCCGTTGCATCGCGCGATAACGAAACGGCCAGTCACCCTGCGCATGCGGATCAGGCTCATGTTCGAAGTGCAACTCCACGGAACTCGCCGTCACCGCACCGACCTGCCACGGCCGACGCCACGCGTGCCCATGCAGCGCGTGGGCGAAACGGTTGCCGTCGCCGGCCAGATCGACCGTGCGGCCTTCGAAGACGAAGCGCGCATCGCGGATACGGTTGCAATACGGCAGCAGCGGGAAACTCGCCATGCGCAGCGGATCGCGTTCGGCGAGCGCAGCGTCGGTCGCGGGCCGCATCCAGTGGACCGGTCCGGCAGCTACGACCTCGTAGTACGCCGCGATCGCACCGCCTACGTGCGGCGCGACCAGCACGCGCATCGCGCCGCTCGCCAGAGCGATCAGGTTGGGGTCGCCCAGCGAGAACGCGTCTGCCGCGGATGGCCGGATCGGATTCAGGGAAACATCGCGCATGGTGAAAATAATTAAGGCCTCGGGCAGAATGCGGCCCACGTCTGCTCACGGGGCCCGCGCGACCGAGAATCGCACGCCACGCGCCTCAGGTCAATATTATTAGTAATATTCTATTCAAACGGGAGGCAATAAGAAACCTTCCTGGACTTCCCAAATGACGGGTTTTTGCGCGTTGCCGCCCGCATATTATTAGTGGTACCGTCATCACGATCATGCCCGAGGGCAT
>NZ_JAMFSB010000251.1 GCF_026225065.1 Paraburkholderia sp. | reverse complement strand
TGACACTTACGCAAGTCTGTTCGGAGACGATCCCGAAGCGGTGGTTCAGGCTGGGGGTAGCTGCATCATCGATCCGTTTGGACGAATCCTTGCAGGTCCCGCGTTCGGTGAAGAAACCATTCTCACAGCAGAAATAGATCTGCGAAATATTGCGCGCGGCAAATTTGATTTTGACGTAACGGGCCATTACAGCCGCCCAGACGTGTTTCGCCTGACGGTTGACGAGCGTCGTCAGGTGCCGGTGACTGTTATCCCTTCGACGCGTCAACATGAAACCCTCTACGAGGATCCGCTTAAATGATCACAAAGGAAGATATCCGGGCGGCCGCACAGCGTATCGCCCCATACATTCGCACCACGCCCGTTATCCGGCTGGAATCCAGTTGGTTCGATGTGCCAGGCGACACTTTTCTGAAGCTCGAATCTCTTCAGGTCACCGGCTCGTTCAAGCCACGCGGTGCTTTTAATCGTCTGCTCGGTGAGACTATTCCTCCTTCGGGCGTTATCACGGCGTCTGGTGGGAACCATGGTATTGCCGTCGCATACGCAGCACAAAAACTCGGCGCTCGCGCGGAGATCTATGTACCGAGCCTTGCAACCGAGCTCAAACGCAAGATGCTGACGGATCTCGGCGCGCAGATCGTTGTCGCAGGAAATACCTATGTTGAAGCACTCGCGGCTAGCGAAGTTCGGGCCGCCGAATCGGGAGCACTGAACGTGCATGCGTTCGACCATGCCGCTACGGTAGCAGGACAAGGCACAATTGCGATCGAACTCGACGCGCAGTTGCCGGACATCGACACAGTGCTGGTTTCAGTGGGCGGCGGAGGATTTATTGGTGGTATCGCAGCGTGGTTTTCCGGGCGCGTAAAGATCGTCGCTGTCGAACCGACGAAATGCCCGACGTTAAACCGCGCGTTGCGGGCTCGCCTGCCGGTCGACGTCGAGACAGGGGGCATTGCCGCGGATTCTCTCGGGTGCAGGCGTATCGGTGACGTGCCTTTTTCCGTTCTTCTTCCGGCCGTGAGCGACTCCGTGCTGGTATCGGATGAGCAGATTCGCGATGCGCAAATGGTTCTATGGGAAAAGCTCAGGATCGTCTCGGAGCCCGGAGGTGCAACTGCTTTCGCGGCTCTGGTTTCGGGCGCTTATGTCCGCTCGCCCGGCGAGAAAATAGCCGTAGTGATCTGCGGAGGCAACGCTGACCCAGCGTCGTTCGCATAAGGCGCATCCAGACGACATTGGCTTTAGCGATTTGCCCGACGGCCGTCTGGATCGTCAGCGCGTTTTGGAACCTGGAGTTAAAGGAACCCTGCCCCCGCGTCAAAGCCCAACGGTTCGTCTGTCTAAGCGCGAGTTATCATATACAGAAAAGGTAAATTCCCATATTCGGGAAAGTTAAGCGCGGACGCAAACGAAATGTTGGTCGCCGACCGGTTTGTGATTGAACGTGGTCGGCGCTGCGTGCGTGTCCGATGATTCCACCATACCTGTCCGGCGCGAGCGGCGCCGGCATATCCGCGGTCTGAATCCATGTCGAATGAAATCAAACGTCTGCAAACGACGGGACACGCACCTACCCGCGCTTGCGTACACGCTCTGCTGATCAAGGCTGGCTGCGATGTCGAAATCGCAGTGACTGCGCTGTCGGCCTGATCGCCGGACGGTCCGCTCATGAGCACAATGAAATTCGATACCGTCGTGCTTGGCGCAGGCATTATCGGGGTGTGCGTCGCCGTTCATCTTCAGAAACGTGGCTACCAGGTTGCACTGGTCGATCGCAAGCTGCCCGGCAACGAGACATCGTTTGGCAATGCAGGGCTGATCCAGCGTGAAGGCGTGTATCCCTATGCGTTTCCACGCGAACTCGGCACGTTGATGCGATACGCTCGCAACCGGTCGCCTGACCTCCGATACCACGCTAATGCGCTCCTCAAGGCCTCGCCGTTTCTGTGGCGTTACTGGCGCAATTCGCATCCGATGACGCACGCGGCGATCGCCAGGTCCTATTCGACGTTGATCGCCCATTGTGTGAGCGAGCACCGGGCGCTGGCTGCCGAGGCCCGCGCGAGCGGGTTATTGCGCCCGACTGGCTGGGTGAAGGTGTTCCGCACCGAAGCGGCCCGTGACAGTGAAACGCGCCTCGCCGGACAGTGGTATCGGGAATACGGCGTGGCGTTCGAGTCGCTCGACGCGAAGCGTCTGCAACAGATAGAGCCCGATCTTGACCGCAGCCTGATTGGTGCATTGCGCTACACCGCGTCCGATTCCGTGAGCGATCCGAATGCACTGGTCACGGCCTACGCTAAGTACTTCGAACAGCTCGGCGGACGTTTTTTCCTTGGCGACGCCAATACATTGCGCGATCATTGGCAGGTCGACACGAACGCGGGCACGATCGCGGCGGCGGCGGCGGTGGTGGCGTTGGGCCCCTGGTCGGACCTGGTGAGTTCAAGACTGGGCTATCGCCTGCCGCTCGGCACCAAGCGCGGATATCACATGCACTACGGTTCGCAGCCTGGAACGCGGCTGAATCATCCGGTCCTCGATGTCGAAGGCGGTTACATGCTGGTGCCGATGGCAAAAGGTATCCGACTGACGACCGGCGTCGAAATCGCGCGAAACGATGCGCCGAAGACACCTGACCAGCTCGATGCCGTCGAGCCCGCTGCGCGCAGGCTGTTCCCGCTGGCCGGGCGTCTGGACGCCGAACCGTGGATGGGTCGACGCCCGTGCACGCCCGACATGATGCCGATCATCGGACCGGCAGGAAATCATAAGAATTTGTGGTTCGCGTTTGGTCACGGACACCACGGGCTGACGCTCGGTCCTGTGACTGGCCGGTTAATCGCCGAGATGATGACCGGCGAGGAGACGCTTGTGGATCCCCGGCCGTTCAGGGTGGATCGTTTTTAGAATTGTCGTACCCTGCTGCGAAATCTACCGGTTAGGCGCACGCATGAAGGCCAACGCCATTACGTACGACGTCTGAACCATCCGGTAAGCGACAGGCGGTCTCGCGTCGCGGGCAATACTTCGTGCAGCATATCGGCGGATAGAAACACGGCGATGCGGCTGCCAACCGGCGAGATGTCCCATATGCCCAGGCCCTCTGGATGCAGTCGCAATTCACCGCCATGCTCAGGCAGCCAGTCTGCGTTCAGATAGACGACCACCGACACCGTGCGGCTGTCGTCGTGGCGAAATTGATCGCGGTGCTGCAGATACGAGTCGCCCGGCGCGTAGAACGCAAAATGGCTTTCGTATTCTTCGAGTCCCAGAAAGAGCCCGCGATTCAGCGCGATGCGCAGCGTTTCCATGATCGCGAGATAGCTGTCGCAGGCTTCGGATTGCCCCGCTTCAAGCCAGTGAATCCGGTCTCCGCGCACATTGGGCTGGAGCGAACGCGCCGCGCCCTGGCTGATCTGCGCCAATGCGAGCGTCCCGGCCGCCGCAAGCGCTGCACATTCTAGCGCGAGCGAGAGCGTCAACTCCGGCGAAAGAAAGTTGTCCTGTTCCGACCAGCCGTGATCATGAAGGGCATCCAGGATTCGCCGATGCCCTTCGTCTCCGGACGCATCGGAATGCGCCGACGAGTGTGTGCGGTTCAATGCCTGTTCCTTCGGACGACGGTGCTGGTTGGAAATTCGAACTGCCGTCCGAAGGATATGAGCGAGGTGGGCTTTAACCTGAGGCAGGATGGTATCACCAGCTTCTGGCGTTACCGTGATCGGGGGCACGCTACACTCCTCGCTTCGAGGTAACGCGGGTGCTACGGCAGCTTCCACATCTATAGATGTTTGAGCCGACTGCGCAGCGGTCAGGCAAAAATATCGATGATGCCGCCCAGTAGACCGACTACCGGCGCGACTGTCGCTGCGACGCCTGACACTTCGCTAGCGACGTGCCCGACCGTTTGAACGAGATTCGAATTCGACGCCGCCGTCCGCTGGATTGACGCCGTCATCCGTTGATAGGCAGGTGTGACCACGGTGCTTGCCACAGGACTGAAATTCACGCAAACCTCCAGTAAGGAACAAACAACAAAGAAGCTATTGCCGCCCGATCGTCGAGGTGGCCACTTGACCTTCTCGAAGCCCTTACGGACAGTCAGCGTATTCACGAATACGCTGAAACAATATGGAACATTAATCTTACATTAAAGTGACCGGCAGTAAGTTTTTGAAGGCATTGACATCAACTGTCAAAACCCACCGGGGCGCGCCTTGCACCCGGCGGCATTTTTGCCCTGTTATCCTTCTCGATATCCCATAGACGCTGGGCCGGTCCCTCGCGACTCCGCGCTGCGCAACACGCTTCAAACGCAGGCCGATCGAGGTACAACACTCTTCTGAATCGCATGGAGTACCGCCATGCTACGAACGTTCACCCAGCTCTGTCAGCCAGCCAACAAGGCCCTGCTGGTAGCCGCCGATGACGGACACGCAACGCTCACCGGCAGCGGCACCTACGCGATGCCATGGCATTGGCACGACTGCCTGATGTTCATCCTGCCGAGTCACGGCGCCGTCGAGCTTTGCCACGAAGACCGCCGCGCAGGCACCTGGCTGTCGCAGGATCGCTTCGCAGTCGTACCCCAGGGGCAGGCCCATCAGACCCGCGCCGGATGCGCCACTCACACGCACGTTGCCGTCTACGTAACCGGTGACGCATTGCGCAAGCTCGATACCGGAGTCGGCTCGCTTGGCGAATTCCGGCGTCGCACGCGCACTCCCATCCTCGTACGCCGGACCGCCGCGATTCGTACGTTGCAGGAATTGTCGTTGCGCAACGACATGGGGGCCTATGGCGGCGCGGCCACGCGCCAGGCCCTGTCGGCGGCGTTGCTGATGCAGTGCATCGGCGAAGTCATCTCGGGAAAAACGGAGCCGGGGACCTCGCCGCGCGAGCATGGCATGGCACTGGTGGCCGACCTCGAAGCCTTCGTGGCCCGCCATGCGGACCAGGATATTCCGCTCGACGCGCTCGAAGAGCGCTTCGGCATCTCCCGCCGGCACATTACGCGTCTGTTCCGCGAACGTACCGGACTCTCGATCGGCGAGTTCCAGCAGCGCAAGCGGTACGAAAACGCCTGTCGGCTGCTCACCGACACGGACCTGCCGATCGGCGAAGTGGCGTTCCGCGTCGGCTTTGAAAGCGGCGCGGCCCTCGCGCGCGCGATGCGCCGCATCGGCGACCATTCGCCTTCCGATCTGCGCGCGAGGATGGCCCGTTCGGTCAAAAGGTAAGGCCCGTTCGAACGCGCGGCCTGGCGTCGATCCCCGTAAATTGACCGGATGGAAACCCATCCCCCGGTCAGCGGGGCTCACGCCTTCATGTCTTCACGTCATCAGGTCCAACTCGTCAGCGTGTTCGCCGCTGGTCCCGGCGGCGGCAACCCGGCGCCTATCGTGGTCAACGCAGCCGGCATGTCCGACACGGAAATGCAGGAGGTGGCGCAGCGCTACGGCCACGAAAGCGGCTTCGTCCTGCCAGCGCCACCCGGCTCCAGCTGCGACTACGAGTTTCGCTTCTGGGTCCCGAATCATGAAATGTCGATGTGCGGCCACGCCACGGTCGGCGCAGTCTGGCTGCTCCATCAAACCGGGCACTTGCAACGTGACCGGCTAACTGTCCAGACCCGCAGCGGCCAGATCGGGGTCCGCATCACGGATTACACGGCCGAAGGCGCCGCGGTCGAAATCTCCCAACCCATGGGGCAGATCGAGCCATTGCCGCAGGCGCAACTCAGCCGCGACGAGATCCTCGACGCGCTCGACATCACCGAGGCGCAACTTGCGCCGCTGCCGATCCAGAACGCCTGCACCAGCCGCGTCAAGACGCTGATTCCACTTGCCAGCCCCGGTGACCTCGACGCGCTTCGGCCGCGCTTCGAGAAAATCGAGGCGCTGTGCGAGCGGATCGGCTCCACCGGCCTCTACCCCTACGCGAGCTTCGACGCCAGCGGGCAAATCTTTGATGCCCGGCAGTTTCCGCGCGCCTCTGGCTATCCGGAAGACGCGGCAACCGGAATCGCTGCCTCCGCGTTGTCGTTCGGTCTGCTCGCCAATGGCCTGGTAGAGGCATCCACGCGGACCATCACGATCCGCCAGGGACGCGCGATGAATCGCCCGTCGCAAATCTCGGTGCGCTTCAGTTTCGAGGACGGTCTCGCGTCCGGCCGCCCGGACGGCTGCTGGCTCGGCGGACCGGTCCGATTTGAGACGCGCGCCGTGGGGACGTCATGACGACTGTTATCGCGGACCGGCTGGCGCAACTGGGCATGACGCTGCCGCCCCCGCCATCGCCGCGGGGCGCCTATGTGGGCGTGGTGATCCACGACGGCATCGCCTACATCAGCGGCCAGGTCAGCCGAGTTGGCGGCGAGATCATCGCCGGGCCAGTCGATCACACCACCCCGCCCGACCTGATCCGTCATGCGGCGCGGACCTGCGTGCTGCTCGCGCTGAGCGCTCTTGCAGTAGCGCTGCCGTCCTCGACGGCGGTCGAACGCATTCTGTACCTGCGTGGCTTCGTCAATGCCGTGCCTGACTTCGTGAACCACAGCCAGGTGATGGATGAAGCCTCTTCGCTGCTGCATGAAATCTTCGGCGAAAACGGCCGGCACGCGAGGTCGGCACTCGGCGTCGCCGGCCTGCCGGGCGGCGGCCTCCTTGAAATCGAACTCACTGTCGCACTCGCGCACGGCGCCGTTCACGCGCAGGAACGCGTCGGCAACCCCAACGAAGTCGGGCCACAACACACCAACGCACGCCACAACAAGACGCGGGATCGCCGCTAAACCGGCAGACCCGCCACGATCATTTACCTCGGAGAACACCATGAATCGTCGTCAACTGCTGCAACTCGGCCTTGCGGCCGGCCCCGCCATCCTGTTGTCCCGCTCCATCCAGGCGGCGGACGCCGAACTGGTGATCGGCTCCAACGTGGGCGCGCCGCCGTTCGCGTTCAAGCAGGGCGACAGTTACTCCGGCTTTGACGTCGAGGTCTGGAGCGAAGTCGCCAAGGGCATGAACCGTAAATGGCGCCTCCAACCCATGGAGTTCGGCGCACTGATCCCGGCACTTCAGACGCACAACCTGGACGTGATCGTCTCGCAGCTTTTTATCAAACCCGAGCGCCAGCAGGTTATCGACTTTTCCACGCCGTACTATAAAAGCGGCCTGATTGCGCTGACGCGTATCGACAACGCCACCATCCACACCCCGGCCGATCTCGACGGCAAACACATCGGCACCGAAACGGGTACGGTCGCGGTCGGCTACGTCAAGGATCACTACAAAGACGCTACGCTCGAGCAATTGCCGAGTATCAACAATGCGCTGCTGGCGCTGGAAGCCGGCCGCACCGATGCGGTCGTCTACGATAAGCCCCTGTTGATGTACTACGCCAACACCGCCGGGAAGAACAAGGTCAGAGTGATTCTGCCGCCCCTGGAGGGACTCGATGTGGGCATGGGCTTCCAGAAGGGCAGCCCGCTGGTCGCGGCGGTCAACCTTCAGCTCGCCGCCATGAAGGCCGACGGCCGGCTTCAGGCGCTCAACCAGAAATGGTTCGGCGAGGCGTCGTCATGAGCTTTGACTGGGCGGCTGTCGTTGCCGCACTGCCGGACCTCTTGCTGGGTCTTCGGCTCACGCTCCTGATCGCTCTAGCCGGGTTGGTCGGAGGCATCGTGCTCGGTGTTCTGGCAGGCGTGACACTGACTTACGGCAGCCGGCTCGCAGCGTTGCCGGCGCAGGTCTATGTTGCCTTGATCCGCGGCACGCCTATCGTGGTTCAGGTGATGTTCGTCTACTTCGCGCTGCCGATCATGATGGATATACGCATTAGCGCAACCAGCGCCGCCATCATCACCTTGATCGTCAATTCCGGCGCGTATAACGCGGAAATCATCCGGGGCGCGCTCGACGGTGTTCCAGGTGGATTGCGCGAGGCGGGCCTCGCGATGGGCCTTCGCTTTCATACCGTGCTGGCGCATGTCATCACACCCATCGCCTTCAGGCGCGCACTACCGGCGATGGGAAACCAGTTCGTCAACCTGGTCAAGGACACCTCGATCTTTCTCGTCATCGGCGTCGGAGAACTGACCCGCCGGGGACAGGAAATCATGGCCGAGAACTTTCGGGCGGTGGAAATCTGGACTGCGGTGGCGATCATCTATCTGCTCGTGATCAGCCTGCTTGCGCTGGGTCTGCGAGTGCTCGAACGGAGAGTACGTTTGCCATGAGCATGATCGAATTTCAGCAAGCCTCTAAACGATTCGGCCCTCATGTCGTTCTGCAGCCACTTGATCTCACGATCGAGGACGGAGAGGTTGCCGTTATCGTCGGGCCTTCCGGCTCCGGCAAATCGACTATGCTCCGTTGCATCAACGGACTGGAAACCATCAGCTCCGGCAACCTGCTGGTCGACAACATCAGCGTGCTGGGCTCCGCACGCGACGTCAGGCGCATCAGGCTCGAAGCGGGCATGGTGTTCCAGCAGTTCAATCTGTTTCCGAACCTGACGGCGATGCAGAACGTCATGTTCGGCCCGATCCGGGCGCGCCGTCAAACCAGGGCCGAAGCGCGCGAGATCGCCGGCGCGCTGCTGCACAAAGTGGGGCTTTCGGAACGCATGCATCACTATCCGTCGCAACTTTCAGGCGGTCAGCAGCAGCGCGTGGCGATCGCGCGGGCGCTCGCCGTGCGGCCAAAGCTGATGCTATTCGATGAACCCACTTCGGCACTCGATCCGGAATTGCGCCAGGAGGTCCTCAAGGTCATGCAGACGCTCGCCGGCGAGGGCATGACCATGGTCGTCGTTACGCATGAGATGGGCTTTGCGCAGCGCGTGGGCTCGCGCCTGCTCTTCATGGAAGGCGGCCGCGTAGTGCACGATGGCAATCCCGTGGAGATGCTGTCGACGCCGCCCGGAGAGCGTTTCCGCGAGTTTCTTCAACATGTTCATTGATGGCCTTGCACTTCACGCTCGCACGCCATAGGAGTCTGTAGTCAAAATGATCCCGTCGCACTTTGAAAACGATTACGGCTTTCGCCGGGACAGTGTCCGGCACGACAACTGGCGCGAAGCACCATGGAATGTCTGGGCCTTTCGTCATGTCCACGAAATCATCCCGACAGCGCGAATTCCCGCCACGCCGGGTCTTGCCGAAGAACCCAAGGTCAGTGCCGACGCGCTGAGCGAACACGAACTCGTGGTCCACGGCGAACGACGCACGGTCGCGTCGATCCTGCGGCGGACCTCGACCGATGCCATCACGGTGATGCGAGCCGGACGTTTCGTCGCCGATTTTCATGCGCCGAACTTTACGCTGCAAAGCCGCCATATTCTTTTCTCGGCCAGCAAGTCAGTCGCGGGGCTGCTCGCCGGCATGCTGGTCGGCGACGGTCTGCTGGACCCTGACGCGCCTGTGACGCAATACGTGCCGGAACTCGTGCGCTCGGCCTTCGGCGACGCCAGCGTCAGGCACGTTCTGGATATGCGAACCAGCCTCGCGTTCAACGAGGACTATCTCGATTCGAACGGCATCTACGCACGCTATCGGCGGGCTGGCCTGCTGGACCCGCGCCGCGAAGGCGAGCCGCCGGAGACGGTGATCGACCTGCTCGCCTCCCTGACCAAAGGTGCGGGCGAGCATGGTGGCCCGTTCCATTACTGCTCGCCCAACTCCGATGTGCTCGGGCTCGTGATCGAGCGCGCCTCGGGCCAGCGCTACGCCGACTTCGCGGCCACCCGTCTCTGGCAACCGCTGGGGTTACGGCAGGACGGTTGCGTCACGGTCGACATCGCCGGCACGGCACGCTCAGGCGGCGGCTTATGCATGACCGTGCGCGATCTGGCGAGGATTGGCGAACTGGTGCGTCTCGGCGGTATGATCGACGGCCGCAGGCTGATACCGGCGGACTGGATGACCGATACGCTCACGGGCGGCAGCGCAGAGGCATGGCGACAAGGAAAGTTCTCAAGCTGGCTGCCGAACGGCAAGTACCGCAACAAGTGGTATCAGGTCGGCAACGTCAGCGGAGCATGCTTTGCGATCGGCATTCATGGCCAGTGGCTCTATGTCGATCCGCGACGCGAGACGGTGATCGCCAAATTCTCGTCGCAACCCGATCCGACCAGCGACGAACTCAAGCTCCTGAATCTCGCATTGTTCGAAGCGATTGCGGCGATGACGTGAGGTAGTTCAGCCGTCAGTCGACACCGTCACCGCCTCCCATTCCCGGATCTCGCTCTCCAACGCGAACAATTTGTCCCTCACGAGCCCGAGCGCATCGCTACCGAGCAGAAGATGCGTGGGAGGGCAATCCGCGGCGATTGCGGCGAGCATCGCGCGTGCCGCCTTTTGCGGATCGCCCAATTGCTTGCCGCTCTTCTCCTCACGCGCTTTGCGGATGGGGTCGAAGACCCGGTCGTAATCCGCAATCGAACGGGGCGTTCGTGTCATCGAGCGACCCGCCCAGTCGGTGCGAAACGAGCCTGGCGCGACGGCTGTCACGGAGATGCCGAAAGGCTTGACCTCCTTGCCAAGCGCCTCGGAGATGCCCTCCAACGCGAATTTGCTTCCGCAGTAGTAAGTAATCCCTGGCATGGTGATATACCCGCCCATCGACGTGATATTCAGAATGTGGCCACGTCTGCGCTCACGCATCGAGGGCAGCACGGCTTTTATCATGGCAACCGCGCCGAACACATTCACCTCGAACTGTCTGCGCATCTCGGACAACGGCGATTCTTCCATGACGCCTTCGTGCCCATAGCCGGCATTGTTGACCAGAACGTCCACGGGTCCGACGGTCGCCTCGATTTCCGCCACGATGCCGTTGATGGCGTCGCAGTCGGTCACGTCAAGTACACGTCCAAAAGCCGCGCCCGCAGACAGATACTCGAAATCAAGCTTCGCCTGCGCACTTCTCACAGTACCGACGACCTTGTGGCCCGCCGCCAGTGCCTCTTGTGCGAGCGCACGGCCAAAGCCACTGCTGACGCCAGTGATGAGCAGAATTTTGCTGGATGCCATTGAAGCTTCTCCCGGATGTTGTCTGGAGAGTGCATACTAGTCTGAACGGAGAAGCTATCTAAGCCAGATTCCGCTATTTTTA
>NZ_JAMFSB010000250.1 GCF_026225065.1 Paraburkholderia sp. | reverse complement strand
TCGGCCTGAGCCCCGTGGATGAAGTGAAACGCATGCGCGGGGTGGTGGAAGCGCCGCCGCCACGCACAATGCCGACGCCGGAGAGGTATGTGACGGCCGTGTGAGCATGGGAGGGGCGACGCGTTTTATTCCGGTTCGTGGCGGCACACACAAAGCTTGTTGCCGTCCGGATCGCGAAAGTAGGCGCCGTAATAGTGCTCGTGATACTGCGGCCGCAAGCCGGGTGGCCCCTCGCACGAACCGCCCTGGGCGAGCGCGATGGCATGCGCGCGGTCGACACTGGCGCGCTCCCGTGCCAGCAGTGCGAGCATCTGCCCATTGCCGGGATTAGCCGGATTGCCGTCGTAAGGCCGGCTGATCACGAATAGCGGCCGGGACTGCTCCGCCATCATCCAGCCGGCCCAGCCGGTCTGTTCGTCGCGGAACTTGAGCTTGAGGCCCAACGAGTCCAGCAACGGGGCATAGAAACCAAAGGCGCGTTCGAAGTCGGTAATGCCGACGAATACGTGAGACAACATCCCGTTCGCTCCTCTCGTGTAGACATGTGATTCGCCTGCGTGGCGAGCCACGGCAGCTATTGAATCACGCTTTCCACTCTTGCGGTGCGCTGGACGAATACAACGTGAACGGATGATGGCTCGTTTCGACGACGTACATACGGTGTTCGAGATCGACGAAATCGGCCGATGACGCCAGATACGTATCGCGTTGCTGCTCTTCGGTGTGGACGAACAACGCATTGAGTCGCTTTGCAAGGTTGGCAAACATGATGGGCTCCAGTCTTGAACGTAAGCGCGACGTTTCGGATTCCGATCCAGTTCGTCGCCAGGGTTGCGGCCTGCGGTCCGGATTCGTCTGCAATCACAGCACCGCTTGTCGATAGACCCGATCGTAGACGCAAAGAATGAGCCGAAAATGAGCGGCAGCAGGGCTCAAATGAGAGGTCGAGGGTGCGACGCGTGTCGCGGGCAGGTTCGTAATTCGTGGCTCAGTTTGTCTCGCCACAATGCCGTCATACGAATCCACTCCCGACTGAGTCATCATGAATGTTCCGGATTACCAACCGACCACGTCCCCACAACGCGTCCAGAGCGAAGCGAATCCTCGTCGCGCCGAAAGCTGGCAGGCCGCCTGGGTGCGCCGCACGATTCCCCTCATGATGGCATTGCACTTCGGCTCCAGCCAACGCCCTGCGCCTGATGTTCATACACTGCGCCTGCGTGCGCATCGGTACACGTGGCCAGCCCGTTTCGCAACGAGGCTGCTTTACCCGAAGGTGCGCCGGCATCCCGACTTTCATCTGGAGGGCGAGTGGATCAGACCGGAGACGGCCGCCGCAGCCCATACCGAGACTGTCGTGCTGTTTTTGCATGGCGGTGCGTACTATTTCGGCTCGCCTGCGACGCATCGAGCCGTCACCTACGAGCTGGCGCATGCATCTGGCTCAGCCGTATTTGCACTGGACTACAGTCTCGCGCCCGAACATCCATTCCCCGCTGCGCTGGAGGACACCTTGCATGCGTACCGCACGCTGCTGGCGCGCGGGATTGTGCCGGGTTCGATCGCGTTTGCCGGCGATTCGGCCGGAGGCGGGCTTGCGCTGGCTGCGCTGGTAGCGTTGCGCGACGCGGGAGAACCGTTGCCCGCTGGTGCGGTGCTGCTGTCGCCCTGGGCCGATCTGACGACCATCTGGCGGGCGAAGCACAACGTGTTGTCGATGAATCGCACCGCCATGGAGGCGGCTGCAAAGATGTATTTGCAGAACGCAAGACTGTTTGAGACCTTGGCGTCGCCCGCGCGCGCAAAACTGCATGGTTTGCCTCCGGTCCACATTCAGACCAGCGATTCCGAGGGCTTGAACGCGGACGCACACGAACTTGCCGCCAAACTGCAACGCGAAGGCACATGGGTGGAGTTCGCAGAATGGCATGCGATGCCGCACGCGTGGCATTGCTTTTCGCCGTTCGTGCCGGAAGCGCGAGCCGCTCTGGCGCAGGCCGCCGTGTTTATGCGCGACTGTTGGGTAAAATCCGTCCACGATACGAGCACCTAACCTGCCCACGGACGCCCACCATGCTTCATGAACTGACCCGAACCATTCTGGTGATCGTCGCCGCGCTCTTTCCCATCATCAATCCGCCGGCGGCGGCGTTCATCATTCTGAGTATGGTGCCGCACGCGTCGCCGGCGCAGCGCGCAGAACTGGCGCGACGCATCGCGATCAACAGCTTCGTGATCCTGCTGGCGTCGTTATCGATCGGGGCCTATCTGTTGTCGTTTCTCGGGATTTCCATTGCGGTCTTGCGCGTCGCCGGGGGACTCATCATTGCGATGGCTGGCTGGAACCTGTTGCAGTCATCGGGGGACGAGACCGAAGAGGCACAGCCGGATCCGATGACCGGAAGCGACCCGACGCTACGCGTAAAGGCTTTTTATCCGCTGACTTTGCCCGTGACCGTCGGCCCGGGATCGATTTCCGTTGCAATTGCCCTGGGTACCGGCTCGCCGCGGGAGGGCTTGCAGCCAGTCCATTTCATTGGGGTGGGTATCGCTTTGGGACTGCTCTGCGTCAGCATTTACCTGTGCGTGCGCTTCGCCGGCAATGTCGAACGGTTGCTGGGTCCGTCGGGCACGCAGGTCGCGATGCGGCTGTTCGCCTTCGCGATCTTTTGTATCGGTGTGCAGATCTTGTGGCTCGGGTTATCAGACCTGATCAACTCGTTGCATCTGCATTGATCGGCCTGTTGTGCGGCGCTCGACAAAACGCCGGAAGCCCACTTTGGCGACTTCGACCAGGATCAGGAAAACCGAGCCGGTCGCCGCAGCGCCGGCGACGGCCAATGAGATGTCGAACAGCCATTCGAACAGTGCAACCATGATGTCCTCCGCAGGGGTGAGTGGATCGGATTCGCTAGCTTGAGTGATCAATGAGGCGGCCATCTCACACGCCGCTGGCCATGGCGAGCATCAGATAGGGCAATAATTCGTCGTACGTAGCTGCTTGTTCGGTGGCCGTTGCGTCGTTTTCGGGCGCCCGGACCGGTTTAACGGGCTGTGCGGCGGATTCGGCGCAAGCGGCGCTAGCGGTGGCAGGGTGGTTGAAAAGCGGAAACATGATGAACATCCTCTCGGTGGGATCAGGCGAATCGTTGATTCGGATGACCTATCTTCGCGGATGAAAATGAGGCGAAAATGAGCGCGATACCCGAGCTTGTGCCGTCTGGCGCAAAGACGTCCCCGGTACGCACTTAAATGCGCCGGTGACGGTTATGAACGGGCTGGCTTGCCCTTGGCGAAGTCAAATGAAATCTTCTTTGAGAAATAACCTTGCGATCGCGCTCGGCCTGCTTGTCAGCGCCGCGGCGATTGCGCAAGGCATCAGTTCCTATCAGTTGTGCCGCTCGGGGATGAGTGCGCTTCTCGATCTGCGGCTCGAGCAGGTCGCGGTGCGCATGCGCGACGGCCTGGCGGACTCAATTCCGGCGACGCCCGCGCGTGGTTCGCAGCCGAGCCGCGATATCGTGATCACGATCCACAAGCCGGGCTCCGAGGTGCCGCTGCGTTCGACCGATCCGTCGCTGCAACTGCCACAGGACGCAGCCGCGGGTTTGAGTTCGGATGACGTCAACGGCGAGCGCTGGCGAATCTACACGTTGCGCGATGCCGGAAGCCTGATCCAGGTTGCACAACGCTCGTCGGTGCGCGAAGAGCTGGAACGCGAAGCGTCGCTGACGACCTTGTGGCCCACACTCGTGCTGCTGCCGCTGGTCCTCGGCGCAGTGCTTCTGATCGTGCGAGTGTCGTTCCGAAAAATGAACCAGCTCGGCAACGAGGTCCAGGAGATCGATGCGTCGCGCCTGAAGCCGTTGGCATCGGCGGGCGTGCCGACCGAGTTGCAGCCCTTCGTGGATTCGATCAACCGGATGATCGGGCGTCTCGCACAGTCCATCGAAGCGGAACGGAAGTTCATCGCGGATGCCGCGCATGAACTGCGCACCCCACTCACCGCGTTGCAGTTGCAGGCCGATAACCTGCAGCCGCATATCGTCCCCGGCAACCAGGAGCGCTTCAACGAATTGCGAAGCGGGATCGGCAGAAGCAGTGCGTTGATCGCACAACTATTGCGGCTCGCGCGGGCGGATGCGCCCTTGTCCGGCGGCACGATCGAACCGACCGATGTTTCGGGGATCGTGGTCCAGGCGGTCTCGGACGTGTTGCCGATCGCCGCCGCGCGCGGGATCGATATTGGCGCGGAAGAAATGGTGCAGGACAGGGTCGCGGCGTCCGGTGCAGATGTCGCCATCGCCGTCAAAAATCTGGTGAGCAATGCGGTACGCTACACGCCGGACGGCGGCACGATAGATCTGCGGATGCGCACGGAAGGCACTATGCTGTGGGTCGAAGTGACGGATACGGGACCGGGCATTGCGCAGGAGCTGTTGCCGCGCGTGTTCGACCGCTTCTTTCGGGCCAATCTGGACATCGAAGGCACGGGTCTCGGGCTGTCGATCGTCAGATCGATTACCCAGAAATACGGGGGCGATGCGCAGATTCGCAACCGCAGCGATGGCCGCTCAGGGATCGTCGCGGCGGTCAGTTTTCCGCTGGCAGAGATGTTCACCGGAGTCTCCGGCCACGG
Source organism: Paraburkholderia sp. (assembly GCF_026225065.1). Taxonomy (GTDB): domain Bacteria; phylum Pseudomonadota; class Gammaproteobacteria; order Burkholderiales; family Burkholderiaceae; genus Paraburkholderia. Next base: position 20,987 of record NZ_JAMFSB010000250.1, on the reverse strand, counting down.
CGCCGGAACGCAGTCGAGCAAGCTGGCGCAAGCAACCGGGGCTACCCGCTACCTGCATGGGAGAGACGTATGAGAGTCCTTCTGGTTGAAGACGATCTGCAGATCGGGCAAAGCCTGATGCGCGCACTCAAGGACGCGGACTATAGCGTCGACTGGGTGCGCGACGGTATCGCCGGGCGCGCGGCAATGGAGGCGGCCGAATATACCGTGGTGTTGCTCGATCTGGGCTTGCCCGGGTTGTCGGGAATCGAGTTGCTGCGCTCCGCACGAGCCGGCGGCAATCCCGTGCCGGTCCTGATCCTGACCGCGCGCGACGACCTCGACTCGCGAATCGAAGGCCTGGATATTGGTGCGGACGACTATCTGCTCAAGCCCTTCGAAGTGGGCGAACTGTTGGCGAGAATTCGCGCCGTGCTGCGGCGCAAGGCGGGATACGCCGTATCGCGGCTCGGTGACGACACCATCAGCCTCAATCTCGACCAGCGCACACTTACGTTCGGCGAGAAGGTCGGCGCGCTCTCCGCGCGCGAATTCGCGCTGATGCATGCGTTGCTGGAGCACCCCGGGACGATCTTTTCGCGCGCCCAGATCGAAGACAAGCTGTATGGATGGGGCAAGGAGGTCGAGAGCAATGCCGTCGACGTGCTGATCCACTCCGTGCGAAAGAAGTTCGGGCAAGACGTGATCCGCAATGTGCGCGGCTTGGGCTGGACCGTCATGCTGGGCAACGCGGGCTCTTAGCCCGCTCCTCAGTCTTCGCTCGAACCAGCCTGGATCTGGTTCGCGTAAAACGCGCGTTTTTCGTCATACATGAGCAGGTCCGCACGTTGCACCACCGCCTCCAGCCGTTCGCCGTGCTGACACGTTGCCGCTGCCATCGAGAAGCTCAACACCGAACCTGGGTAGAACTGATTGTTCATCTCCACCAGTTGGCGGATCGTGTCGATCATCGCGGCGCCACCACGCTCGTCGGTGTTGGGCATCAGAATCGCGAATTCGTCGCCGCCAATCCGCGCCGCGTGAAACGGCGTTTCCAGCGCCTTCGCCAGCACTTCGCCGGCACGCCGCAGCAGTGCGTCGCCCGCCGCGTGGCCGAGCTGGTCATTGATCCGCTTCAGGCCGTTCAGGTCGGCCATGATTACGGTGACGGGGAACGGGCCTTTCCGTTCGAGCCGGTTCAGTTCGTCGACATAGAACGAGCGGTTACGCAGCTTGGTCAGCACATCGTGTTTGCCGAGAAACTCCAGATACGCTTCGGCTTTCTTACGCGCAGTGATGTCGGTGAGCGCCACCAGCACCAGATCCCAATCGCGCTCATGGCCGGGCAGCACCGAGAATTGCAGGAGTACGTGCACCTCGCTGCCATCCAGCGAGTAATTGAGAACCTCGCGCTGCTGGAACAGCTTGCCGTCCCACAGGTCGATCAACTGCTCGCGGAAATGCGGGCGCATGTCGTCACGAAACACATCCGGCAACCTCGACAGCAGGGTTTGCTTGTCAGGTGCCGCAAACATCGCGAGCGTGTGCCGGTTCACGTCGAGCACGTGGATTTCCTGCATGCAGCGCTCGACGAACTCAGGATGGACGTCTGTGAACACCCGAAAATCCGCGATGCCCGCCGCGCGTGCTTCGTTCAGCAGACGTCTAACCGCGCTGAAATCCTCGACCCAGAGCGACACCGGCGATTCTTCGAACAGGCCTCGCGCATATTCTTCCGCGTGCGAGAAGCGATGACGGGCGCCTTCCAGTTCGGTGACGTCCTCGAGCGATACCAGCACGCGGTCCCAGCGTCCTTCGTGGCCGGGCAGGACGGCGCCTTTGAGCATCACATCGAGCCGGCGGCCGCCGAGCGTGTAATTGACGGTCTGGCTCATGAAGCTCGGCGCGCCGCTCCACAGCTGGCACAGCTCTTCGAGGTGAGTCTTCAGCATGTCGTCGCGAAACACGGTGCCGAGATTACTGGTGAGCGTGGCGAGGCTGTCCGCTTCGAACATGGCCAGCGTCTTGCGGTTGACCTTGATGACGCGGATGCTGTGCGCACATTGCGCCACCCGCTCGGGATGATCGCGGAAATGGGCACGCAGATCGGTCACACCTTCGGCGCGCCAAGCGTCGAACAGTGCCCGCACCCCACTGAAGTCTTCCAGCCAGAGCGAAATGGGCGCCAGCTCGAACATTTCCGAGTCGTCGCTCGGCTGCGCGTCGCCGCGCGGCGTGTCTTGAGCACCAAAGTTATCCAGCATGAGCAATCCGTATTCGAGAGTGCGGCTATTTTAAGGGGAACTTGAGCAGAGAAGCATGTAGCCAGCGCCGCCAGCACGTCTTCAAGAGCCTTGTTACACTTTCCAGCGTCTCAATTCCTCATCAAACAACCGTTTCAGGCCATGACAAAACCTTACCTGCTGGTTCTGATTCTCCTGAAGGACGCAAGCCTTGCTAGCGTCAAGTCTGCCTATGAAGTCATCTATGCACCCGATTCCGCCGCGCGTGCCGAGGCGATTGCCGCACACGGCGACAAGGTGCGGGCGGTCCTGACCAACGGCACCACCGGCCTGACAGCCGAGGAAATCGACCGGATGCCAGGGCTGGAATTCGTCAGCGCGCTCGGCGCCGGCTACGAAAACATTGCGATCGACCATGCGCGCAGCCGCAACATCGTCCTGGCTAACGGCGCGGGGACCAATGCCGCGTGCGTCGCCGATCACGCCTTCGCGCTGCTGCTCGCGGTAGTGCGGGATCTGCCCCAGCTCGATCAGGCGACCCGCCAGGGCGTCTGGCGCGACACGCTGCGGATGCATCCGGGCGTCTCGGGCAAGCGGTTGGGCGTCCTTGGGTTGGGCCATATTGGCAGCAAGGTTGCGAAGCGCGGGGCCGGGTTCGATATGGAACTGGGGTACCACAACCGTAAGCCGCGTGAAAGCGAGCCGATCCGCTACTTCGATAGTGTCACGGCGCTCGCGCAGTGGTGCGACTTCCTCGTGGTGACGACGGTGGGTGGGCCGGGCACGCGGCATCTGGTCGACAAGGCGGTGCTCGAAGCGTTGGGGCCAGACGGTTTCCTGGTGAACGTCTCGCGTGGCAGTGTCGTCGATACGGCGGCGTTGGCCGACGCGCTGAGCGCCGGGACGATTGCAGGAGCGGGCCTCGATGTCTATGAGGGCGAGCCGGACCCGCCAAAAGCATTGACCGGACTACGCAACGTCGTGCTAACGCCGCATGTGGGCGGCAGGTCGCCGGAGGCGATCTCGGCGTCGGTACAGAATTTTCTGGACAACGCGGCGCGGCATTTCGCGGGCGAGAAGGTGTTGACGCCGATCTGAGCTATATCGGGCTTTGAGTGAGCGGCGGCGCTCGATACGCGCCTTCGTTCAGCCAATCAGCTTGAGACCCGGCGGCAGCGACTCGCCGAATACGCGTCCCTCATCGGCTTCGTCGAGTTCCACCGTCTCACGGACCATCGTGATCCAGTTGGCCGGCGCGTGGGCAGTTTCGAGCCGCTTGATGACGTTAGCGCGAATTTCCGCAGACAGATCACGCGACCGGTCACCCGTCATGCGGGCGATCTGCACCGCAGCAAACGCGGCCGGTTCGATCTTCCGCCAGTCGAGCGAGAGAATTGTTTCGAGCCATTGCTCCGCGATGTCCGGCGGCACGACGCTATGTGCGCTGCCATAGAATGGCCGACGCGCGCCGATACGGCCGACGGCCCACCATCCCTGATGATTCTCCGACGGCTTCGCAAGCCGCTCGATCAGGCGCCCACCGAGTTCGATCTTGCGTTCCGCAGGCACGCGTTCGAGCGACGCTTCGAGACGCACCATATCGGCGTAACCGGACTTCGCCGGATCGAACGGCAGTTTGGAGCGCGCCGTGCCTGCGGCCTGCATGAAGGCCACCGCGTCGAGCACATCGAGTTGCTCGCGCTCGCCAAGGCCACCCGCTGCGCGTCGCCACAACGTCCACCATTCCGACCAGACCTGACTATCGTTGATGTACTGAATGCCGTCATCGAAGAGCGACCACAGTTGCTCGACACGCCACTCATCGAGCGGATAGCCAAAACCGGGACGCACGCAATAGCCGGCCAGATTGAGCCAGAGACGCTCGTGGTCCGCCGAGCGGCGCCGGCGTTTCACACGTTCCCACAGCGCGTTGAACAGCTCGCGCAGCAGCGCGCTGCTCCAGCTTGCACGCGGGCCGAGGACCTGCTCCAGTTCAGCGCGCGTGCGCTTGACCTCCTTGGCGTCGACTTTCTGCGAGCGCGAGCCGAAGGCGCGGTCGATCAGTTCAAGCGCCTTGGGCAGGGCAGGGTGAGGCGCTTCGCCGGACACGGTGACTTTGGCTTCGCCACGGCGCAACTGGAATTCGAGCAGCCAGCGCTGTGCGGCGTCGCTGGCGTCGATGCAATGCACTTCCAGCGTGCCCACTTCGGTGAGCGAAGCGGCGAGCTGGACCGGTGTTTCCGTCGCGTGGCCCGCGCCGCGTGGGGCGACAACCGTGGCGATCGGCGGCAGGCGCACGAATTCGCCCAGGGGCAGCTCGGCTAGTTCACCTGGCTGCCACGCGGTATCCGATACAGAGGACACCAGATGAAATTGCACAGGATGTCCGAGCCGCAGTGCGAAGGTCCGGTCAGCAAGGTGAATCTCGCGGCTCTCTTCGGTGCCGCGCGGTAGCACGCACACCCCTCGCAGCATCTGCGCGTTTTCCTCCAGAACCAAGAAGTAGCTGCGTGGCGAACCACCGCCGATTCGCGGCGCGCGGCCTGCACGGGCGAGCGCGTAGGCCACTGCGCCGCGTGCCACGGCGACGTCGGGATTGTCGTTGTGAAGGACGTGCAGTGGTGCGCCGCGCCAGGTGCCCAGCGTGGCGGCGAGACGTTCGGTGAGCGCCTCGGCGCGGAACACTCCGCCGTTGAGCAGCAACGTGTCGGGCACGGGCAATGCGTTTTCGTCAGCGGTCCCAGACGAACCCAAAGCTTCTCGCGATTGCGCCGCGAGCCGGCCCAGAAATGCCGCGACGTGCCGCGTAATGGCCGGGTCGCTCGCATACGGCAAGCCGAATTCGACGATGGCGCCACGCGGGCGTCCAGGGCGTGCATCAGCAGAAACAGCCGGGAAAAATCCATCGACGATGATCTGCTCGACTTCCTCGCGCGTGATTTCCACTGTACGCGCTCCGCCGATCAGCTTCGAGCCCGCACCCAGCAGCGTGATCGATGCTGAGTCCGGCGCCCCTGGACCCAGCAGTTGTTCTTTCGCGGCGCGGCAGCGCTCGACGAGTTGCGAGAGGCTCGTTGCCGACAGCCGCGACTGGGGTGTCGACAGCCGGCTCTCGGCGAGATGCGCCAGCGCGAGGTCCATGTTGTCGCCGCCGAGCATCAGGTGGTTGCCCACGCCGACGCGCGTGAGTTGCGGCTGACCGTCCTGCATCTGCACCTTGATCAGCGTGAAGTCAGTCGTGCCGCCGCCCACGTCGCAGATCAGCACGAGCCGCGTTTCGGCGAGCTCATTGCCAAGCGAGCTGCGATGCCGGAACAGCCAGTCGTAGAAGGCTGCTTGTGGCTCTTCCAGTAGACGCAGCTTCGGCAGATGCGCCATGCGGGCCGCTTCGAGCGTCAACGCGCGAGCACCGTCGTCGAACGAGGCGGGCACGGTGAGCACCACGTCCTGCTGTTCGAGCGGGGCATGCGGAAAACGATGATTCCACGCCGAGCGCACGTGGGCCAGATAGCTGGCGCTGGCGGTGACGGGCGATACCTTGTCGATGTCGTCGCTAGCGCCCCACGGAAGAATCTCTGCTGTGCGATCGACAGACGCGTGCGACAGCCAGCTTTTCGCGCTTGCGACGAGGCGCCCTGGCACCTGCGCGCCGAGGCTGCGCGCGAGCCGGCCGATCACGGCGAGATGAGCTTCTGCGCTGTTCGCGCCGTGAGCGTGCCTGTTCGCAGCATCTGCGGCATCCTCAGCCTTCGTAGCGTTTGCAGCATCCGGCGCAGCGGACCAGGGCAACTGCAGGTCACCGTCGCTCAGTTCGCCGCGCGCAGCGTGATAACGCACCGATGGCAGCAGCGGCCGTGCCGCTACCTCACCGGGACTGACGAGCTGTTCGATCTCGAAGACGCGAATGTCCTCGGACCCCGCCTCGACATACGCGACGACCGTATTGCTGGTGCCCAGATCGATACCGACGAGGTACTGCTTCATCGTACTCAAACGTTGGCGTTGCCACGTACGTCGAACTCGACTTTCCAGCGCTCGCCGGTGCCGCGCGGGATGGCTTCGAGTTCGAGCGTTCCGGCTTCAGTGACGCGCGCATGCAGTTTCACCGGCACGATCTCGCCGGGGCTGCGACCTTCGGGCGGCAACGTGGCCTGAATCTCGTCCAGCTCCTGCAGTTCTTCCGGCGACCAGTAGTCGAGCAGCGTACCCACCTGATCGTGACGCCGCACTGACGAACCGAAGAAGCGGAAATGCACTGGCTCACCCACCACGAGCCCAAATTCCTGCGCCGGCAGTTCCGCCTCGGTGCCTTCTTCCATGCCGAACGGCGCGACGCACAGCGCTTGTACGGGTGGTTCGAGTCCCGGTACCGCGGGCATGGCGGATTCGACAGCGATATAGAAAGCCCGCGCAATGCCGCCGCGAATCCGCACGCCCTGGCCGCGCTTCACGTAGCCGTAGTAGGCCGCGCCGCGCGCGACGGCGAGATCGAGGTCCGCACCTTCGAGCAGACGCGCAGGGGCTGCGCCTTCCGCGGCGAGCCAGCCGTTGAGCGTCTGCAGAATGCGCTCGACCAGCAACGGCGACTTGAACACGCCACCGTTGAACAGCACCGCGGTGGGATGCAGGAAGCTCGCGCCGTCGGGTTGCGCGCCTTGCAGACCCTCGAGTTCGGCGAGCGCAGCAACCTGACGGCCGAGAAACGCTGCCAGATGACGCGTGACGGCCGCGTCCTGTGCGTACGGCAAGCCCAGTTGCGTGAGGCCGACGCGCGCCCGGCTCACCGGGCGCGCGTTGCTTTCGACCAGCGGGAAAAACCCATCGAGGATCGTCATCGTGAGTTCGGCTCGCTTCAGTTCGGTGCGGATCGAGCCGCCGATCAGCTTGGCGCCGCGACTTGGTACGACGAGCGGCACCGCGTCGGTCGCGGCGTCGGTGAGGAGGGTCTCCTTGGCCGCGCGGCAGGCGTAGGTCAGTGCGCGCAGTTGCCACGGGTCCGGCTGCGTGCCTTGGGCGGCCAGCTTGCGGGCCACCACGTGGGCGAGGGCGAGATCCATATTGTCGCCGCCGAGCAGGATGTGCTCCCCCACGGCGACGCGATGCAGTTCGAGATTGCCTTCGCGCTCGACCACCACGATCAGCGACAGGTCGGTGGTGCCGCCCCCCACGTCGACGACGAGGATGATGTCGCCCACTCGTACCTGTTTGCGCCACTCGCCGGCGCTCTTCTGGATCCAGCTATACAGCGCGGCCTGCGGTTCTTCCAGCAGGGTCATGCCTGCATAACCGGCGGCCTGGGCGGCCTCGGCGGTCAATTCACGCGCGGCCGGATCGAACGACGCCGGAATCGTGACGGTAATTTGCTGCTCGCCGAAAGGCGCGTCGGGATGGGCATGGTCCCACGCTTCGCGAAGATGCGTGAGGTAGCGGATCGAGGTTTCGAGCGGCGAGACGCGTGCCACTTCGGGTGGCGCATCGTTGGGCAGAATCGCGGCGCGACGGTCGACGCCGGGATGGCAGAGCCAGCTCTTCGCACTCGATACGAGACGAATCGGCGTGCCTGCACCACGGCTGCGCGCCATTTCGCCAACGGCAAAGTCGCGCTCGCCGGTCCATGGCAAACCGAGGTCGAACGGTGCCAGCTCGCTTGGATGCGGCAGATAGAGAAACGAGGGCAACAGCGGCAGATTGTCGATCGTGGCCGGCGCGGTCAGTTGCGTGACCGGCAGGATTTCCTGAGTGGTCTTTTCGCCGTCGCTGGCGGAGAAGTCGACGTACGAGAGGGCGCAATGAGTCGTGCCCAGATCGATGCCGATCGAATAGCGCGGATCGCTCATAGCTCCACCTCTGCCGCAGCAATGACGGAGGTGTCGTGACTCGCCGCAAGCTTCGGCAGACGCACGTCCTGAACGCGCCAGCCGCGATGGCTCAGGCTGCCGGTAAACGGCGCCTTGCCGACTACGTTGCCGGTCAAACGGATGGCGGTGGCGTCGAACCCTTCGGGCAGCGTCACGCGGCTGCCTTCGGCTTCTTCGCGCACGGGGCGGATTGTGAAATGCTCGCGCAGCACCGTACGGCAGCCACCGTGCACGACGCGGGCGGCGGCGCCGATGTCCGCGTCCGAGTAGCCCGCCACGTCTTCTTCGACGAAGTCGATAAAGCGCGCATCGCGCTGCAGCAAGCCGAGAAGCTGAAGGGCGGCGTCCGGGCTTGCCTGCTTCATGGCGGCGGCGGGTTGCGCAGCGGGTGCAGCGGCTGGCGTTGCAACCGGCGCCGCTGTTGGTACCGGCGCTGCGGTGACGGGTGCGCCACTGCGCAGGCGCTGTACGCGGGCAGCGAACTCGCCGTCGCCGAGGATGCTGAAGAACGTTCCGACGGCCAGCGAAATCCTGCCGAGGAAAGACACGTTCGAGTCGGTCATAAAGTAGCTCCTGAGGGGCTCTGTCAAAAGGACGAGCTGCCCTTGGGCAACGCCGGGTCAAGCCGGGGTTGCCGCGGGTTATCGGGTTGCGGACATCGATGCGCAAAGCAGCAGCATGGGCTGGTTCGCGCATCGGTTGAATTGGTGGCCTCAGTTGGGCATGGCCCATCGGGGCCTCATCCATTATTTTACCTTCCGGGCGACGTGGTCCCGGTCGATGGTCTCGCAGTGGGGAGATGACATGCCTTGCGATGCTGCAACGCAGTGCAAGTTTTACCGACCTGAAGTACAGGTTGCGTCAAGATCGGGAAATTACTCATTAAGCATCTGCTACGTTCGCCGATATCATGTAGGCGCATTCGTAACTGGCTGGGTCACGCGGCGGTCGGCGCCGCAGTTCACTCCCGGGCCGCGCTGGTCTCGGACGCAACCGGTCGTAGATGTTTGGCCGGTACCTCATTGCGAAGCACGCCCGCGCGGCTGATTGATGCGCGAGGCGGGCTTCATTTCAACTGCTTCGCGATGCGCCCGGCGCGCGTCGTCGACAGCGATCTGATAGCGCGCCAAGTCGCGCTTTCACTTCCCTTTTGATGAAGCGAGCATCCCGCACGAGTTGCTCCGTTTCGATCCATATTGCTCTCACCGCTAGCACAAAGCTTGCGCGCGCAACGAGTCCATCTCCAACTCACTCAGGCATTGCCACCGGGCGGCTCAACCGCTTTCTTGAACGCCTGAGCGGGGTTCGGTATAGTGGGCGGCACCATCAAGGCTTGGACTAGCGAAGTTTCGATGATGAGGGTAAGCGGATCGTGCATGAAAAAATCGACACATGTGCTTCGAGGAGCATCAATTGATGAAAAGAATGATTTGCCTGGCACTACTGAGCCTTGCGTGCGTGAGTGCGATGGCGGAGACGGCGGATGAAGCGGGCGTAAGTGCTGCGGTACAGCGATTGAACGCAGCGATGCTGGCTGGCAATGCGGATGAGATGAAAGCGGTGACCTCGGAGGCCTTGAGCTATGGCCACTCGAATGGCGCCGTACAGGATCAGACGGTCTTCATCCAGACGATAGTGAGTGGCGGAACACGGTATAGAAGAATCGACTTGAGCAACGCGAAGACGACGCTTGCAGGAGACGACGCGATTGTTCGCGACCACTTCTCTGGAACGGTGGAGAGCGGTGGCAAGGTGGGCGACGTCGAGCTTGAACAGTTGATGGTCTGGCAAAAGCGCGATGGTGTCTGGAAATTGCTCGCACGCCAGGGATATAAGCACTGAGGCGGCGTGCTACGCCGCGTGCGGTGGGTGCTGCCACCTGGACGTTACGTGAATCGATTGTGGTGTCACGTCCGGGCCTTCGCAGGGCTCTCGCGTCACCTTCCGCGATTGCATCTGCGGAACCACGGACGTTTTCTATCTCAGGCTGGCGGCTGAATCGCGTAGTGAAACCCCATCGCAGCAACGATAGGCACAATGAGAAGCTGCACAATAACAATCATCTTGTAGGCTTTCGTGCGCCAAAGTTTTTCGCGAAATCCACAAGCAATTGTTAGCAGATTCAGGGCTGCGACTATCCATACCAAACCGGATGAATCGTCGGACAACACCGACAATATTGCTTTTAAGTTATCGCTCAATTATTGAACTCCATGAAATTCCATCTATAAAACTCAAAGTATTTTAGATAGTCTGATTTTGTATTCCCAGTCGTCGAATTTCGATAGTTCCATCCATTCTCGACTTTGTAAAATGAACCCATCTCGACCGGCAAGCCGGCGTATGCAGATTGTGCGGGGTCGGCACCATCGCGGCCTAATATTTTTTTAACCCATGTTATCGGTCGATGAATTGTATCGTCTGAATTCCCCTGGTAGATATTGATTGCTTCCTTTGACGCGCTAACGACAAGCTGAATGTGATGCGCCCGTCCCCGCGACATATTTCCCTTCAAGTCCTTTGCCAACGCCAGAACATCACCCGGCCTAAGCTCGTCCTCATTGACAAGCGGAATGGCGTTTGAATTAATTCTCTGCATATCGGGAGCACCGTAGGTTAATTCCACCATATCAGCAAAACCGTACATGCTGGAATCGTACCGGTCATGCTCGGGCTGACCATAGACCTCCATGTTTCTATATGTGCGTACTCCACCAACAAGCTTTAATGGCAAGCCTTTTGATTCCGCATACTGAATGAGAAGTCGAACAGCGAAGTCTTCGCACGTGAACCTATTAGAATGAACGACACCGTTTTTGGACCAATATTGCTCCGTTCGAATTTGTTCAGCGAGTGCAGACACCGATTTCCGGTAATCATTGACATCTGTGTCTGCCCACTTTCGGGTCGTTTTCCAGAATACTTTGAGTTTAACAACGTGGGGTCGCGTGTCTGCTTTCTGAGTCAGTGGAGCGGAAATTGTTGTTAGCGTCATTTTTTTGCGTAAGCAAGTAGCAATTTGATAGAACTGCCTTTACGGCCTTTAATGCCAGGCGTTTTGCCTTCAGGTGTCGTCGTGACCTCCTGAATCTCGCCAGCCGGGTCTTGAATGTGGATCAAGGCTCCCGTTATAGGACGGCCATCCTGATCGAGCAGTTGGAAATGCCGATCGTAATCTTGTAAATCTATTGACTCATTGGCTGTGCTGGCCTTTGGGCCGCGACTCGCGCCCGCTGCGCCCGTATTGGAGTGGAGAAAGTAGCCAGGATTGTCGCCGACCATTACACGGTTCTTTCCGCACGGACAGAGTACCGAGTCGTCGTCGACGACAACGTTGCGCCCCTTTTCACTGATTCCCTCTCCTGTGCCGAATATCGTGTGGGTTCCCTGGCAGTTGCCACACGTCGCGACGTCGCCATCCAGCGCAACCTTTGTGCCGTGGTCTTTGATAGCTGAAGCAGTCCCAAAGACCCTACCGCCCGTTGTCGTGGGATCGCCGTCCCGTACCGCGGCCTTACGCATGGCGACCGCCGCTTTCGAATCGAGCGAGCGCCATCCCCGGATATTCCGCCCTTGTCGTTACGCAGATCACTCGCCCACCCCGCGCCGTGCGTGAGCCGATGTTGCGAACCGATGCGTTTTAGCTTTTTGATGTTTAACTAGCATTTCTGGTTTTCCGTCTTGTGTGAATCGTCGCAGGCGACGCCTCGCGCGAGCGCGCCTCCTGCGCCCTGAGGTTTATGCAACAGCCAGATGCACAATCCCAAGGTCAATCCTCCTGAAAACCGGAGTGGAGAGGCATAAGATAAGTACGAGAAATTGGGGCGGCGAGGCGATACCCGCTTGGTGGCTTGATCGCTTCCAGAGTCAGGATTCTCAAGGCTTGCGCCCGTCCACCGGCACGGGCGGGGCCTCGCGAGCATCACGCGCTTCGCGAGCGGGATGAGTTATGCGTTCGAGCCATTCATCTTCGGCCCGTGGCGTGACATACGGCATCGACGCGATATACGCCACATCGGGACCCTCACCACGCTTGAGCATTTCGTAGCCAGACGAAATGGGAATATCGTGGTCTTTGAAAAACTGGCGAAGCTTCTTTGCACCGCGCGGGCGTCATTCCGTTTGTGGCATCACTTTTTTCTGTTCTATTTATGTGATCGATTCTCTGGCAGACGAGCGTTCGCGTTCAAATACCGGTTCGATCTCACGTGCAATAGTTGCATGCGTAACTCATGCGCAACCACAGCACACATGCCTCTCACAAAGCATCAGCAAGGCCCACCCTCACGCCGCCTTCAACTCCCCAACCAGACTACACAAAGTCTCAACGGAAATCATAGCGGCAGCATTAGAAGGCGCCGGCCGCTCAGCCGGCTTAAACACCGCATCACCACGCCGAATCTTCCGCCGCGACACAGCACAAGTCCCAGACGTATGAGCAGACCGCCGCCGCCACCGCTGCTCGCCATAATGACAGCGACCCGGCTCAACCCAACGAATCACGAGCGTCGTATCAGAGCGCTCAAGAATCTCGATGCGCACGCCGTTGGCACCGTCAAGGGGGAAGGACTCTATGGTCTTCATCGTCGGCTCCGTATATGTGGTGTGCCGAATGTATTCCTGCGCGGGCCGGAGAGCCATTGTGTGCCGGTTGAAACACTGTTCTTGAATTAGCAACAATGCCACTTGACTTCAACGAGGATACGAAAAGACGTGGGTTTGCGGGTAGTTAAGGGCGTGCATTTTCTATAGAGCGAATTTTTGCAACGCAGTGTTGATCGCAGCGCGACGACCCGCGGGGGGTAAGGCGATGTGGCGGAAGGGCGTTAGCGCTTCCTTTAAGATGTGAACATTGACGAGCAGAGCCGGCGCCAGTTTAACGGGTTTGCGTTTTTCCGGTCGGCTCGTGCACACATCTTCCAGAGGTCACATGGCTACACGCCCGCCCGCAGCATCGCCTACCCCACCAGAATCGGATCCGCAGAACCGCAAGAAAATGCAGCAGGCGGCAACTGCGCTGTTATACGCCGCCCTGGTGCTGCTGGCCTTGTGGGTCATCCGCGATTTTCTGCCGGCTGTCGGTTGGGCCTGCGTCATTGCGATTGCCCTGTGGCCGGTGTTACGAAAAATCGAAAGTCACAGTTGGCTGAAGGGACGCAACACGCTAATCTCCGCCGTCCTGACGCTGGCTATCGCACTGCTGGTCGTGTTGCCGGTGGCAATGGGAATCGGGCAAGCCAGCCATGAAGCGCACGATGTGATCGAGTGGATCAAGAACGTGCAGGAAAATGGCATTGCAATGCCGGACATTGTCCAACATCTACCGTTCGGCTCGCAGCAGGTCACAGCATGGTGGCAGGCCAACCTCACTCAGCCGTTGCGCGAGTCGCCCGCCATGAAGGGGTTGCATGGGGAAGCTGTCATGACCTTCGGCCGCCATTTCGGCGCGCGTGCCGTGCACGGTCTGATGGTCTTCGCATTCATGCTGGTCACACTGTTTGTGATTTTTCGGGCGGGGCCGCGTCTGTCCGGCGCGCTGCTCAAGGGGGCGCAGCGCGCCCTCGGCAGCAACGGCGCGCAGCTTCTGGAACGGATGGCCTCTGCTGTGCGCGGCACGGTGGCCGGGCTCGTGGTGGTGGGGATCGGCGAGGGCGCATTGCTCGGGCTTGCCTACGAGATAGCTGGCCTGCCGCACGTTATCCTGCTCGGATTTGTTACTGCCGTGGCGGCCATGCTGCCGTTTTGCGCGCCGCTCGCGTTCTGCGGCGCGGCGCTGTGGCTCTTCGTGCAGGGATCGGTGGCGTGGGCGATAGGGCTCGCCGTATTCGGCTTCGTGGTGGTGTTCATCGCAGAACATCTGGTGCGGCCGGTGATCATCGGCAATTCGACGCGCTTGCCATTTCTGCTGGTGCTGTTCGGGATTCTCGGCGGCGCGGAGACCTTCGGGCTGCTGGGCCTCTTTATCGGTCCCGCGCTGATGACCGTGCTGATGGTGTTGTGGACCGACTGGGTGCGCTAGCACGCTAAAGAACGCAGAGGCCGTCGTCATCGGCGCCGCGGAACATCGGCGGACGCTATCGGTGCCGCGGGCCGCTCATATAGCGACCCCACCGCGCCGGATAGTCGAGCGCGTCAGCAGCCGTTTAACCGGTTCGCAGACACGGGCGACCGCGAACAGTGTGCCGACCGCCACCGCGTCGGCTAAAAGCCCGAGCGGTATGTCGAGATATCCGTCCGTGGCAGCATAGAGCAGCGAATCGACGACGAGCGAAATCACAGCGCCCGCCACGAAGCACACCAATCCCTTGCGTCCGATCATGCCGACCCACGGCAGCCACTGCGCGAGCTTGCGCACCCAGCCAAGCTGGACCAGATTGGCAACCAGCCACGCTATCGCCAGAAAATTGCCGGCGCGCAACCATGAGAGGCTTTGCTTGAAACTGCCGTCGAGCGGCGTTTGCTCGATAAACAGCTTGTAGTACGCCGCAGCCATCACGATGGCAAATGCCAGCACGTTGGCGAGCCATCCCACGCGGTGTGAGCTGATCTTCCGATAGACCGGCTGGCACCGCGCCAGCACGCCAAGCACGAACAGCAGTTGCCAGGCGAGTGGATTGAAATTCCATTGAGTGTCTTCGATTGCCGGCAGATACGCATTCACGCTCGGCGCCGCAGCCCAAAGCGCGAGGCTGCCAGCCAGCAGCCACCATGGGCGGCGCCGCGCGAGCGGCAGGACCAGCGGCACGCTCAGCGCGAACAACGCATACATGGGCAGCACCGAGGCCAGATAGGGCTGACGCCGCAACAACAGGATGTCGCGAAGGGCCGTAAGCGGCGCGTCGATGAAGTCGTCGAGATCGTCGGAGGTCAGATTCGGCGCGTCGATGCTGAAGGCGATCAGAACCGCACTAACCAGCAGCATCAAGCCGGCGGTGACGAGGAAGGCCCGATAGATCTCCAGCGAACGCCGCAGGAAGCGATCGCGCGCGGCTGCCTTGGTGCGACGCTCGGCGAGCGCGACGTAAGCGGTTGCCGTGGCAAAGCCGCCGAGGAATACGAACACCTCAGCCGCATCGCATAGCGCGTAAGCGTGCAGCGTGACGCGCGAGAGGATGCTGCCGCCGATGTGATCGACCACGATGAACAGCAGGACCAGTCCGCGAAAGAAATCGAGTTCGAGCAGACGGGAGGATGGCTTTTGCATTGCGTATTGCTGAGGGGTTAGACGGGACCGGCGGCGGAGCGTGTTGTTCTGTCAACGGGGCGTGGTTGCTTTCGAAATTATTTCATGTTCTTACGAATAGGTGTGCGCGGAGGGCGCGCGAACCGGGTGTTTT
This sequence comes from Paraburkholderia sp., assembly GCF_026225065.1. Classification (GTDB taxonomy): domain Bacteria; phylum Pseudomonadota; class Gammaproteobacteria; order Burkholderiales; family Burkholderiaceae; genus Paraburkholderia. The sequence goes on along the minus strand of NZ_JAMFSB010000250.1, from coordinate 5,570 downwards.
CTGTGCCGTTAGCCATGCGGCCAAGGGGCCCGGAGGCCGGCTTTTGGGGATGACGCAGCATCGGACAGGGCCCGTTCGCGACCAAGCCCCAATTGTCAAATTACGCAATATGTGAATGCTTCGCGTGGACATTTCGCAACGATTTGTGACGGCTCAACGTGTGCCGATGGACGGCCCACTATCGGTGTGCAAGCATCGTTTTCATCGCTCGTGAACTTGAAATTGAAGCCCAATGTAGTTGCTGCTTAAAAAAAGAAGAGCCTTCTCAAAATTGGCTAGCTGTTGGCTGATGAAAAGGGATCCGGGAGATCTTCATGAAAAAGAACATGGTTGCGCTGGCTGTGACGGCAGCCTTCGCTCTGCCTGCTTTCGCGCAGAGCAGCATTACGCTGTACGGGGTGATCGACGAGGGCATCAATTACACGAGTAACGCTGGCGACAAATCAGCCTATCAGCTGGAAAGCGGCTACGCGCAAGGCAGCCGGTGGGGCTTGAAGGGTTCGGAGGATCTCGGCAGCGGCCTGAAGGCAATCTTCGATCTCGAGAACGGTTTCGATGTGAATAGCGGCGGCCTGCAGGAGGGCGCTCGCATCTTCGGTCGCCAGGCGTTCGTTGGCCTGACGGCAGCCAATTACGGCACGCTCACGTTCGGGCGGCAGTACGACTCGGTGGTCGACTATCTCGCGCCAACCACGGCCAACGGCAACTGGGGCGGCTATCTGCTCTCGCACCCCTATGACAATGACAACACCGACAACTCATTCCGCGTGAACAACACGGTCAAGTACATGAGCCCGTCGTTTGCGGGCCTGCAGTTCGGCGGCACCTACAGCTTCAGCAACGAAACCGGCTTTGCCAACAACCGTACGTATAGTCTGGGCGGCCAATACACGAACGGTGGCTTGCTGGTGGGCGCGGCTTACCTCGACGCGAACAATCCCGGCTTGACGACGGACGGGTCCATTGCGACCGACGACGCGAATTTCATCTCGGAGCGGCTGCGTATTTTCGGCGGCGGCATCAACTACACGTTCGGCGCCGCGACCGTGGGCTTTGCCTATTCGAACACGAATGTCGGCCAGCCGTCCGCAACCGACACCTCGGTCTATGTGGGCGCCATCACGCCGCCGAACGGCGGCACGCTGACGGCGCTCAAGTTCCAGAACTTCGAAGTCAACGGTAAGTACCAGTTCACGCCGACTTTTTTCGTGGGCGTGCAGTACGTGTACACGGCGGCCACGATGGACGCGACCTCAGGCAACGAGAACCCGAAATATCACACGTTCGGGTTGATGGCCGACTACAACCTGTCGAAGCGAACGGACTTCTATTTCCAGGCCGCTTACCAGAAGGTGGCCGGCGACAAGACGGATACCGTGCTGGACGACGCGTATATTCCGGGCGCGGCGGGGGCGTCGTCTTCATCGAATCAGGTGACGGTGCGCGCGGCGATTCGACATCAGTTTTAGGGGGCGGGGGCATACCCCGTCTAAACCAACGCATTCAACGCCGCATACTGCAGCAACATAATCGTCTTCCCATCGACGATCTCGCCGCGCTTGATCATCGCCAGCGCTTCATCGAACGGCAGTTCGAGCACCTCGATATCCTCGCCCTCGCTGACAACCCCGCCGCCATCGCCGATCTTCGCGGCGGCATCGTACTCGGCGACAAAGAAGAACAGCTTCTCCGTGACCGAACCCGGGCTCATAAACGCCTCGAATATCTTGCGCACCGCGTGCACGCGGTAGCCAGTCTCCTCCTCGACCTCGGCGCGGATCCGTTCCTCCGGTGAGGCCTCTTCCAGCAGCCCGCCTGGCGCCTCGATCAACATGCCGTCGTGACCGTTGACGAACGCCGGCATGCGGAACTGCCGCGTGAGGACCACGGTCCGGCGCAGCGGATCATGGAGCAGGACGGTCGCTCCGTTGCCGCGGTCGTACGTCTCGCGGCTCTGACGCTGCCAGATCCCATCGGCGCGCTGGTAGTCGAAGATGGTTTTCTTCAGCACGTACCAGTCGTCCGACAGCAATTTGACGTCGACAATCCGCACGCGGTCGGCAGTTTTGCTCATGGTGATTTCCTGAAAGCGCGGTTCGAGCCGCGTGATTTCATGGTATCGTGCAATCTCGTGCAAAAACAAGAATTTTCGTGCATTGATTCATGCAATGCATCGAGCATTGTTTTACGACTGCTACCGGCAGATGCAGCGCCGGCGTTGCCTTGTTTCCTTTTGACGCCCTCCCGCTCCATGCTTACTTCGCAAAGAAAACAGCTGATTCTCGATGCGCTCAAACGCGATGGCCAGGTGATCGCCAAGAGCCTGAGCATCGAATTTGCCGTCTCCGAAGACACCATCCGTCGCGATTTGCGTGAACTCGCCGCCGACGGCTCTCTACAGCGCGTGCATGGCGGGGCGTTGCCCTCGTCGCCGGCCGCGGTGGACCTGGCCGGCCGGCAGGTCATCGAGTCGGCGTCGAAGGCGGCCATCGGCCGGGCTGCGGCGCAGATGATCGAGCCAGGCCAGATCGTGATCGTCGACGGCGGCACGACGGCCGTGCAACTCGTGCGCCATCTGCCGCTCGATCTGCGCGCGACCATCGTTACCCATAGTCCGAGCGTGGCGGTAGAACTCGCTCCTCACCGCGACGTGGAGGTGATCATGATCGGCGGACGCTTATACCGGCATTCGATGGTCAACGTAGGCGCAGCCGCGATCGAAGCGCTCAGCCATATCCGCGCCGATCTCTATTTCATGGGCGTCACGGGAGTACATCCTGAGGCCGGCCTTAGTACGGGCGATCTCGAAGAGGCCTACGTCAAGCGGGCGCTGGTAGCTCGTGCGGCGGAAACCGTGGTGCTCGCCTCAGCGGAGAAACTCAACGCGGCGTCCGCTTTCATGATCGCGGAGGCAAGCGCGGCGCATGCGATGGTGGTCGAGAAGGAGACCTCGGCGGCGCTCACCGCACCGTTCGAGGCATTGGGTATCGCGGTCGTGCGGGCTTGATGCCGGTTTGAGACGCCACGTATTCTTGTGATTGCATGCGCGTCGGCACGCAGATAAGGATACCGAAGTAAATAGATCTATATCAAATCCGTTATTTGAGAGATAGCGGACAAAATTTTACTCTTTCACTATCCAACAGCGCCATAATCCCGCGCTTTGCCCGTTACAGGGCAGGGAAAGGAAAGTGGACAACACCAGCACGTTCAAGGGCAGTTCAAGTTTAATCAGATCGATTGCGGCGGCGCCGATGTTCCGGCCGCCACACGTCGCCGGTATGCCCGGGCAAATGCGTCCGGGATTCGCTTGATTCTCCAATGCGGTGTGTCGTCACAGGCTTGCGCAGCCTGTGGCATTCCCGTGCGTGCGTGCGTCCGTCTTGTGACTGGCGTTGCCGTCGTCGATAACTTAAGGAGAAGTCCATGGGGAAACTCGACCTTTCGCGTCGCAGTTTTCTGAAGGCCAGCGTTATAGCGGGTGTCTCGGTGTATATCGCGCCGATCGGCAGCCGTGCGTTTGCTGCGTTGTTAGAAGACAAGATTCTCACGCCGGTTCAATGGGACGCGGCTAACGGGCAGGCGAAATTCCGCATCGACGGTATCGCCAAGGTCACCGGCGCGAAGGTGTTCGCGCGCGACATCCGTGCGGCCGACATGCCGCATTGGCCGAAGCAGCAGGCGCATGCCTTCATTCTGCGCACCACTCACGCGGACCGCCTCTACGAGGGCTTCGACCTGACGCTGCTCGGCGACGAACTGAAGCCGGACCGCGTCGTCACCGCCGACGATCTGACGCGCGATGGCCTGATCTTCCCCGCGTTCTATGGCGACGACATGTTGCTGCCGCCGGGCAAGACGCCGGCCTATCTCGGCCAGGCGGTCGCGATCCTCATCTATCACGACTTCGCACGCTTTCGCTTCGCCAAGGACAAGCTCAAGTTCCACGACGAGATCATCCGTTATGGCGCGCAGACGGGCTCGCTGGAGCGCGATCCGTGGGGCACGTTCCGCTTCGTGCGGGTGGGCGGCAAGACGCCTTACGACGACGACACGTTCTCCAGCCTGAAAGACGCACCGGTGTTCCCCAGCATGATGCGCAAGCACCAGCCGGTCTGGCCGGATGGCAAGGAGCACGGCAAGCTCGACGAGCAGGGCATGTTCTACGCCGGACAGGTCCAGCAGGAACTCGATCGTCCGTCGGCGGACTGGCTCGTGATGGAACGCGAGTACAACACGCAGTCGATCGACACGGCCGCGCTCGAACCCGACAACGTGAACTGCTGGTACGACAGCGCGAGCCAATCGCTGCACATGGTGGTGCCGACCCAGGCGCCGTCCGAAGTCGTGGAGAGCGCGGCCGGCATGGTCGCGAAGTGCGCGTTTCCGGTGAAGAACCTGTTCGTGCATCCTTGCTACACGGTCGGTTACGGCTCGAAGGATCACTTCAACGTGCCGTTCTACGGCCTTGTGACTGCGATGTATGCGGACGGCCGTCCGGTGCGTCTGGCGAACGATCGCTACGAGCAGTTCCAGACCTCGCTGAAACGTCACGCGTTCAAGATGCATTACCGCATCGCCGTCGATAAAAAGACCGGGCTGTTCCAGTCGTTCAAGGCCGGGATGGAAGCGAACGGCGGCGGCCGCTGCAATTTCTCGCCGTCAGTGGCGATGGTCGGCGCAACCGCGGCGCAGTCGATCTACTACTTCCCGAAGAACGATCTCTCCGCTGTTGCCGTTGCAACGCGTGCAATCGACGCCGGCTCAGCGCGAGGCTACGGCACGCTGCAGAGCATGGCGGCCACCGAGATGATGGTCGATGAAATCGCCGAACAACTTGGCGTTGATCCGATCGACTTCCGCCTGAAGAACGCGTTGCGCTCGGGCATGAAAAACACTCAGGGCGCGGTGCCGGCCGGCGCGATCCGCGTCGACGAAGTTCTGCAGAAGGCACAGGTGCATCCGCTGTGGGTGAATCGGGCGAAGCAGAAGCTCGAATTTGAACTGACGCATCCGGGCCAGCGCTATGGCGTCGGTTTTGCCTGCGTGCAAAAGGACTTCGGTACGGGCGCGGAAACCTCGCTGGCGAAGGTCGAATTCACCGCCGACGGCAAGATCAGCCTGCATCACACCGCCGCCGAAATCGGCACCGGCATGTCCACGTCACAGGCCATTGCTGTAGCCAGATGGCTCGGCAAGCCTGCTACCGAGGTGCGCGTCGCCGTCACCGATTGGCCCGATCTGCCGGTCGTCACGAGCGGCGATCCGTACATCATGTCGCAAGCCGAGCAGGACAAGCTATCGGCCAATCCGCGCTGGTCGCCGGGTTATGCGTCGCCGTCGAGCGCGACCAACTCGGCGTTCTATTTCACCCACAGCACGCGCGAGGCCGCTCGCGTCGTCTTCACCCACGGTCTGTGGCCGGCGGCGATGGCGATCTGGCGTCAAGGCGCCGGCGGCGGCCAGGCCGCGCCGCTGGTGGTGCGCATCGAGGACGCACGCTGGGTCGACGGTAAGTTGTCGGCGGCCGGTCTCGAAGCACTGCCGTTCGAGCAGCTCGCGAAGAAGGC
>NZ_JAMFSB010000249.1 GCF_026225065.1 Paraburkholderia sp. | reverse complement strand
CCCTCGATCAGTAGCGCGGTCGCCAGCACCGCGACGGTTGCGATCCACACGGAAAACGGAATGCCAAACAGATAGCCGCCGCCGACGAACAGATACCCCGGCGCGCCGATCGGAATGATCTGGCCGCCGGTCAGTAACTGCGCGACCCCACGTCCAGCCACCATCAGGATCAAGGTAGCGATAATCGGCTGCATGCCAACGAACGACACCAGCATGCCGTTCCACATGCCGCTCAACACGCCGACGATAAGCGCCGCGACCAGTGCCTCGCCAATCAGCCCTGCACTAGGAAACGGTTGCGTAGCCAGGATCGTGGCCGCGGCCGCACCGGCAATCGCGACCACGGCGCCCACAGAAATGTCAATGCCACGCGTGGCGATCACGAGTGTCATGCCTGTCGCCACCAGCGCGAGCGGCGCGGCGCGATTCAGGATGTCGATGGGCGCACCGAACAGATGTCCGTCAAGAACACGCAGTGACAGAAAATGCGGATTGACACACAAATCCAGCACAAAAAGCAGCACGAGGGTCACGCACGGCCAGATCAGCGGACGCTCCACGCCATCGCGGGTGAACCAGTTCGATATCTTCATTCGCCGCTCCCCGCAATCAGCCGATAGATGTTGTCCTCATTCGACGCGTTACCCGCGACCTCCGCAATCTTGCGGCGATCGCGCAGGACTGCTACCCGATGACTTACCCGCAGCACCTCGCTGACCTCCGAAGAAATGAACAGGATCGCAAGGCCGCTGGCGCATAACGCAAGCATGCGGTCCATGATGTCGAACTTCGCGGCTACGTCGATGCCGCGGGTCGGCTCGTCGAGAATCAACAGCTTCGGTTCGGTGGCCAGCCAGCGCGCGAGCAACGCCTTTTGCTGATTGCCGCCGGAGAGCAGGCCAATGGGCTGCTCGGCGTCCGAAGCCTTGATGCCCAGGCGCTCGATCCACAGGTCAGCCAGCTCACGCGCCCGCTGCCCGCTGATCTTGCGGAACCACCCGCGCCGCGCCTGCAGCGCCAGCAAAATGTTCTCGCGAATCGACAGTTCGGCGACGATGCCCTCCTTCTTGCGATCTTCGGGGCAGTAGCCGATGCCGAGCGCCACGGCATCGTGAGGCGAACGCAAGCGCACGGCGCGACCGCCCACGGTCATGGTGCCGCTATCGGCACGGTCGGCGCCGAACAGCAGGCGCGCGGTTTCGGTGCGTCCCGAGCCAAGCAGGCCGGCGAGACCGAGAATCTGGCCCGGTTGCACATTGAGATCGATCGGCTGCATGCTCCCGCGACGCCCCACTCCGCGCAGTTCGACGAACGGCTGCACCGCCTCTTTCGCTACCGGCGCTTCGTGCGCCGCTTCCCGCAGCCGCGTACTCATCCGCTCATGTCCGACCATCTTCGCGACCAGCTGGTCCGCCGACAGATCGCGCGCCAGGTACTCGCCCTCCCGCTCGCCATTGCGCATCACGGTGATACGATCGGAAATCGCGTAGGTCTGCTCGAGGAAGTGAGTCACGAACAGGATCGCGATTCCCGATTGCTTAAGATGCCGAAGTATTTTGAAAAGCTGTGTTACTTCGCTGTCATCGAGGCTCGAGGTCGGCTCATCGAGGATCAGCACGCGCGCGTCGACCGAAATCGCCCGTGCGATGGCCACCATCTGTTGCACGGCGATTGGATACGCGTCGAGCGACTTGGTCACGTCAAGCGAGACATCAAGGCGCTCCAGCGCCGCCTGCGCGCGACGTCTGATTTCGCGCCAGTCGATTGCGCCGAAGCGTCTCGGCTGGCGGCCCGCAAACACGTTCTCCGCCACCGACAGATTCGGACACAGATTCACTTCCTGATAGAGCGTCCGCACGCCGGCTGCCTCGGCCTCCTGGGGAGACGCGAAAGCCACCGCCTGACCGCCAAGATGCACGACGCCCGCGTCGGGTGCGACCACTCCCGTCAGCACGTTGATCAAGGTGGATTTGCCGGCGCCGTTCTGCCCCATCAGCGTGTGGACTTCGCCGGGGAACAGCCGAAAATCGACGTTTTGCAGCGCCTTCACGCCGGGAAACGTCTTGGTGACGCCCTTCGTTGCCAGAATTGGCTCAATTTCTCCCGTCTGGGCGGTCGTGTCGGCATGCTGCGCCAAGGCCGGGCCGTGGCTGCGAACGGGTTCCGGGGAATCAGGAGTCGGGTGGGCCATAGACCTCGCTCGATGGGTGGAAAAGAGGCCGCCTGCCGTGGAACGCAGCAGGACGGCCAGGCACCGCTGGAGAAACTTGTTACGTCTGCGTCACTCTGTCAGTGACTCGGTTCAGTACTTGCGGGTCGGCAACGTCTGCGCCGCGACGCTCATCGGAAACACCGTTTCCTGCGTCAAAATCCGCTTCGGCAAAGGCTTGCCGGCGACCACGTCCTTCACGGCCGACATCAGTTGCGGCCCCAGCAGCGGGCTGCATTCCACATCGACGTTCATCTTGCCCGCGGCCATTGCCTGGAAGCCGCCCTTGGTAGCGTCGAACGAGACGACGGTGATGTCCTTGCCGGGATGCAGTCCAGCCTCTTCCATCGCCTGGATGGCGCCGAGCGCCATGTCGTCGTTATGCGCATAAACTACATTTATTTTATTTCCATAAGTTTTTATAAAGGCTTCCATGACCTGCTTGCCGCCGGCCAGAGTGAAGTCGCCGCTTTGTGAGGCGATGATCTTGAATTTCGGGTCGTTCTTGATCACCTCGATGAGGCCAGAATGGCGGTCATTGGCCGGCGCCGATCCGACCGTTCCCTGCAGTTCCGCAATGTTGATCGGCCCTGGATTGCTTTTGAAGTTGTCTTCAAGCCAGTGACCGCCACGCCGCCCTTCTTCCATGAAATCGGAACCGATCATGGTGACGTAGAGCGATGTATCCTTCACGTCGATGTTGCGGTCGGTCAGGATCACCGGAATTTTTGCGGCCTTCGCTTCGAGCAGGATGGGCTCCCAGCCCGACTCCACCACCGGTGAGAACGCGATCACATCGACTTTCTGCGCAATATACGAGCGCATCGCCTTGATCTGGTTTTCCTGCTTCTGCTGGGCGTCCGAGAACTTGAGGTTGATCTTTGCATCGGCTGCTGCCGACTTGATCGATTCGGTATTCGCCGTGCGCCATGCGCTCTCGGCGCCGACCTGCGCGAAACCGAGGGTGATGGTCTTGTCCTGGGCATATGCGCTGCGCGCCACGAGGCTCAGTGTCCCGGTGCCCGCTGTGAGTGCGAGCGCGCCCAACGCACGAAATACCGCGCGCCGTGAATTCGCCATGTCTGTCTCCTGATCGTTGTTGTGCTGGCGATCCGTAGCCGCCTGCAGCAAGGCTGCGGCAGGGGATCGTGTTAAAGCGTAGTGGCTGGCGTGACACGCGTCCAATCATATGATTTGCACGCTCGATACCAATTTTGGTATAGCGATGCCAATCAGACTACGTATTCGGGCATACCCTGATGGCGCCCCAGTCTGGCCTTGGATCGCGTTTCGGCACGATTTTTTGATGCGATTTTTATGTGCTCGCGGGCATTCTTTAGACGCCAGGTACGCGGCTGCCGCTACCCTTTAGTCGATCCTGCTGCACGTCTGCAGACAGATCCAACGGTCACCTGGTAGACAACCGATCATGCTGAAACTTCTGGTTCCCGTAAGCCGCTCGGCGCGCTCGTTACAAGCCGTGCGGCACGCTGCGTTCCTCTATAACGAGCGATGTGCGTCCGAGATCGTGCTGGTCAACGTGCAGCCCTCGCTCGAATCGACGCGTCTTGAAGCCTTTTATTCCCTCTCGAAGTTGCGCACACTCGAAGGTGCCGACGGCGAGGCCGCGCTGAGTCGCGCCAAACGCATTCTCGACGACGCAGGCGTTAAATATTCCGTAGAGATCAGGGTCGGCCCGCTGGTACCTAGTATCGCAAGTTGTGCAGAACAATACGGCTGCGACGAGATCGTCGTCGCAGCGCCGCGCAGGGACCTGTTCCATGCGGCTGCACGGATCATCAACCGTAGCGTCATGGACCGTCTGGTGAGTGTTTCCCGGATACCGGTCACGGCAGTGAACTAGCCACGCTAGCGGCGCGACGTCACCCAGCGAAAGGTCAGGTTGATACGTTCGCCGGTGACACGCGGTTCTTTCGGCACCCGATGGCGCCACTCCGCCTGCGTATTTCCGCGCATGACGAGCAGGCTGCCGCCTTTGAGCTGGAACGACTGCACGACCGCCGTCTTATTGTGGCGCAGATCGAAGGTCCGGGAAACGCCCAGACTCACCGACGCAATCACCGGTTGCGCGCCCAATTCAGGTTCGTGATCCGCGTGCCAGCCCATGCTGTCCATTCCGCTGCGGTAACGGTTGATCAGCACGCTATTGAAACGGCATCCGCTGGTCGTTTCGACGCTTGCCTTCAACTCGGCCACCACCGGTGTCCACGCTTGCGGCACATTGCGAATGCCGGAGTAGACGTACACCGCGTCCGCTTCCCCCTGCCAGGCGGTGAGTCGCGGCAGAGCCACGCGTCCCGCTGGCGTGCCCATCGATTCCTGCTTCCACGCAACCTCGTCGATCAGTTGCGTCAAGGCACGACCAGCGGCTTCGGGCGATAGCCAGTCGGGATACCAGTCAACGTCGGGCTTGGGAAGGTCGTCAAACAGATCGTTCATGGAATGGGAGGTGACATGCGCGGTGCCGAACTCATTTAGAATAGCCTACGGCGCACGCAATTCAAAAAGGCTCGAGCACCGTCGGCAGGCGTGACGACATGTCGGTAGAATGATCTGCCTTGCCGGCGAACACCTTCTCCGCACGCGCCAGCAAGTTTGCGCGTACGTCCGGCACCCGATTCGCCTTACCCCCTTCCTATGCGCCGCTTATCGTTCCTTTTTCGCATTATTGGCATTGGCGTCCTGCTGCACATTTACGTGGGCTTCCGGGTCATTCCTGACCTGCCAGTGGGGAACGCCGGCCGCTGGCTCGCGGCACTCTGGCTCGTACTATCCGTCCTGCTCATTCCGCTGGGCATGCTGGCACGGACCATCAAACGTCAGCCTCTCGGCGACCGGCTCGCCTGGGCCGGCCTGCTGGCGATGGGCTTTTTCTCTTCTTTGCTGGTGCTGACCTTCGCGCGCGATCTCGTGCTGGCGTCGCTGCTGACTGTCGACGCTATCTGGCCGCACACCATTCCACTGGCGAGCTTGCGCATGGATTCTGCTGCGGCCGTGCCGCTGCTGGCCTTGCTGTCCACGGCAGTCGGCTTTTTTAACGCGCGCAGGCGGGCACGCGTCGTCACGATCGATGTCCCGATCGACGATCTGCCGCAAGCGCTCGACGGCTTCACGATCGTCCAGATCAGCGATATACACGTTGGCCCAACCATCAAACGCCGTTACGTGGATGCGATCGTCGACGCAGTCAACCGCCTGAAGCCTGACCTGATCGCGGTGACCGGCGACGTCGTCGACGGCAGCGTTCCGCAGTTGCGGGATCACACGCGGCCGCTGTCGCGCCTGAGCGCGCGCCACGGAGCGTTTCTGGTCACGGGCAATCATGAGTACTACGCCGGCGCCAACGCATGGATCGAGGAGTTTCGCCGGCTTGGTTTACATGTGCTGCTCAACGAGCACGTGGTGGTGGAGCACGACGGCGCCCGCGCGGTGATTGCAGGCGTGACCGACTATTCCGCGGGTCATTTCGACCCCGCCCATCACAGCGACCCTGCTGCAGCGCTTGCAGGCGCTCCTGGCGACGTGCTGATCAAGGTGTTGCTTGCGCATCAGCCGCGCTCAGCCGAAGCCGCTGCCGAGGCTGGTTTTACGTTGCAGTTGTCCGGACACACGCACGGCGGGCAGATCTTCCCGTGGAACTTCTTCGTGCGCCTGCAGCAGCCGTTTACGGCAGGGCTCGCGCGGCTCAATGGGTTGTGGGTTTATACGAGCCGCGGTACCGGCTATTGGGGGCCGCCGAAGCGGCTCGGGGCGCCTTCGGAGATTACGAGGCTGCGTTTGGTGCCAGGCGAGCCAAGCTGAGATGAAATACGCGGACCGCCCTTTCAGGCGCTCCGCGTACGACCTGCCAAAGTAACTACGCCAGCCTTGCTGGTCGACGTTTTACTGCGCCGCAGGCTCCACTGCGACGCTTACGTGCGGCGCATACGCCACGTCAACGCGCATCCCCGGTTGCAGATTAGCGACCTTCACCGGATCACGGCCCTGGATATGGAACACCTCGCCATTAGGTCCCCTCAACTCGACTACACCTGAAGCGCGGTCGAATGCCACCACCTCAGCCGTGAGGTTTTGCGGCGACTGTGCCGCAAGCGCGCCATGCGAAGGGCTCACGAGCGCGCTACGGGTCATACGGACATGGACCTTGTTGCCCGGATGAATCTGGGCAAGATTGCGGGTATCGGTGACCGTGAAGGATGCTTCACCGCCATGCGCATCGACCACAGTGACGGCATGCCGTGCCTGGTCGACACCCTTCACCACGCCGTCGGCCTGCAACACACTGTTGCCTTCGAAAGCTACGGGCAACGCTTCAGCTGCCGACGAAACAAGCGGTGCCGCTGCGATCAATGCGCCGGCAACTATGCCAAGGGTTTTCTTGTTCATGCAATCCTCAATCAGGTAATAACGAAAAGAGAATCAGGCCGCGGGCAGGCGCGCAAAGAGCGCAACCCCGATCACCGGGAGTGCTCGCGCCGGGTGGTTGTGCAGGAGGACACCGGGCTCGGCTGCCGCATGCGATCTGGCGCATGGACTGCACGACTTGATTCGAAGCACAGCCCAGTCTGTTTTCCAGGATGGGGCTTGTCAAGATTCGGACTCCATATTTAATTTGAGATAGGATGAAGTTTCAATCGTAATAAGCTCGAGGCCTTCGAGCCCCGCGGTTTTGCGGCGCGAAAGAATCTGATGCGAAGCCGCCGCTGGACTGGCGTGAGAAGACTGGCAGCGGGGCAACGCCAGTCTGACGCGCCGAAGCCGCGCCAGGCCGACTTGAAGCAGGCCCGTTGTCGAACCCTCGAATGGTGGCGCCCTGTCAAGGCGCAGGCGTTACGCAAGGCGAATGTCATGAAGACGATGGCGAATCGGAAGCCAGGCGCACCGGAGCATACGGTTGCTGGAAGGTCAGTGTTAAAAGTGATGCGACAACGCTCGGACAGGACATTGGCAGCGGCCCTTTGACTCCGTGGAGGTCTTCATCCCTGCAGCCGATGGCCGGCGGATCGTCGCCACCACAGGAGCGTTTCGCACCGAAGTGCGTGGTGCACACTGGACTCGACTCATCCTCGATCTGCCAGCTCCTACGGCCTGATCTGCCTGCGCGAGGCATAGCGCGGAGACACGCATCGCAACTCGTGTATTGTTAGCGATGCTGTCACGCGTCTGGTTCAAACTACGTGTTTGGGCACGTCTCGACTATTGATCCAATGACGCTTGAATTTGTCTGGCGGCTCCTCGCCGCCTTCTCCTGCGGTGTTGCAATCGGCATCGAACGGCAGATGCGGCAACGCACTGCCGGTCTGCGCACGATCACCCTCGTCGCGAGCGGAGCGTGCCTGTTCGTTTCGTTGGGCGTACTGACCGGCAATGGCACGGCTGGCGTCACGCAGATCGCCGCTTACGTGGTGTCCGGCGTCGGCTTCCTCGGCGGCGGCGTGATCATGCGCGACAAGGGCTCCATCCAGGGCATCAACACGGCGGCGACCCTCTGGTGTTCCGCGGCCGTCGGCGTGTTGTGCGGTGCGGGACATTTCGGTCCCGCACTCGCTGGCACAGCTATCGTGCTGCTGACCAACACGGTGCTACGCGAGGTTAGCCGCACCATCAACGCGACGCCGGTTTCAAATGCTGACCTCGTGCGCGAGTACGTGCTCACCGTGGTCTGCCGTGAAGAGGATGAGGTTCATATCCGCGCGGCGCTGTCGAACTCGATGTACTCCATGCCCCTGTCTTTTCAGAGTCTGACGAGCGAGGACGTGGCAGAGCAACCCGGGCGCATACGCGTCACGGCTAACCTGAAACTGCATCCGAAGGATCAGTCGAAGCTCGAATTGATGGCGAGTCGCATCAGTATGGAGGCGAGCGTCTCGAGCGTAAGCTGGATTGCCAAAGAAGCAGAACCGACGCCGGAGTAGCGCTGCGTATTGAGAGTGGCAAGCGGAGTCTAAGGAATTGTTCGCCTTGCTCCGCCGTTTCGCTTTCAGACGCCCAACCGGGCGACACCGACCGCGGGGTGGTAGTCCGCGCCTTGCGCCCGGCGACGGCGTCATCTATAACAACCGTAGACGAAGCATCGGCCGGCGCCGCGTTGCATTGATGGTAGAGTGCGTCGTGTGAATCGATGGTCCGTATGTCTGTGCAGCCCGAGACCGAGAACGAAATGAACCGAGCGACTGCGCGTTGTCTTACCCCGCCTTTGCGCCATAGCCATCGCGGCTATGCGTCCGGTTCCGCCGTCGCAACGGCCTCCTTGCCAATGCCGCCACAATACATTCAGACATTGTTAAATCCATATCCCGAATATGGACTGCGTCACCCCCTTAGACTAAGCTCTGTCACCGTGAATTTTTCACGCTCAACCATGGAGTCTTGATTATGGAACACGGCATCATTGCATGGCTCATCATTGGCGCGATCGCCGGCTGGCTGGCTGGCGTGCTCGTCAAGGGCGGCGGTTTCGGGTTGATCGTCGACATCATTGTCGGGATCGTCGGCGCGTTTATCGGCGGTTGGCTTTCCGGCGTCCTGCACATCTCGCTTGGCGGTGGCTGGATCGGCTCGATCATCACAGCGGTAATCGGTGCGGTCATTCTGTTGTTTATCGTCCGCCTGTTTAGTCGGCGCGGAGTCTAGCGTTTGCCGTGTCGGGCGGCTTCGGTCGCCTGACTTGCGCTGCATCAAATCGTTGCGCGGGCAATCAAACCGCTGCTACGGCGCTCCCATCACATCCCCTCTCCTCTCGCGATCGGCTTCGTCGCACAGATCGCATACGACGCATTGTGCATTGCGCGTTGCGCGAACTCGCCTTGTCCTATAACGTCGGCGCATTTGCTTATTCCATATCGAGCTTTGAGCGTGGCTTAAACCAACTACAGTTCATGATGGCTAGTTGTGTCGTCCCGAGTCGCACTGATACGGAGGAGGAGCACCATGGGCATCTGGAAGCCGGACCCGAGCTTTTATCCCTCGCCGCGCCTTGCTGCACAGGCGCCGCCCGAAAAGCTCGCTTATGTGGCCGCGTTCGATCCTGATCGCACCCGGCCGGACGAGATCGCAGTGGTTGATGTCGATCCAGCCTCTCCGGCTTATGCCAGCATCGTCGGCAATCTGGCCATGCCGCATACCGGCGACGAGTTGCATCATTTCGGCTGGAATGCCTGTTCTTCGTGCCTCTGCCCCAACGCGCCGCATCCGCATACGGAGCGACGTTACCTGGTTGTGCCTGGGTTGCGCTCGTCGCGAATCTATATCCTCGATACGAAGCCTGATCCGCGTCATCCGACCATCGTCAAGACAATCGAGCCGGCCACCATCGCGAGCCGGACGGGCTATAGCCGTCCGCATACCGTACATTGTGGTCCGGGTGGCATCTATGTGACTGCGCTCGGCAGCGCCGACGGCGGCGCGCCCGGTGGCATCTTCCTGCTCGATCAGGAAAGTTTTGAGCCACTCGGACGCTGGGAAGTCGACCGCGGCTCGCAGCAACTCGCCTACGACGGCTGGTGGCACCTCGGCTACGACACGCTCGTCACCAGCGAATGGGGCACGCCTGATACGTTCGAGAACGGTTTGATTCCGGAGGTGCTTCTAGGCGCGCGTTACGGCCGCCGTCTGCACTTTTGGGATTTCACGCGCCGCAAGCATCTGCAGGAAATCGACTTTGGACCCGAGTATCAACTCGTGTTCGAACTGCGTCCGGCGCACGATCCCACCAAAGCGTATGGTTTCGTCAATTGCGTGATCAGCCTGAAGGATTTGTCTTCGTCCATCTGGACCTGGTATCGCGACAAGGACAAGTGGGCGGTGCGCAAGATTATTGATATCCCCGCCGAGCCTGCTGATCCCGCATTGCTTCCGCCCGTCCTTAAGTCCTTCGGCGCGGTGCCGCCGCTTGTGACCGACATCGATCTGTCGCTCGACGATCGTTTTCTCTATGTGTCGTGCTGGGGCACGGGCGACCTGCTGCAATATGACGTGTCCGATCCGTTCGAACCGAAACTAACGGGGAAGGTCCGCATCGGCGGTATCGTCTCGCGGGCGAAACATCCGAGCGCGTTGAACGGCGCACTCAACGGCGGTCCGCAAATGGTCGAGGTAAGCCGCGACGGCAAACGGATTTACTTTACGAACTCGCTGTACGGCGCAGTCGATCCGCAGTTTTATCCGGATGGCATTGACGGCTGGATGGTCAAGCTCGATGCGGGCCCGGACGGCGGTCTGTCGTTCGATGAGAAGTTCTTTCTGGAGTGGCCGGAAGGACATCGACCACATCAGATCCGTCTGCAAGGCGGCGACTGTTCGTCCGATTCGTACTGCTATCCCTGAATGGTATGAACCTATCAACCTCGGCGTGGTGGACATGGTTCGCGGTTGCGGCGCTTGGCGCGTTTCACGGCATCAACCCGGCAATGGGCTGGCTGTTTGCTGTTGCACTTGGACTGTATCGACGCAGCCGGCGAGTGGTTCTGCTCTCGCTGGTACCGATCGCACTCGGGCATGCACTCGCCGCCGGCAGCATGCTGATGGCCGGATTGTCGCTCGGCATGATCATCGACCATTCTGTGTTGAGCCGAGTGTGTGGGATCTTGTTGATCAGTTGGGCGGCATGGCATGCGTTGCGTGGCCATCGCATGCGACCGCGCGTGGGCATGCAAACGGGCTTTGCCGGGCTGATGGTGTGGTCGTTTGTGATGGCAGGCTCACACGGCGCTGGACTCATGTTGATTCCTGCGTTGATGCCGATATGCAGCGCGTTGGCTCATGCTCCAGGTGCCGCGACCTCCAGCCCCGGACCTACAGTGACAATCGCAGCTATCGCCCTGGGCGTGCATAGTGCTGCGATGCTGGCGACTACAGGCGTGATCGCTGTGGCTGTTTTCGATCACTTTGGCATCAGCGGTTTGCGCACCAAGTGGCTCAACTTCGATTTGCTCTGGACAGGGACGCTGGCGGCATGTGGTGTGATGCAGTTGACGCTTTGATCTTGCGGGATGAATCGATTCCGCCGCGCTGCTGGAGCGTCTGGTTTTTGAGGTCTGTGGAGGGGTTTGCCGGGTGTTTTTGTGCGGGTAAACGCAGAACCCCCACCTTTTGTGGGGTGGGGTTTCTGGTGCTGCTAGGGAGCCTG
>NZ_JAMFSB010000248.1 GCF_026225065.1 Paraburkholderia sp. | reverse complement strand
TTCGTGCGCGGGATGCCGGGCGGACAGACCAGATATCCAGCTACATAGACATTGCGAAGGCCCGCATGCCGCCCTGGCATTGGATGCAGATAGGCAATCGCACCGCTGACCGGCGAGACGAGATGACTGTAGCGCTTGAGGACGCCCTGCGGTTCGATGCTTCTAAAGCCGCCCTCGCGTGAGGCGAGCACGTCCCCTCCCCTGAGTATCGGCGCTCGCGTGGCCTGCTCCTGCATCCAGTGGGGATTACCGCATCGAGGACACTGCGGGCGCCGCACCACACGATGTGACGCCGTGGTCGACGTATCGATGCGATACGACAGAATATGCCGGCGAGCCTGCTCGCGCCGCGCTTCGCTCACCGTGATCTGTTGAATCAGCGCCGCAGCGAATGCGCTGACCGCGGCGACGCTGGCAGGCGTATGCGCAGGCGCAACGCGCAATGCCTCATCGCCGTGATGACGCGCGAGCAACGTCTGCACCGGCTGGTTAAGCGAGGTCCAATAACGCAGGCACGTAATGCAAGGCGCGTCCGGTGCGATGTCTTTGGGGCCGAGCAGCGGCCCGATGAGTGGTTGTATGCCGTAGGGCATCACGACGAGCACCGACCCGCCTCGTGCCAACACGCGTTCGGTCACCTCGGCGAGCTCGCGCCGCGCGTATGAATCGACAAGTGCGATGACGAACGGTGCCTCGTGGTCCAGGTCAATACCGCACGCCGCGAGAGCCCGCTTCTGGGGTGCCGGGTCGATGCCAAACGCCTCGACCGCGACGCGCAGTTGCGCGAGTTGCTCGCAAGCACGGTCTCCGTTAAGCCCGGTGCGTTCGAAGAAACCCCGCGCAGCGTCGCGCTCGTCAGGCTCGTCGCTTCGAAGATAGGCCTGGCGCTCCAGATGATCGAGCACCGCCAGAACTTGCCAGTCGGAGAAACGTGCAGAGAGTGTCGCGATCGTTTGAGCAATCGTCATGCTCTCGCGCAAACAGGCGGCAATACTCACGTAGACCGCACCACGCAGGACCGAGCGCCGGGTCTCGTCAACGATGAAAAGCGTATCGGGCCCCGCGTCGAGTACCGACAAATGCGCCTTGAAGCGCAGCACGCGGGAAAAATCATCGAGCATGGACAAAGGGACGAGCGAGGGCGGCAGGTATCACCGCCGGCATGCGGTGGGATACCGACGCGCCGCATTCGCATGCAGCGCGTCGATCGAATCTCAGCAGCAGGTGAAGAGGTAGCACGGCCCTGCATCGTTATAGGCCGCCAGCGCAATAGATTCCTCGTCCGACACCTTCGGACGCACCGGCACACCGAACGTCATCGCGTTAGGCGGCAACGACCAGCTTTGCTTCGCCGCGTCCCATCCCGAACCGGCTGGGGCTTCGCTGACTTTCAGGTTGATGATCCACGGGCACAGATAGTCGAAGTAACGAGCCAGTGCATCGTTAGGATTCTTCAACAAAGCGTCTTTAAAAGCTGCGTCCTTCCATGAAAGTGCGATTGCGCGCAGATACACTTCCTGGAACTCCAGCATCGATTCCTGCGTAGGAACCGCGTTATTCATTCCCATGATCGGTCTTCCCCGGTTTATTGTTTGGCGTCTTCAATGACGCTGATATGTTTTGCGTTATAAGCGGCAAGCGCGATGGCGTGTTGCTCCGGGTCGGCCGGAGCGGGTGGCAGCACGAGTTCGAGCACATTGTTCTCGAGCGTGGTCCAGCCGCCGTTCGTCGCCGGTGTCCACTCCGAGGTGTCGAGCTGCGCCTTCAGGGCGAGGTTGAACGGATAGCGGTAGTCGAAGCGCTCAGCCAGTGCCTTTTGCGGGTCATCTATCAGCTTTTCCCGAAAGGCGTCGTCGTGCCATGAGACGGCGATCGCCTGAACGATGACGGCGCGGTATTCGAGAAACTGCTGGTAGGTTGGAAAATTACTTTCGACGTTACTCACTGACGCTCTCCATGGGTGGGTGTGGCCTGATCGGTAACTGCTCTGGGAACGTTTTCGACTGCAGACGCTCCAGCATGTCTTGCGCTCTTGCAGCGGTGCGCGTCATACCGGCCTTGCGTGCGGTGGCAAGCGCCTGACGACACGTTTCTCCCGCGGCCCCAGCCGGTTCACGCGAGCCCGCGTTGAACAGATAGGTCGCTTTTTTCAGTAGCAGTTCGGCCTCGTAGTAGCGCTCGTTCATCGTTTCGCACAGTGCCAGGCATGCATCGATTTCACGCAGCGCCGATTGCCAGTCGCCGCGTGCCGCATCCATCTCCGGGATCAATGAGGCGTAGTAGGTCAGGCCGAGCAGGCATCCCGAGCGGCGCAATGCCTCGATGTGCCCCGCAACGGCGTCGCGGTCCCCTTCGGACCACGCGTGGATGGCTGCCGCATAGCGCTCGACGGCGTTCAGTCCGTAAGTGCGCGACAAGCTCAGGATGAGCGCGGACGTGTCACGCGCGCCTTCGCGGTCGCCGCTGCATTGCTGCATCCGCGCGCAATACATCAGGGTGACGCCGATGGTCGGTAGATGGTCCACACAGGTCGCGGAATGCACAGCGGCGCGCCCCATCTCCAGCGCGGCATCCGGACCTTCGTCCATATGCCACATGAGGCTCGCCATCGAGGCCATCGTCCAAGCCCGCGTATCGAGACCGAACAGGCGCCGGTGTCCTGCGTCGCGTGCCACGATGTGGCCCGACAGCGCCGCCTCGAACGCCGAGCGTGCCTCGGCATAGTGACCATCGATCCATAGACTCATGCCGTGCATCGCATCGGCGGCCACACGGATCGACGGATCATTTTCATTCACGGACAGTTCGATCAGCTGCCCGGCGATGCGCTGCACGGCGGCGCGGTCGCTGGCGACATGGTAGTACGTCGCGAGCGTCCACAATGCGCTCGCGGCAAGCTGTGGATCCTCGAGGCCGCCGACCTCGTCCAGCAGACGCTCGGTATGCCCCTTCACTTGCGGATCGGCCCAACCGAAGCGCGCCATCATGGCGTGCACGAGCGAGAGATCGGCGCGTGCCGCGTCGTGTGCACGCCCGGCGTAATCGCATTGGGTCAGCCATTCGCGCACGGTCTGTGCGTACCGGATCGCATCGTCGTGCAAGGCGCGTTCGAGCGCGCGCTGCGCGGCCCGAATGCCGTGCGGCACGGCTTCTTCGAAGGCCCGTGCATGCACGAAATGCTGCGCAATGTTGACGTCCTGCATGCCATTGCCGCGCTCTGGACGCTTGCCAAGCGCCCGTGCCACGCGCGCATGATTCTCGCGGCGCAGCGCCGCCGGCATCGATTCGTACGCTGCATCGCGAATCAGCGCATGCCGGAACGCATACGAAATGCCACCGAGCCGGTGTTGCGCATAGATGATGCGTGCCTCGAGCAGGCGTTTCAGGTCGTCGTTGAGGACCTCGGCCGCGTGCGGCGAAACGTCGGCGAGCAGTTGCGCATCGACTTCGAGGCCGATCGTGGCCGCCAGTTGCGCAGTGTCGCGCGCCCCATCGATACGATCGAACGCGAGCTCAAGCATGTCGCGCAAACTGGCCGGCAACGGCTGATGATCCGGCGCGCCGATGTCTCCCTGCACCAAACCGGCATCCGGCATCGCACCGCTGATCACGAATTCGCGCGCAATTTCCTCGACGAACAGCGGAATGCCCGCCGTGCGCTGCGTGATCGATTCAAGCGTGGCAGCATCGAAATCGGCCTTATCCAGCAGCGTCGCGATCAACTCACGCGTGTCGTCGCGCGACAGGCGTCGCAACATCAGACGCTCGGTGCTGGTGCGCCACCGGTCGAGCACTTCGGGACGCGATGTCATCACGACGAGAACCGAGCCGCATGCCGGCGAGAGACGCAGCGATTCGAGGAAGTCGACACTCATGCGATCGAGCCATTGCACGTCTTCGATGACGAACAACACGGGGCCGCCCTGTCCTGACGAGGCGACCAGTTGCCGCAGCACATCGAACAACGCTTGCTGTTGCCGCGCGGTCGACCAGCGCAGGTTGGCCGGCCCCGCTGCTATCCCGAGCCAGGCAGCGAGCGTGGCGCGCGCCGCGGCATGATCGCAGGCAAGCGGGGCAATCATACGATCGAGCGCCGCGAGCGCCCCGGCCGGGTCGCCCTCGATATCGAGCTGCCAATGCGCCGCCACGAAGCGCAGGATCGGAAACAGTGCGTGATTCAAGCGCTCGGGCAGGCAGGCACAGTAGGCGACCGTCTCGCCTGCGTTGCGCACCGTTTCGCACAGCTCATAGACGAGTCGCGATTTGCCGATGCCCGGATCTCCAACAACCAGTCTCGCAAGACGCGGTGCGCCCTCCCCGGCTTGTGCTTCGGATGCAGCGGAGGCCACCACGCCGCGCCAGGCTTGCAGCAACGCTTCGCGCTCGCGCTCCCGGCCGATCAAAGGCGTCGCCGCGTTGCGGTCGAGCGAGTCGAACGGCGCATGCTCGTGGCGTTCGCCAAGCAACGCATAGACGGTGCGCGACGCGTGGCCGGCACGCGCGAAATGCAACCCGGTGCGCGTGTAGTCGGCATACCGGTCGAGCGACTCGCGCGCTTCTTCGCTAAGCAGAATCTGGCCCGGCGTGGCAAGCCGCAGCAGCTTTGCTGCTGTAGCGGCCGTGGCGCCCTCGCCCATGAGCGGCACACGAATCGCAATGGGGCCGACATGCAACGCTGCTGCTATCTCCACACGCCAGCCGTTCGGCGTTTGCGTGTCGTCGAGGCTCGCGCGACTCGACTGCCGCGCCATCTCGAGCGCGGCACGCGCGGCGCGCCGTGCCGGCCGATCGATACCGACCTGAGCGCCGAAGTAAAACAGCAACGTATCGCCGAGCTTGCCGCATGCTTCGCCGCCATATCCGACTGCGATGTCCGTACAGCGGGTCAGCCATTGTTGCTGGCTGGCCTCGAGCGCTTCCAGCGAGGCGGGATCGGCCGTCAGCGGCGCACTGTCTTCAACGATGCCCACACTGCAGCACAGCGCCGTCACCTGCCGCGATGCGCTGGCGGCGTCCGGCGCCTTCGTCGAAAGGGTTGCGACTTTCGCCTCGGCGGTTCGCGACTTGCGTGACCCGCGTGGGTAATTGAATTCGCCGACGAGCGCCTGAAAATGCAGTGCGCGGAACTGTTCCGCGAGCTCATCGGCAGAGCCTGCGCGCAACTGCGGGTTCTTGTTCAACGCGAGCCGCAACACCGTGCCGAGGGGGTGCGAAGCAATCGCCGGCGGCAACGCCACGTCGACGGGACTGAGTTGCTGATAGAGGATCTCGGCGACGCTCGCGCCTTGCATGACGGGCTGCCCCGTCAAACATTCGATGACGACGAGGCCCCACGCGTACAGGTCGGTCCTGAGCGTCGGCGCTTCCTTGCGCAGTTGCTCGGGCGCGCAATACTGCGGCGAACCGAGGACCTCGGTCGCGTGCGTCAGCGTATACGCATCCGGTAACGTAGCGTCGGAAATGAGCGCGCCGATGCCGAAGTCGAGGATCTTTGCATGCAGTACGTCATCGGTCACCGTCACCATGACGTTCTGCGGCTTCAGATCGCGATGCACGATGCCCTGCTTGTGGGCAGCCGCCAGGCCTTCGAGCACCTGCGTCATCAGGAGTCCTGTCGTGACCGCAGAAAGCGCGCCTTCGTCCTCGATCATCTCGCGCAGCGTTTTGCCCGGCACGAATTCGAACACGGCGAACAACTGGCCATGAGGTGTCTCGCCCTTGTCGAGCAACGCCACCACGTGCGGATGTTCAAGCGTCTCGCACAGCCGCGTTTCCTGCGCAAAGCGGGCGCGTGAACGTTCGCGCTCTGCCGCCGTGCGCGCGACGTCTTCGCGCATCAACTTGATCGCAACCGTTTGTCCGTTGTCCAGCCGGGTTGCCCGATAGACTGCGCCGCTGCCGCCTTCACCGAGCTGCGCACCGAGCCGGTAGCCATGCATGCCATGCAGCTCGACCGCCGGTGCAGACGATGGCTGGGCTGAGTGTGCAGCCTCAGCGGGTGCGCGCGAATCGGTAGATGACGTCACAGATCTGGAGGGCATTGCGCAATCAGTTCGACAGGGCGTGTCGCGTCAGGTCTGCAGTCATAGTGCCCGATGCATTGCCATTGACGGGATCGCCTGGCACCCACAGACATTCGGGCTGCTCCCCTCGCATGACCCGAAATGCGATGTTGCCGAAACGCACGCTACCGCGTCGGCGCTCGATGAGCTCAACCTTCCCCTCACCCGGAAGTGCCGCAAACTGGGCACGGGCACGATGAATCTGTACGTTGACGTGGGCTACATCGAGCCCAAGCATACGCGACAGTTCGGGCATTTCGACCCAGCCTTGCGAGCCGCTGTCGTAGCCCGCCTGCGCGTCGGCAAAACGGATCCGTGCAAGGGTAGTCAGACAGTAGTGATGGGCGCGCTCGCCGAGGTCGACCGTTCCGCCGCGCGTGTGCAATACGGCCCGCACGTGTTCCTCGTTCAGGCTTACCGCAAACTCGATTCGTGCGGGCGGTCCCGACGGAGCGGACGGCGCGACCAGCGCGAGCGTCTGGTCGTTGCGCACCATTTCCAGGCGCCAACTCAGGGTACCCGCCGTGATGACGTCGCCGTGATGAAGCACCCGCAGCGAGCCAGCGTCGTCGCACAGCCATTCTCCGGTCGTGGAGCGCATCACACTGATGGCGGGCGTGATGTCGCCCGGCAGCACCTGGGCGAATTCAAGCAGAACGGGGCGAGCGGGGGGGCGAACGGGCCACAGCGTATCGACTGGGTCCGCGAGATCCACGACCTCCCAGGTGCCGTCAACCGCTTTACCGAAGCGAATCAGATCGCCTTCGCGCAGGGGCGCATGCTCGCCATGGCGCAGCAATGTACCGGACAGCAACGTGCCGTTGCTGCTTTGATCAAGCAGGTTCCATTGCCCGCCGTTGAAGTGGACCATCGCATGCACACGGGAAACGTAGGCGTCTTGAATGACGGTGTCGCAACGCTCGGCATCTCGGCCGAACACGTGATTAACCTTCAACAGACATGATTCCCCGGACACGTTGTTCTTTAGCGTCGCCATCACATCGAACCGTGGTTTTCGCCTGATTGCGCGAAGCAGTGATCAAACCGGCGATTGATCACTCGCCCTGAACAATGACTGGAAATGCAATTTAATAATGCGTGATGCCGTAGACAACTTAATCTTACGGCAGCGTTTCCCCGTAATTTCTTGTGAAAATCGCGAGTTTGTCATTCTAGAGACTTTTTGTGTCGCTCGTCTGGCAAAGGCTCCAGCCAAGCCACAGCCGCTTCGCAATCCCGGAAGCGATGTTGCCCGAGTTTGATGCGTCACGCAAGCAATCGAAAATCGACTGCGCGAAAAACAACCAATAGGCTTTCAATGTCTCAACGACATACGCGGCCGTTAGAAACGCACAAATTGAAAGGAAAATTAAAGGGAAGAGTGAGACCAGACGGAGGTGCGTGTTATGACCTGTAATTGATGAGGCGACCCAGACACCGCATCCTTCGAACACTCGCAGCGACGGCAAGCGGTAGGGAAGGCGAGATGATCCTTCCGGCTGGCCGAGCAGTCATCGCCGTTCCCGCGTTGCGAGCCCCCTCCTCTTTTCTCCCCCGCATTCATTGACCCGCTGACTAGCGCAGCGACGCGCCGTCGGCATCGTCCCGGGCGGGCGATGAGCCGTCCTGCCAGGCGGCTTCGATCGCGCGCAACGCACCCAGCACGATAGACCGGTTCAGCGCCGCGGCAAGCGTGCCGTCGCGCTCCGCATAGGCTTCGCAAAGTCGCTGGTGATCCTCGCAGGAGCGTTGCATCCGGCCCGGCAGCGAGGTGCTCAGATGCCGCAGCCGGTTGGTGCGCATGCGCAGCGAATCCAGTACTTCCTTGAAAATCGCGTTACCGCACACCCGCAGTTCCTCGTCGCGAAACGCGACGTTGCCCCAGAAATAGCCATCCACGTCATGCTGCGCCGCCGCGTCGGCGAGGCGGCGATGCGCTGCCCACAGCGCCTCGATATCCGCGTTGCTCGCATGCTCGACGATCGCGAACGACACCTGCGCGTACAGCACGGCGCGCAACTGATACAGCTCGCGCACGTCCTTCAGGCTGACCGCCGACACGCGCGGCCGGCGCCGCGGTGACCAGTCGACGAGACCTTCGCGGCTCAGCACGAACAGCGCCTCGCGCACAGGCGTGCGGCTCACCTTGAAACGCTTCGCGAGGTCGACCGAGTTCAGGTCGTCACCGGGTTGCAGCCGCCCTTCGATGATGCCGCGCGCCACCCAGTCCACGATGCCGGCAACCGGCGAGCTGTCGTTCGTATCGTTCGGTTCTTCTATGTTCTTGTCGAGAAACTCGTCCATTGCCATTCCGTTGCTGTCGTCGGCTGGGCGCGAGGCAGCGGGGCTGCTCCGATCCGGTCGCGCATTTTAGCAGGCGGCCCCGGCGGGTCCGGGTGCCTCTACGTGGGATCCATCAAAGTGTCGACACTAGATCATAAAACTGTTGATTTCAACAAACAAGAGCGAATACACTGAACGAAGTGTCGACACTAAGCCGACCACATTCAGAAGCGAAGGAGACATGATGTACATGGAGAAAGAGGTCGCAGACCCCGTGCACACGCAGGCTGGCGTATCGGCGCGGTTGGACCGCTTGCCGCCCACGAGGTATTTCCTCGGCCTCGTCGCACGTATCGCGATGGGAGGCTGGTTCGAGTTCTACGAATTGTTTATGGCCGCTTATCTGGCGTTGGGCCTTATCCATAGCGGCATGTACCGGGCGACCACCGAGAGCCTGTTCGACGTGAACGGCTTCGCGAGTTTTCTCGGCTCGTTCTTCGGCGGGATGTTCATCGGCACGGTCGCGCTCGGCGGTTTCAGCGACCGCTTTGGGCGCCGCTCGGTGTTCACGTTTGCGATGTTCGCGTACTCGATCGCGACCCTCGTAGCGGCGTTCCAGAACGATCCGCTCGCAATGGATTTCTGGCGCTTCTGGGCTGGCGTAGGAATTGGCGTGCAACTGATTACTGTCGACACTTACATCTCGGAGCTGACGCCGTATCGAACCCGTGGCAAATACATGGCGTTCAGCATCCTCGTGATCCTGACTTCCGTGCCGACCGTCGCCGTGCTGTCGTGGCTGCTGGTACCGCATCACGTGTTGGGCCTCGATGGCTGGCGCTGGGTGATGATCGTCGGCTCCGCGGGTGGCGTGCTGATCTGGTTCGTGCGGCGTGGGCTGCCGGAGTCGCCGCGCTGGCTGGAGAGCAAGGGACGCACCGCCGAAGCGGACGCAATCGTCACGGAGATGGAACGCAATGTGGTTGCCCAAACGCGTGAGCCACTGCCTGCACCCGCACTGCACGCGACAGATCAGGAGGCGCAGCGGGAAGGCCGCGGATCGTTCGGCGAGATGTGGAAGCGCCCGTACCTCTCGCGCACGGTGATGCTGTCGGTTTTCAATTTCTGCCAGACCTTCGGCGTCTACGGCTTCGGCTCGTGGGTGCCGGTGCTACTTTATTCGAAGGGCATCACGCTCACGCATTCGCTGCTGTACACGATGGTCATCGCATGCGCGACGCCGCTCGGCGCCGTCGGCGCAATAGCGTGCGCGGAGCGCTTCCAGCGCAAGTGGCAACTGGTCGGCTGTGCGCTGGTGGTTGCGGTCTTCGGCGTGCTGTTCGGGTTCGTGCGCGAGCCGGCGCTG
Source organism: Paraburkholderia sp. (assembly GCF_026225065.1). Taxonomy (GTDB): domain Bacteria; phylum Pseudomonadota; class Gammaproteobacteria; order Burkholderiales; family Burkholderiaceae; genus Paraburkholderia. Next base: position 27,828 of record NZ_JAMFSB010000248.1, on the reverse strand, counting down.
ATCCTGGTGTGCGGCAGCGCCGTCACGATCGCGAACAACTGGCTGATCGGTATCTTCCACACCTATCAGGCAGAGCTTTACCCCACACGTATACGTGCCCGAGCCGTTGGTTTCGTGTTCAGCTGGAGCCGCCTCAGTTCGATCTTCGTCGGCTTCTGGGTGGCCGCGCTGCTGAAGCACTTCGGCGTGCCGGCCGTATTCGCACTGATTTCTTCGGCCATGTTTGTCATCGTCGTTATGGTCGGGGCCTTCGGGCCTCGCACCAACGGCATTCGTCTTGAGGAGTTGTCCCAATGAAGCATATTGCCGCCGCCTTTGCGCACGGCCTGCACGCGCTCGCGCAGCGACCCTTGCCTCCTGCGGTCGCCGAGGAAGCGAAGCGCTCTCTTGTCAACGTGATCGGCACATCGATCGGCGCGTCGATGCATCCTGGCGTCGAAGCGATTCTCGCGGCTGCGCGCGAACTCGGCGCCGCGCCCGAGGCACCGGTGCCGGGCCGTACCGAGCGCGTCGATCTCCACTTCAGCGCGCTGGCAACGGGTTTTGCCGGCCACCTCGACGACTTCGACGATACGCACCTCGCAACCGTGATTCATCCGGCCGCGTCGGTGCTTGCGGTGTTGACCGCGCTGGCACCGTCGACGCGCCCGAGCGGCGCGCAAGCCCTCACCGCGTTCGCACTCGGCTGCGAGGCGCAGTTGCGTGTCGGCGTGTCGATCTCGCCGGAACACTATGACCGCGGCTGGCATATCACCGGTACTTGCGGCGTGATCGGCTGCGCCTTGACGGCGGGACTGCTGCTAGGACTCGACGCGGACGCTTTGGCGCGGGCCGTGTCGATTGCCACGTCGATGTTCGTCGGCCAACGCGAAGCGTTCGGCACGATGACCAAGCCGTATCACCCGGGCAAGGCGGCAGCGAACGGCATCGCGGCGGCGCGGCTCGCGCTCTATGGCCAGCAGGCTGCCGACGACGTGTTCGAAGCAGAAGGCGGCTACTCGCACTCGATGTCGACACGCGTCGACTTCGACCAGATGAACGGCCAGCTGGGCGAGCGCTGGGAGCTGCTGTTCAACACTTACAAGCCGTATCCGTGCGGGATCGTGGCGCATCCGGCGATCGACGCAGGGCTCGAACTCAGCAAGCAGATTGACGACGCTACCGCGATTGAGGCAATCGAGGTGCGCTGCCATCCGCTGGTGCCGGAACTGATGGGCAATCCACAACCGAAGGACGGCCTGCAGGCCCGCTTCAGCGCGATTCACGGCGTGGCAGCGGCACTGTGCGACCGGCGTGTCGGTCTTGCGCAGTATGAGGATGCGCGCGTCGTGCAGCCCGATGTGGTCGCCCTGCGCGCGAAGACCAGGCTCGTGCCGGATACGAAGGTCAATCGCGACGAGGTGTTCATCGAAGCGCGTCTGACCGGCGGCCGTGTGGCCGCTCACCACGTCGAGCACGCACGCGGCAGTCTCGCGAGGCCGCTGACGCAGGACGAACTGATGGACAAGGTGCGGCTGCTCATCGAGCCGGTGCTGGGCGCTGGCGTGACCGGGCGCATCGCTGCCGCCATCCAGGATCTCGAGGTCTCGGCCAATCTCGACGCGCTGTTCGCGCTGTGCGTCCCGAACAAGGATTGAAATCATGCATGAAACCGCTACACACTCTCCTGTCTCCGACGCACTCGTCGGTTTCGCGACTGCGCCATTGACGAACGCAGCAGCGCCGGCGCTAGCCGCTGCACAGCGCGCGCTCGAGCAAGCCCGCGCCGCCACCCGTGGCGCGCTCGCCAGCGAAGCGCAGATCGCCGCGCTACAAGGCGCGCAACCGTCGCCCCAGGACGCACGCACACGGGCCTGGGCCTATGGCGCCGCGCTCGCGCGCGCTTCGGCACCGAGCGTCGCGACGCCGGTATTGGCGGCGGTGCTCGCGTTCGGCGAACGTGGTGACGCATCAGACGATGCGCTCGCCACAGCTGCGGCCATTGGCATCGAAGCGGCGCAGCGGGTGCTGACGGCGCTCGATGACGATGCGTATCGCGCTCGCTGGAACGTGGCTTCGTCGGTCGGTGTACTCGGCGCAACGCTCGCGATAACGCGCCTGTTGGCACTCGATGCGGTTTGCACGCGCAACGCGCTCGGCGTTGCCGCAACCCAGGCCGCCGGACTAGCCCTCAATGCGAACGAGGCCATGGAGGCGCTCGAAACGGGCAAGGCCGCTGCCGACGCGATCGAGGCCGCGCTGCTGGCAAAGCATGGCTTTACCTCCGCGCCGGCGTCGATCGACGGCAGACGCGGACTGGCGGCGCTGATGGCCTACCGCTTCGACGCAACTGCGATCATCGACGAACTAGGCACGCGCTGGATCAGCGCGAGCTGAGCGATCACATAACGTGTTGCTTCGTTAGCCCGAGGAGCGTCCGGCATGACCGGGCGCTCCTCGGGCGAGCTCGATCTCTCGTCGTGTCGCCCATGCAGCCGCGCCCTCACCCCCGCACGACACAATTGCGATCGATGTTGTACTCATAAGGCGGCAAACCGTCGAGCGCGCTTCGCGCTGTACCGCCCGGATTGCGCTCGACGTGGCTCTGCAGGTCGAGCATCATCGTCGCGCGGCCGGTCGCGTCGTACCTGGGCCAGGACGGCAACGCGGGCGTGTTCGGATCGCCGGTGTGCGCAAATGCGGTCCACGCACCCATCACATCCCGTGACAGCCGTTCCAGTTGAGGACCATTGCCCACGAGCCCCGCTGCGGCCTTGATCGTGCCGAACACGAACGGCACCTCGATCGTATGCGGCGAATGCAGCACACCACCCATCACCGGTGTCTTCCAGTCGAACACATAGTCGAAGACCGGTGCCTGCGCCGACTGCAGTTCGGCGATACGCGTGGTATTGCGGCGAAACACATAGTCCGTGCTGACTGCTGCCAGCACGTCTGTCGCGGACGCAGACCCAGCCGCGCCACGGTACGCGTCGATGACGCGCGTGACTCCCGCAGCGTCGATGCGTAGCAGCAGTCCGAGCCGCCGCTCGACAGTCGGCCAGTCGATGGCGAAGTTGTGAGGATCAGCGGCCATATACAACGTCATTTCCGTCGCGGCATTGCCGATCAGCAACGGCACTGACGCGGACTGCGGCGGCGCATCGGGATCGAACGGATGGCGCGTAAAGGTGCGGGTGTCGAGCACCGGCCGGAACGGATCGCTGACCGAGCGCATCGCCGCAAGCAGCGCGTCGACCGGCAGCGCCTGCAACGCGGCAGGGTCCGGACTGGCGAGGCCGAGATTCGCACACAGTGCCTGCGTCTGCCGCGCCGCCTCCTCCTGCGTATCGAGGTGCAGCCCGCCCGAGCAGCTTTCGATGACCGCCTTGTGAAACAGGCCGTGTGCGGCCGGCATGTCCATCAGCGCTCCGACCTTCGATGCGCCGCCAGACTGCCCGAAAATCGTCACGTTGTCAGGATCGCCGCCGAATGCGGCAATGTTCTCGCGCACCCAGCGTAATGCCGCGACGAGATCGAGGATGCCGGCATTGCCCGCATCGGCAAAACGCTCGTCCGCATCGCCGAGATAGAGATAGCCGAACAGGTTCAGCCGGTGGTTGACGGTGACGACCACCACGTCGCCGCGCTGCGCGAGACGCGTGCCGTCGAAGCCCGGTGCAGTGCCGGCGCAACCCCACCAGCCGCCACCGTGCAGCCAGACCATCACTGGCCGTTTGGCCTGCGTGCGTCCAGCAGACGGAGCAAACACGTTCAGGTGCAGACAGTCTTCGCTGACCGGCTCGATCGTTGCATACCACGCGCTGAGGGCATCGAGCTTGTCCACGTGCTGCGGCGCGGATGGGCCGAACATCGTCGCGTCGAGCACACCGCTCCATGGCTGCAGTGGCTGCGGCGGCAAAAACCGGTTGGCTCCGCCGGTGCTCGCCGCGTAGTGAACCTGTTTGAATACGTCGACGCCGTCGACATGCAGGCCGCGCAGGCGTCCCGCCGCCGTTTCTACCACCGGCGCCGAGGCTGTCGCTGCCCGCGCGGCGGACATGAACAGCGCAGGCGCGACACTACCGCCGACCGCCAGCGCGAGACCCTTCAGGATAGTGCGCCGATCGGGATTGCCCGGCGCTTCCGCCGTATCGGCAGATGCCGGTTCCCGGCGGTCATGGCTGCCTGTTTCCATCGGTCGGCTGTCTCCTGGTTCGTGGACTTTTCAGGCGGCGACTTGTCTCAGTGTCGACAAATCAGCTGTCTCGAACCAGATTCTAGCCGCGCTTATCAGGAAACATCAATTAAGTGTATACACCACACCTCGGCACGCGACCGGCAAGTTCAGTCGAATTCCATGCCGCCGTTAGCTCGAAGCTCGGAAAGTCTTCTGATTTGTTCCGGCAAGACGCGCCCCTCCGACAACGGCGGCAGCGCGTCGATCGGAAAGAACTCGACGGCATCGGTTTCCACTCCCGAGATGTCGCCCGAAGAGACAATCTTCCCAAGAAACACGAGCTTCCAGATGTGGAAGACAGAAGGCGGATGGTTGTGCTTCAAAATATCCCACACCGCAAGCAACCGCTCGATGGTGACCGTGTAGCCGCTTTCCTCCCAGACTTCGCGCATAGCGTTTTCGGCCGGCGAGGCGCCGATGTCGGCCCAGCCGCCAGGAAGCGACCAGAGGCCATCTGACGCTTCACGCACCAGCAGCACGCGACCCGCGTCATCGAACACCGCGCAGCGCACGTCCAGCTTCGGATTGGCATAACCTTCTTCGCGGCTGAAAAGCTGCACGATCTCTTCGGTGCTGATCTCAGCCACTTCGGCAAGCTGGGCCTGCGCAATGCCCAGCAATTCCTGATAGCGCTCCCTGTCGAAAGCGCCAGTCGTGTAATGCAGGCCCGTCTGGGCGATTGCCAATAAACGGCGAGCCTGGGTCAAACGTCGTTGCATGGATTCAGCAGGTGCATTCATGGGAGCGTTCCGTATCTGCGCGATGGATGAAATGCAAAACCTCACTGTAATTCAAACTCTCGCCACTCAGCGTTACACAGGCACACTCGTCGTCGAAAGTATCTCCTTGAGTACAACGAACGACCGGATCTGCCGCACGCCCGGCAGATAGAGCAATTGCTCCGCGTGGAGCCGGTTGAAACTGTCGCTGTCTTTCGTGCGCACCAGCATGAAGTAATCGAATTCGCCGGTCACGACGTGGCACTCCATACAGCCCGATACTTTCTGCGCCGCTTTCTCGAAGTCGGAAAACGACTCCGGCGTCGACCGGTCCAGCACCACACCGATCATCACGAGCATGCCGGCGTCGAGCGCCTTCGCGTCGAGCAGTGCCACCACCCCGCGGATCAGCCCCATCTCCTTGAGCCGCTCCACTCGTCGCAGGCAGGCCGGCGCGCTCAGATTCACCTTGGCCGCCAGCGCCACGTTCGAGACCGACGCGTCGCGCTGCAACTGACGCAGGATGGCCCGGTCGACGCGATCGATCTCCGGGCTTGACTGGCGGCCCTGCGGCGCAGGGTCACGAAATTTTCTTGCGGGCATGGTGGTTCACGAGAAGTAAATGTACGTAAAAAATACCATCAACCTACTTAAACTCACAAATTGTCAATTTATTCGCAACCATGTTTCTTGCGAACTTTTCTACTATAGACCTCATTGCAGCATCGATTGCCACAGCATCGCCTCGCGATCCATCCCGCGTCGGGCGGGCAGATTGCGTCGATGCTGAGACCCGCTTTATCACCGGAGACTTGCATGAATCTGAAGAAATTCCCGCGCCATTCCCTCACCTTCGGCCATACGCCGATCCAGGCGCTGCCGCGTCTGAGCCAGCACCTGGGCGGCAAAGTCGAGCTGTACGCGAAGCGTGAAGACTGCAACAGCGGCCTGGCGTTTGGCGGCAACAAGACACGCAAGCTCGAATACCTGATTCCCGAAGCGCTGGCGCAAGGCTGCGACACGCTCGTTTCGATCGGCGGCATCCAGTCGAATCAAACCCGTCAGGTGGCCGCGGTCGCTGCCCATCTGGGCATGAAATGCGTGCTCGTGCAGGAGAACTGGGTCAACTACTCGGACGCGGTGTATGACCGCGTCGGCAACATCCAGATGTCGCGCATCATGGGTGCGGACGTGCGTCTCGTGGCCGACGGTTTCGATATCGGCTTTCGCAAGAGTTGGGAAGACGCGCTGGAAAGCGTGCGCGAGGCAGGTGGCAAGCCGTACGCGATTCCGGCCGGTTGCTCGGATCATCCGCTGGGCGGTCTGGGATTCGTGGGCTTTGCCGAAGAAGTCCGGCAGCAGGAAGCAGAACTCGGCTTCAAGTTCGACTATATCGTCGTGTGCTCGGTGACGGGCAGCACGCAAGCGGGCATGGTGGTCGGCTTTGCCGCCGACGGCCGCGCCGACCGTGTGATCGGCATCGATGCTTCAGCCAAGCCTGCGCAAACGCGCGACCAGATCTTCCGGATTGCGAAGCAAACGGCCGAGAAGGTCGAATTGGGCCGCGACATCGTCGCCAAAGATATCGTCCTCGATGAACGCTACGGCGGCCCCGAATACGGACTGCCGAACGAAGGGACGATGGAGGCCATCCGCCTGTGCGCCAGGCTCGAAGGCATGTTGACCGATCCAGTCTATGAAGGCAAATCGATGCAAGGCATGATCGACAAGGTACGGCTTGGCGAATTCCCGGCTGGATCGAAAGTGCTTTACGCACACCTGGGCGGCGTACCGGCGCTGAACGGTTATAGCTTCCTGTTCCGCAACGGTTGACGGCCGCGTCGCGGTAGCAAGCGGTCACCCGGCACGGCAAGCGTTTTCGGGTGGCCGCTGTAGTTGCGCAGGTTCCAGTGCTCTCGTCGTGACATGCCTCAACGGAGAACGTAATGCAATCCAGTGGTGAATCACTCGCTGCGCGCTGGCGTCGCGCACCGTCCCGTCTCACTCAAGTCTGCATCGTCACCGATAACACCGTCGCAGACACCTTCGAACAGGCGTTGGCCGTGCGTTTAGAGAGTTCGCCACAGGTCGCTTTATTGCGGCTCCTTGACCCTGCGGCCACGCATGGCGAATGGCTCGTGTCCCGCGAGCATGGCGCGATCAGGTCAGCGAGACCTGGACCCGCAAACGGAATCGAACAGGCCCTCGACCCCCTCCCACGCGACAGCCGGCTGTTGCTGTGCTCGCAGGATGTGGCCGCACTGGAGTGGCTCGGCGGCGTCATCGGCCAACGGGTTTTCTTCGCCCACTATCGCCCCAGTGCAAGTCACGAACTGCAACTCGGCACCATGATCGGCACGGTGGAAGATGCGCTTCGCGCTTCATTGTCCGAGAAGTGGGGAGACAGCTACTGATCGGGTTCCGCATAAATAAAATTACCGGAAACTTTCAGAAGTGCACCACGACAGTTCACGAAAATCGGACTTGCGGCGCACTAATTTGAGAATTGCTGGCATTCATCGGCCATAAAGCGGTAGCATCTGGCGGGTCAAATGCGGCGTTGGCGTGTGTCACCAGAATGACAACGGGGTTCACTCTTCCATCCTGTCCATAGCCTAAACAGGCTGTCTCCTAGCGGAAGACTGCCTGCGGGTCCTTTTTGTCGAATGCAAAAAGACGCGAAATACCCAAAACGCAACATCCGGGCCAAAGGGTCAAGCACGTGAAAACCGGGAAGCCTCAAGTGGCGTTCCCAGTCGGCGAAGAATATGACCAAGGTAGCCAAATGAAAGCTGAAGTCGTTGTCGCTCGTCAGCCGATCCTCGACAGGCAGGGTCTTGTCGTCGCGCAGGAACTGCTGTTCCGGGAAGCGGGAGACGATGTAGCGCGGATTCAGGACGGGTACTCGGCGACCGCTGCGGTCGTCGAGCGCACGCTGGGCGTGTTGGGTATCGAGTACGTGCTCGGCCATGGCGACGGCTTCCTGAACTGCACAGGCGACTTCCTGTTTTTCGGCGCGGTCGATGTGTTGCCGCCGTCGCGCTTCGTGCTCGAGATTCTTGAAGGTACGGGACTAACCGACGAATTGGCCGCGCGATGCGACGAGTTGCGCCTCGCCGGGTTTCGTATTGCGCTCGACGATGTCCGCTCCCTCACCCCCGACATCGAGCGGTTCCTGCCGCACGTCGATATCGTCAAGCTCGAGTGGCCGTACCTCACGCCGGAGGAAGCCGCCTACGCCATCGAGCGATGCAAGCGCGCCGGCAAGCGGGTGCTGGCCGAAAAGGTCGAGGAGCGAAGCGACCACGCAGCGGCCTTGCAGGCCGGATGTGATCTGTTTCAGGGTTATTACTTTGCCAGGCCGCAGTTGCTGACGGCCAGCAGAACACCCTCACGATTCGCCGCGGTATTCCGCGTGCTGCAGTTGCTGAGAGACGAAGCGGACGGCGTGCATCTCGAGGACGCGCTCAAGCATGCCCCTGCTCTGGTCATCCAGTTGCTGCGCCTTGCCAACAACGCGGCCAGACGTCGCTGGAGCCACGCTCCGATCACGTCCATCGGACAGGCAGTGGCCGTGGTCGGCAGTAAACAGTTGATGTTGTGGTGCTGCCTGCTGCTGTATGGAAATCCGGCGGATTTGCGATTCGGCCACAGCCCGCTCGCACAGCTTGTGCAGCATCGGGCCAATTTCATGGAGCGCGCAGCGGGCGAACTGACGCCTGAAGACGGCGACTTCCAGGAGGCCGCCTGGCTTTGCGGACTTCTTTCGCTGGCCTACATATCGTGCGAGGTCACGCCAGAGCGGTTCTTTACCGATATTTCCATCGACATCGTCATCGAGGAAGCCATCGTCGAGCATGCCGGTGTGCTGGGCACGCTGCTCACGATTGCCGAGCATCTCGAGCAAGGACAGTTCGACGCTGCCTTCAGGCAAGGCCGCACGCTTGGCGCGGAGTTCGCTGGCAAGATACCCAGTCTCGCTCTGTGACGACTCACGGCTAGCGTGCTATATGCCAGCCGGTTCTCAACTCAACTTATCAGTTACGCAGCGATGGCCGCCTCTCGCTCCACTGTCGCCGGCTCCGCATAATCCTCAGCGTCGACGTCGTATCCCGACGGCTCCCAGCGGATCGCCAGCAGCACAAGCAGCGAAGTCAGCGGCGCGACCGCAATGACCCAGAACACCTTCGTCCCGAGCGCTGCGGCCAGAACCGGGAACAGAAACAGCGAAACCGTCGATGCAGAGCGCACCAGCGTCTGATTAAACCCCACCCCGATGCCGCGCAATGAAGTCGGATAGCTCAGCGATGCATACGTCATCGAGTGCGAACCCGGTCCGAAGCCTTGCCCAAACAGATAGCCGCCGAGCAACAGGATCGCCAGCACGACGAGTGCGCCGCTGCTGGGCTTGCCGATCAGCGCAAGGCCGATCAACGACGCGAACTGCAGCGAATGCCCTAGCACCGTCATCTTCCACGCGCCCACGGTAGGCGCGGTGCGCACCCCAATCAATCCACCCACAAATGCAAACGCCAGATTCAACGTCAACGCGGCGACGATGGTCGTCAGCGGGCCTTGATGAAAGAAGCTGGCGATGATCACCGGCAAGCCGAAGATAATCGCGTTATAGCCGAACGAAGATGCGGCACCGATCGTCGCGGCGAGAATCGTGCGGCTACGGTAAGTCTGGTTGAACAGCACACCGTAGTTGCGCCACGACGCGGCGCGCGGCGCCTTGACCGGTACATTGCTGCGCTCGACCACGGCATCGATGCCATACGAGCGCTTGAGAATGCGTGCGGCTTCCTCGAGATTGCCCTGGTTCGCCGCCCACACGGGTGACTCGCTGATGTAGCGGCTGCGCACCAGAATGATCGCGATGGCGGGCACTGCGCCAAAGGCGAGCGTCAGGCGCCACAGCCAGCCCAGTTGATGCTCGGGGAGAATCGCATACAGCCCGAGAATCAGCAGATAGCAGGTACTGGTGGCCGCATACCAGGCGGGGCACCACGCGGCCACGCTGGCGGCCTTGTTGCCTTTGCCCGCCACCCGTGAAAACTCCGCGAGAAACGCCATCGCCACCGGCAGATCGAGGCCGACACCGAAGCCCATTAGAAAGCGCGCCCCACCAAGCACCCATGCATTCGGCGCAAGACCGGCGGCAATCGCCGCGACCACGAAGAACAGCATGTCGGCCATGAAAACGCGGTAACGTCCAATGCGATCGGTCAGATACCCGCCGAACAGCGCGCCGAGAATGGCGCCAAATGTGATCGCCGATGAAACGAAGCCCACCTGTACCGGCGAAAGTGAAAACTGGCGCGCGATGTCCTTGATGCCATAAGCCAGCGAGGTCAGATCGTAGGCATCCAGAAAGACACCGCCGAGTGCGATCGCAATCACGATGCGCGCGTTGCTGCCTTTCGCAGCGCCCGCGTTGACGATGCGCGAGACGTCCTGAGCGGAACGGATAACGGCGTTGCGGGAAACGCTTCCCGCCTGCACGGAGGTGTCGACAGGTGTTGAAGGAACGGCAACGGTAGACATGAGTTCGGATTTCGCGCGAGTCGCTAAGCGCTCCATGGTAGCCATGCACCCTGCATCGGCAAAACGACGAATTTATATAAGCAAATCTGCGCCGCTCCGCTTTGTATCGTCTTGCGCAGAATCGGGTATAAATGCTCTATGCGCCTCGTCGAGCCTTCAAGGCGTGGTGTTTGCAGCCCCAGCTCTGGCTGGAATCGTCCGCGCGGCAGCAGCGCCCACGGTCACCGGCCAGCCTTCATTTCTTTCTGGATCAAGACATGAGCACATCGAACGCGGCCCGTTCGGCCGAACATCCGATCGACATTCAGTTCCTCAATCGCTGGTCGCCCCGCGCCTTCACCGAGGAAACCATTCCCGAGTCCACGCTGCTGACCTTCTTCGAAGCAGCGCGCTGGGCGCCCTCCTCCTATAACTCGCAACCTTGGCGATTTGCGTATGCACGTCGCGGCACCGAGCATTGGACGCGCTTTCTCGAGTACCTGAACGATTTCAACCGGAGCTGGGCCCAACACGCGGCGGCCGTCGTGATCGTGCTGTCGAAGGATAACTTCACGCCGCCGGGCGCGACCGCCGAAGTACCTGCCGTCACCCACTCGTTCGATACAGGCTCGGCATGGGCCTATTTCGCGCTGCAGGCGAGTCTTTCCGGGTGGCACACCCATGGCATGGCCGGTATCGAACGCGACAAGATCCGTCAGGGACTGGCGGTTCCGGACGGATATTCGATTGAAGCAGCGGTTGCGGTAGGACGGCTGGGGGATAAAAGTCTTCTGCCGGAGCAGCTTCAGGTGCGCGAAGTACCGAGCCCGCGCAAACCCGTGGCCGAATTCGCCGGAGAGGGACGCTTTGTTCCCTGAGGGCGTTGAAGAGGTTTAAGGAGCGGTTCAATGAGGCCGGCGAGGTTCGTGCCGGCCTTGGTCCATGCCGCTGCCACTTAAGCGGCCTCGGTCTTAAGCGGTCTCGGTGGTCCGGCGCCTGAAACTGGCTGCGGCGTGCCGCTCCGGCAACTGGTCGCCCTCACCGAACAGCTTGTGCCGTAGCGCGCCGTCCTCGTACGCGGTCTTGTACAGCCCGCGGTTCTGCAGCTCCGGCACCACCAGATCGATGAAGTCCTCGTAACTCTCCGGGACGACCGTGCGGCTCAGATTGAAGCCGTCTACACCCGTCTCGTCGACCCATGCCTGCAGTTCATCCGCGACCTGCGCGGCGGTGCCGACGATGGCCGGATAGCGGCCGCCCATCTCGAACATTTCGAGCAGCTTGCGACGGGTCCAGCCATGCTGTTTCGCCGTGCGCGTCGCCGATTCGATGGCGTTGGTCGGGGCATAGTCGACCGGCTCATCGAGATCGTATTGCGCGTAGTCGATACCCGTGCTGGCCGCGAAATGCGCGAGACCTGCTTCGCGGCTCGCGTAACGCAGATAGTCCGCGTATTTCTCGCGCGCTTCGCTCTCGGTGGCGCCCGTCACGACCGCCGCACCGACGAATATCTTGACGTCGTCCGGTTGCCGCCCCGCCTGAACCAGTTGCTCGCGCAACGTACGCACCGTCTCACGTCCAGCCGCGCGGTTCGGCGGCGAGATGAACACGCATTCGGCGTGGCGCGCCGCAAAGCGCTGGCCGCGCCCGGAACTGCCGGCCTGGAACAGCACCGGCGTGCGCTGCGGCGACGGTTCGGCGAGGTGGTAACCCTCGACGTTGTAGTAACGCCCCGCGTGCTTCACCTGATGCACCTTGGCCGGATCCGCATAGACGCGGCCAGCCTTGTCGCGCAACACGGCCCCCTGCTCCCAGCTGCCTTCCCACAGCTTGTAGAGAATCTCGAGGTACTCGTCCGCGCGCTCGTAACGTTCGTCGTGCGGCAGTTGTTCGGTGAGGCCCATCGCACGCGCCGCGCTATCGAGGTAACCGGTCACGATGTTCCAGCCAATGCGGCCTTGCGTCAGATGATCGAGCGTCGAGAAGCGGCGTGCGAGCAGATACGGCTGCTCGTAGGTGAGATTGACCGTCACGCCAAAGCCGAGGTGTTCGGTCACGGCGGCCATCGCCGAAACCAGCAGCGTGGGATCGTTGACCGGCAACTGGATCGACTCGCGCAACGTCACATCCACGTTGTGCTGATAGACGTCGTAGACACCGACGATGTCGGCGAGAAACAGGCCGTCGAACAGGCCGCGCTCGAGTGTGCGGGCGAGATCGGTCCAGTACGGCAGCAGGCGGTAATCCGTGGAGCGGTCCCGTGGATGTGTCCACAAACCATGGTTGATATGGCCCACGCAATTCATGTTGAACGCGTTGAGCAGAATCTGTTTCTTTGCCATCACAAGGCTCCATGCCGCGGCGGCAGCTTGTCGTTGAGATAGAAGTTACCCACCGCATGATACTTCCAGCGCACCGGATCATGCAGCGTATGGGTGCGCGCATTGCGCCAGAAGCGGTCGAGGCCCAGGCCATCGAGCGTCGCAGCGGTGCCGGCCAGTTCGAACAGGCGCGAGCCTGCATCCAGCGACACGGTGGTGGTCAGCGCCCGCGCTTCGGCTACCGCGACCGAGGCTTCAGCTACCGAACGATCCGTAGGTTTAACCTGAGCGGCGTCGACGAAACGGCCCGCGCGTCGTAGCAAAGCCTCCGCTGCGCGCAGACGCACGGCGAGGTCGCCGAACTGCGCGATGGTCAGTGGATCGTCGGCCGCGCGCTCGACCTTGGCGTCGATCCATGGCCGCGAACGTTCGCGCACGAACTGCAGGGCGGAATCAAAAGCGCCGCGTGCCTGGCCAAGATCGATCGCGGCGTGCATGATCTGCGCGACGGGTCCGATCGTTGTAGCGTGTTCGAACGAAACCTGAAACGGCACGACCCACTCGGGCTCGACACGCACATGTTCGAACTGCACCGAGCCGCTGCCGGTGACGCGCTGACCGAAACCATCCCAGTCGTCGGTCACGGTGACGCCAGGCGTGTCGCGCGGCACAAACGCCAGGTAGGTGACGTCGCGGCCCTCATCGTCCGCCACGACCAGTGTGGGTATCCAGTGTGCGTAAGGCGCGCCGGTGCAATAGAACTTGCGGCCGTCGACATGCCAGCCTTCGGCCGCACGCGTCAACCGCGTGCGGCGTTTGAAGTCCTTATGGCCGATCTCGGCGAGTGCATTGCCGAAACGCTCGCCAGCCAGCACACGCTCATAGAAAAACCGTTGCTGCTCGACGCTGCCGCCCACGCGCAGCACTTCCAGCGCGTAGAAATGGTTTTGCGGAATCTGGCCGAGCGAGCCATCGGCCGCGGCGATAATCGCGGTGACTTCGGCGAGCGTGCCGTTGCGCACACCGGCACCGCCAAATTCGCGTGGCACCGTGATGCCCCACAGGCCGCTCGCAACGAAGGCGTCGAGTTCGGCCCACGGCAGCCGTCGCTCACGGTCGCGCAGCGCGGCCTCCGGTGCGAACTTCGCCGCAAGGCGGCGGGCCACCTGCAGCGCCTCGTCATCGTTAGCGATCAGATCAGGGGTGCCCGGCGCATGCGCATGCAATTCGCGAGGCAATGGGGCAGGCGCAACACCGTCGCGCGGTTCTACGGAAAGATCGAGGCTCATGTTCAGTTCCACGAATGACGCGCAGGCAGCACGTGATTCAGATGATAGTTGCCGAGCAGATGCAGTTTCCAGCGCACGGGATCGTGCAGCGTATGGGTGCGGGCGTTGCGCCAATGGCGGTCGAGATTGTGCGCGGCGCGGGTGGAAGCGGAACCGGCCAGTTCGAACAGCTTCTCGCTCGCTTCGAGCGCGATGCGGGTGGTCAGTATCTTGGCTTCGGCCGCTGCCACCGACGCACGTGCGCTGGCTTCGGCATCGATCGTGTGAGCCGCGGCAATCGCATCGAGAATGTGACCTGCGTCCTGCAATACCTCATGAGCCGCGTGCAGGTCGATCTGCAAACGGCCGACATCCGCGATGATGTAAGGGTCGTCGGTTGCGTGCTCGAGGCCAGAATCGACCCACGGCCGTGCGCGCTCGCGCACGAACGTCAGCGTATCGGCGACTGCGGCCTGCGCGATACCTTGATCGATAGCCGCCTGAATCAGCTGCGACGTCGGGCCGAACAGGCCGGGACGTTCGGCGAGTTGCCAGATCGGCAACACGTCCTGTGGATCGACCGGCACCTGTTCGAACGTCACCGTGCCGCTTGCCGTCGTGCGTTGACCGAACGAGCTCCAGTCGTCGACCACACTCAGACCCGACGCATCGCGCGGCACCCAGACCTGCACGGCGCGGCCATCGTCGTCTGTCGCGCGGGCCGGAACGCGGTGTGCGAACAGTGCACCGGTCGAATAGAAACGCTGGCCGTCCAGGCGCAGACCGTCGGGTGTGCTGGTCAGCCGCGTCGTACCTTGCAGAATGGTTTTAACGTTGGCCGAGCGCCGTTCCGGGCCGGCGTTGCCCAAGCGCTGACCCGCGAGGACCTCGCCGTAGAGGAGCGTTTTCTGGGCTGGTGTGCCAATCTCGCGCAAGACGCCGAGCACACCGAAATGGTTTTGCGGAATCTGGCCTAAAGCCGGATCAGCCGCGCACAGGATCACAAAGACTTCGGCGAGCGTTGCATAGGAAACGTCGGCGCCGCCGTATTCGCGCGGCACAGTGATGCCGCCGAGGCCGCTTTCCGACCATAGATCGAGTTCGGCCCATGGCAGCAGACGTTTGCGGTCCCGTTCAGCGGCGCCTGTGGCGAACTGCGCCGCGAGCGTGTGCGCGGCGGCGAGCGCTTCTGCGTCGTCGGCAATGCGCTTCACACGGGCCGGG
The DNA here is from genome assembly GCF_026225065.1 of Paraburkholderia sp. Lineage (GTDB taxonomy): Bacteria > Pseudomonadota > Gammaproteobacteria > Burkholderiales > Burkholderiaceae > Paraburkholderia. The sequence continues at coordinate 12,551 of NZ_JAMFSB010000248.1, read as the reverse complement.
TCGGGACGCCGCGGCAACGGTGCCGCGGCAGAGGAAGCTTCGGGAGTGGACATGATGTTTCGTACCGACAGGTTGACACCCGTCCGCCCTTCGCGCTTCAACCCTTTCCATGGCGAAGCACACCGCCTGCGTGACGCTTGTGGCGGACAGGTCGAATCGTCTATTGGACCAGCCCGGGCCTGCCGCGCCTACTATCGAATTGGAACTTGCTTATGACGATTTTCGATTTCCCGAGCGCGGCGTGACGCTCAGGCTGAGGTTCACGTGCTCACGCCAACGTGGCGTCCTTCGTCACAATCTTCTTAGGAATCAGCTTCAGCTCGTAGAACGTGTCTGCGATGCGCTGCTGTTCTGCGAGCACTTCGGCGTCGATCGGTTTGTAGACATGTGCGTAGTGCTGCAGGCCAGTCTGGATGATCGATGCGTCGAGCCCCTGAATGGGCGCGAGTTCGGCGGCCGCAGCAGCGGTGTTCTGCTTCACCCACTGGCCTTCCTTGCCGAGTTCTTCCATGACGATCGCGATCACGTTCTGACGCTTCTGCGCGAACTCACGCTGGCTCAGAAAGAACTGATGATGGCTGGCCACGCCCTGCGCATCGGCGAGCAGGCGCGCGTTGCTCTGCGCCTCGGCGGCGGCGAGAAACGGATCCCAGACCGCCCAGGCGTCGACTGAACCCTGCTCGAGAGCGGCGCGCGCATCGGCGGGCGCCAGATAGATCGGCTGGATGTCGCCGAAGTCGAGGCCATTCTTGCGCAGCAGCGCCACGATAAACCAGTGAACGTCCGAACCCCGGTTGAACGCCACCTTCTTGCCCTTCAGATTGGCCACGGTCTTGATGGGAGAGTTTTTCGCAACGACGACGCCTTCAGCATGAGGTGTCGCGACTTCATACGCCGTGTAGACGAAGTCCGCCCCGGCAGCCTGCGCGAATACCGGCGGCGCCTCGCCGACATAGCCGAAATCGATCGCACCGACATTCAGACCTTCCAGCAACTGCGGGCCAGCCGTAAATTCATTCCACGTGACCTTGATGCCGAGCGGCGTCAGCCGCTTTTCAAGCGCGCCGTGCGCTTTTAACAGCACCAGCGTGCTCGCGGCCTTCTGATAGCCGATCCTGAACTGATCGACTTTGAACGTGGCCCACGCAGGCAGTGCGGTGCCCGCGAGCGTTGCGCCGAGAGCAGCAAGGAAGGTCCGGCGGCCCCGGATTGTCGAATGGTTCATTGTCGTGTGTCCATGATTGACGGATCGCGTTGGCTTCACTTGTAGCCAACGTCGTGGGTAGCGTGTTGGGGCAGACCAGACGGAGCGCCCCGTTTCCAATGGAGCACGGAATCTTACGCGTCAACGTCGATGCGTCGAAACGATCTTTCGCGTTAAGCAAATATCCAATCGTGGATAGAGCCGTTTCGCACTTTTTATATATGCCTCAGCGGAGTTAGCAACGAACGGAAAAGTATTTGCCAGCAACCTGACCTCTTACATAGGATTCGGCCATCATCAACTCCATGACCACCGTGTCTCATGAATAAACGAAACCTGCTTAAAACCGCGCTGGCCACTGTCGTGTTCGCCCTGGGCGTCGCCACCTCGCAACTTTCATTCGCAGCGCCGCAAACCCTGCGCGTCGGCATCATGTCCGGCGAAGATGAAGACGTGTGGCGCGTCGTTGCCGCAAACGCTGCCAAGCAGGGGCTGGTGATCAAGGTCACGACGTTCTCCGATTACACGCAGCCCAATGAAGCGCTCTCGGAGCACGACCTCGACGCCAATTCGTTCCAGCACAAGCCGTATCTCGACGCGCAGATCAAGGCGCGCGGCTATCAGATCGTGCCGGTGGGCTTTACCTATGTGCAGCCTATTGGTCTGTATTCGCGCAAGGTCAAATCGGTTGCCGATCTTCCGGATGGTGCGACCATCGGCGTGCCGAACGACCCGAGTAACGAAGGCCGCTCGCTGCTGTTGCTGCAGGCCCAGCATCTGATCACGCTGCGTGCCGATGTCGGCCTGCTGCCGACCGCCCGCGACATTGCAGACAATCCGAAGCACATCCACATCAAGGAACTCGACGCGGGTATCGTGGGGCGCGCCATCGGCGATCTCGACGCCGCCGTGATCAACACGGACTGGGCCGTCAAGGCCGGCATCAAGATTCCGCAGGAACGGATCGCCCAGGAACAGGTGACCGGCAATCCGTATCGCAACTTCCTCGCCGTCAATGCGAAGGACGCGAATGCGCCATGGGTCCACGCTCTCGTCCAGAGTTATCAGCAGCCGAACGTGGCCGCGGAAATTCTCAGCGTCTACCACGGTGCGACGCTGCCGGCATGGAATGAGGCAAGCCACTGAGGACAACATGTGCCGGTGACTTTAGCGGAGGGTGAAATGCGCCGGGCCTTTGAAAGAAATCGGAGGGCCGGCGTACGTGGCGATCAATCAGCCACGCGAATCTAGAAAGACGTCAATTTGCGTCGAATCCGGCGCGGTCGCCGGACCATACCGCGTAACTGCCAGCGCCCCCGCTGCATTCGCGCGAGTAGCGGCAGTACGCATATCGGCGCCCCTTGCCAGCATCGCGAGGAATACACCGGTATGCGCATCGCCGGCGCCGTTGGTATCGACCGCCTCGACCGCGAAACCGGGCACATGATCGCGTTGTCCCGCTACGCGCAGGTCGCACCCGCGCGCGCCGTCACGCACAACTGTCAGCGCGGCGCCTCGCAAACGCATGCCGATAAAATCGAACGCTGCGTCGAGATTGTCAGTAGCGGCGAAACGCAGCGCTTCCGCCCGGTTGCTTGTCCAGATCGACACGACGGCCAACACACGCCCGAGCACCGCAGCGTCAATCGAATCGACGAGTGGCCCCGGATCGAAAGCCACGCGCGTCCCCACAGGTAACTGCTCCAGCCACGCGACCAGCACCGCAGCCTTGTCAGCGAGCATCAGGCTATAACCGCTCACATAGACGATATCGTCCCGCGTCACCTCTAGCGTATCCAGTACGCTACGTTCGAGCACACTCTCGGCACCCATATGCGAAACGAAGGTGCGCTCGGCATGTGTGTCGACGAGGGCCACACATAAGCCCGTGTCCTGAGCCGCGACTTGCGCAGCGGCGATATCCACCCCCTCTTTCTCTAGCGCCGCACGGGCCATGTCACCGAAACGCCCGCTTCCATGACCGCCTGCATACACCACGCGCATGTGGTTGCGACGCGCCGCAGCCATCACATTGAAACCACCGCCTGCTTCGAAACCAGCGTTGGTCGCAAGCACGTCGCCACCCGGCGCCGGAAGCGCGTCGATCTGCATGACGAGATCGACGATCACCTGGCCGGTATGGATCAATCGCGATACTTTTTCGGGAGCTGCCTGAATCATGCTGTCTTCCAGTTTTTTGCCGACCTGCGTGCGCCACCCAGGCTTGCATACACGCCCGCTGCAATCACGAAGGTGACAATCCAGCCAAGGCCATTGCGACCGAGCCACGAATTTGCCCATACACCGTGAATCTCGCCCGTGGACAGGAAGCAAAATCCAAGCGCGATGGCGATCGCCCATGCGCTGAAAGCACGCCACTCAACACCACCTTTGTACCAGTAAGCGCTACGCGGTGAGACATCCAGCAGATCAGTCGAAGAGTACTCCTGACGATGCATCAGATCGACCAGGCAAATACCGACCCAAGCCGTAATCGGCACGGCCAGCAGCGAGATAAAGCCGATAAACGGACCGTAGAAACTCCCGGCGATCAGCATGAAGTAGATCGAGCCAGTGAAAATCACCACTACGTCCACCACCACCGCCTGGACCCGTTTGACTTTCAGGCCCAGCGTCAGCGTCGTCAGGCCTGCAGAATAGACCGACAGGTAATTGGACAGGAGCAGACCGCCGAACGCTGTGATCAGATAAGGAACTGCCATCCAGGTCGGCAACATGTCCCGGATTGTCGCAATCGGATCGCTGGTCGAAGCGAGCTGATCGTTGCCGGCCGCAAGCAGTGCGCCGAGCGTGACCAGCAGAATCAGCGGAATACCCGCGCCGAAAGCCGCCGAGGCCACCAGTGCCGGTCCCTTGACGGTGGGTGCCTGATAGCGTGACATATCCGCGCCCGCATTCGCCCAGCCGATTCCGGTGCCCGCCGCAATGGTGCCAATCCCGATGACGACCGCACTCATCGGCGCGGGTGCCGCCTGGAATACGGCGTGCCAGTCGATCCGCGTCGCGAGAAAGCCGGCCACAATCAGGTTGAGTACGCCGAACACATAAGTGGACCACTTCTGGATCACAAGCAGTGTGGCATGGCCGAAGCCCGACACGATCAGCGTCAGCACAACAAACACGGCGATGAACACCAGCGTGAGCACCGGCGCATGGGTCGCTTGCGCGGGGGTGCCGAACACGATGGTTGCGAGCGAGAGGAGCACGTAGGCGGCGGTTGTCGTGTTGACCGTCTCCCAGCCGAGCCGCGAGAGCAATGACACAATGGTCGGCCCAATGTTGCCGCGCACCCCGAAGATCGCCCGCGAGAGCGTCAGACTCGGTGCATGGCCGCGCCGCCCGGCAATCGAAATGACCCCGACAATCGCGAACGATCCTGCGGCGCCGACGATCGCCACCAGCGCGGCCTGCCAGATCGCGAGATGCTGGAAAGCGACGAGCGTCGCGCCGAGCGGTAGTCCGAGAATGCTGATATTGGCGGCGAACCAGACCCAGAAGAGCTGGCGCGGATGTCCACGGCATTCGCTGAGCGGTACGGGTTCGATACCGCGCGTCTCGACTTGGCGAGCGCTGATTGACGGGCGTGACGAAGCCATCTGAGTCGAATCTCCAGATTGAAGGAAACCACCGAAACGGACCTGCGCGTCAGAAAGAGCGGGCGCGCAATCCAAGCAAACGGTCGACTAGCGGATCGAGATCGAGCGCGTTCACGCGTCGAATCGTCTCGACAGGTCCAGCCGGCAACGCGCCATAACCCGAGCACGCGCCGAGAATTGCGCCTAGCATCGCGGCGATCGTGTCGGTGTCCCCGCCCAGGCTCGCTGCCGCGCCCAGCGCCGCCTCGATCGAGGTACCGCGGCGCTCGACGTCGAACGCCAGCGCGAAGGTGGCGACCACCGACTCCTGCGACGCGACCGAGGTGCCGATCACGTTGTAAATCACATCAGCCGCATCGTGCTCCGCAGATCCGTGGATCAGTTCTCGGGCGTGACGCAGGCGAGGCCCGATCCGTCCGCCTGCCACCCAGAAGCCGCGGCTCGCCGCCTGCTCGGCCATGTCGATACCGGCCTCGAGAGCCGCACCAAGGCTCGCGCCGTTCAGTCCCGCCGAAACCGACGCGGCCACGGCGGCCGCGCTCGCAATGCCGAGCGTGGTGTGATGCGTCACGACACACGACTGCACCACCGCATCGATAAACGCCTCGCGCCGCTTCAGGTCGAACGCAATGCCGATCGGCGTCACGCGCATCGCCGCGCCGTTGGTGGTCCCGAAGCGCCCGGTACGCAGGGGATCTTCACCGGCGGCGATACGCTCGATAGCCTGTTTGGTGGAAGGCCCGAGCAGGTCGAGCGAGCCGCGCGCCTTCATTGACGCTTCCCACTTCATCAACGCATGCGCGAACGCCTTCGGCTCGATCGTGCCCTTGCCGTCCACCAGGAGCCGGGCAACCAGCATGGCCTGCTCGGTGTCGTCAGTGATGGAGCCGGCCGGCAGATTCGGTGCAATCGGCTGATCGGCAAATGCGCTCTCCAGCTTCTCGATACGTCCGAACTGTTCAGCGATGCGCTCGCGGCTCAGCGACTGCGTCGGCATGCCGTAAGCGTCGCCAAGAGCAAGACCGTAAAACGCGCCGCGCGCACGATCGGTCAGTTCGGGGTCAGTCAAATCCAAAAACGAAGACATCAGAATTCCAGATGTAGTGCAAAAAACGCCGGATCCAGCAAGCTCACGACGTACTCGATGATGCGTTCGTCGCGGTCGCGCGTGAGCCGTCGCGAACGCAGAAACGACGTGCCGGCGCGGCGCTTGAGCAGGCGTGCATCGGCCGCTTCGAGACCGACTACCTCGGCCCATTGCTCGCCGTGATGCGGCACCATGCCGTGCTCGATCAGCGTGCGGTTCAGCGAGCCGCCTACGAGCCCTTGCAGCGGCAGTGCCGCAAGCTCGTCGCTGAACGGCAGACGGCTGCGTTCCAGCGAAATGCATTGCGCGCCTGCACCGATGACTCGCATCCGGTCAATCGCCACGAAGTTGGCACGCGTGAGCTTCAGCTCCTGCGCGAGCGCCTCGTCTTCGACCAGCGCAATCTGCAGCAAGCGGGTCTGCGCACCGCCCTCCGCCTTTTCGATGGCGGTGGTCCAGCCGAGCGTCCCATCGATCGTCTGGCCGTTGAACGTCACGAACGAGCCGATCCCACCTTTGCGCGTAATCAGACCGCCGTTAGTCAGCAGATCGAGTCCTTTGCGCACGGTGTTGCGGCTCACCGCAAAGCGCTCGACCAGTTCGTACTCGCTTTCCAGTTGCTGACCGAACGGCAAACGTCCACTCAGAATGTCCTGCTCGATTGTGGCGGCCACCATATGCGCCTTCGAACGCCCGACCTCATCGCTCTTCACTGCCCGTTTCACCATCTTGCGGCTCCTGTGCCCATGCGGCCCCGGCCTTCTCTCCAACCGGTCCGTCATTCGAAAAGCACAAGTATGCACATGTTTTCCTTAAAAGCGTTGCACGATGCCCAACTGAAAACCGCGCGCATCGGCGCCGGGGTAGGCAAGCGGCAAGCCCGCATTCGCCGACCCGGCCAGCCGGTATTCCGCCTGACCGTGGTTTTGCAGGAACGACAGCGCGCTATACACGGTCGTGCGTCTGGACAGCGTATAGGTGTAGAGCGCCGCGAGCTGGCTCGCGTTGTTGCCTTGTCCCGTCTCGTCGTGCAGATAGGTGTAGCCGAACGCGAGCGCGCTCGACGGCGTGAACTGATATAGCGCCGATGCGCCGTATACGTTCACGTCCAGATCGATATCGGCCCACCTGGAGCCGCTCCATCCCGCGTATAGCGTGGTCTTGCCGATTTGCCAGGACAGCCCGGCCTCCTCGGTCCGGTCGGTCGCACTGCCATCTGCGTTCTTCACGGCTTGCGCTGCGAACACGGCGGCCACCGGTCCCCGCGAGTAGGTGACATCCGCCTGATAGCTCGAGCCCGGCGAGCGGAACCCGCCGGCATCGCCAAGACCCGTGTAAAGGCTGAACTGCAAACCGGCCAACGTCGGTGACGTGTACGAGACCGTGTTGCTCGTTCGCACCGTATAGGTCATGAAATTGCTGAAGCCGGATGCCTGGGTGGCCGCGCCGAACGCGTCGAGTCCGCCCTGGTCGTTGAATACCGGCGAGTTCTGGCGGCCAGCGCGCAACTCGCCCCATCCTCCGGATACGCCCACCCAGGCGGCACGATTGAACAGGCTGCCCGGCGAGGCAAACGTGCCGTCGTTGGGGTTGAAGCCGTTCTGCAGATCGAAATTGATGTGGTTACCGCCGCCGATATCCTCGCTGCCGCGCAGGCCGATACGGCTCGCCCATTGCCCCGACGAACCCACCGCACCGGTATATCCGCTGCCCGTGTTCACCACCTGGACGAACTCGTCCACGATGCCATACAAGGTGACGCTCGAATCCGCGCGCGCGGCGGGTGCAAGGCAAATCAACATTACAGCGGCCGGCAGGCGAATGTTCATGATGAGCGATATCGGATTGGCGGGTGGCGGATGCGCCCACCTGTTCCTTTTTGCACAACAACTAAAGTACATGTAGGAACATGTATGAAATCTAAGGCGCCGAATTTGAGTGGTCAAGCACGATCGGATGAGGGGAAACCCGCAGAGTAAGAGCCGCCATGTGAACACAAACTGCGATTCTCATAGCCGACTCTGGCACAATTTACCCTCACTAATCTCCCGATCGACTTCCAGGCCGCGGGTGTAGCGTCGTATCCTGGGCCGAAACGGGCAAAAAATGCATTTGTGGGCTCGCGTCCACGGACCAATCGTCAGAGAGAGACATCGAAAATGGCCACTGTCACGCCACGTGCGAGCAACACGAACCTGCCGGGCATGCTCAGCAGCGGCCGGTTTACCCTGGGCACACGCATCGTGCTCTGCTTTGGGGGGCTTTTCCTGCTGATGCTGGTAATGGCCGTCATTTCATACACGCGGCTGCGTTCGATCGACGAAGAGGCCGTCAGCCTGCGCCGCGACTCGGTGCCCGGCCTGTACCTCGCCACCAGCCTGCGCGCGGCGGCCAACGAGAGCTATGCGACGCTGGAACGCGCGATCTTCGTCGATCCGGACGCGCAAAGCATGGCGCGCGATCTCGACAAGCTGCCCGAGATTCTGCGCGCCTTCGACAAGGTCTCCGCCGACTACCAGAGCACGGTGTTCCGCGACGACGACCGCGAACGTTTCAACACCTTCAAGACCGCCTACGACCAGTATCTGGCGCTCTGCAACCAGGCCGCGACGCAGGCCCGTACATCGAGGCCCGCGGCGCAAGCACAGTTCGTTGAGATGACACCTACGTGGGACAACCTGATCCGCGCCGCGAACGTGCTGGTCGCGGAGAACCACGCTCAGGCCGACGATTCCGCCCAGTTGATCCGCACCTCGGTGAGCGGCACTGAAATCACGTTGGCCACTGCGCTCGGCGTGGTGCTGCTGGTCGCGCTCGTGACCGGTTACTGGCTCTTCAAAGCAGTCACGGTGCCGATGGCCCGACTGGTGGACGTCCTCGACGTGATGCGCACCGGCAATCTGGCGCAACGGTTGAACCTGCGCCGCAGCGATGAATTCGGCACACTGGAAAACGGCTTCAACCGCATGGCCGAGGAACTGACGAGTCTGGTTTCGCAGGCGCAGAAGTCGTCGCTGCAGGTCACCACTTCCGTGACGGAAATCGCCGCCACGTCGAAGGAACAGCAGGCCACTGCCAGCGAAACGGCCGCGACCACCACCGAAATCGGCGCCACGTCCCGCGAGATTTTCGCGACCTCGCGCGACCTGTTGCGCACGATGAACGAAGTCGCCGGTGTGGCCGAGCAGTCGGCAACGCTCGCGGGCGCGAGCCAAAGCGGCCTCACGCGCATGGAAGACACCATGCGCAGCGTGATGGAGGCAGCAGGTTCGGTGAACGCCAAGCTGGCCATCCTCAATGAGAAAGCGGTCAACATCAATCAGGTCGTCGCGACCATTACCAAGGTGGCCGACCAGACCAACCTGCTCTCGCTGAACGCGGCGATCGAAGCCGAAAAGGCCGGCGAATACGGCCGTGGGTTCGCAGTGGTGGCGACCGAAATCCGCCGTCTTGCGGACCAGACCGCGGTGGCGACCTACGACATCGAGCAGACCGTCAAGGAAATCCAGTCGGCCGTTTCGGCTGGCGTGATGGGCATGGACAAGTTCTCCGAGGAAGTGCGCCGCGGCATGCGCGACGTACAGCAGGTGGGCGGCCAGCTCTCGCAGATCATCAACGAAGTGCAGACGCTCGCGCCGCGCTTCCAGATGGTCAACGAGGGGATGCAGACCCAGGCCACCAGCGCCGAGCAGATCAACCAGGCGCTGTCGCAACTCTCCGAGGCGGCGCAGCAGACCGCCGAGTCGCTGCGCCAGTCGTCGCAGGCGATCGACGACCTCACGCTGGTCGCCAACCAGTTGCGCACCGGCGTGTCGCGCTTCAAGATCGACGCGTGACGCCGGCTACCCGCTAAGCACAGGCCATCGCGATGCTCTTCCTCCTGTTCGATCTGGACGGCGACCGCTACGCGCTCGACGCGGCTGGGATCGTCGAAGTGCTGGCGCTTGCGCCCACCAAGTCGATCCCCGGTGCACCCGCCTGGGTGGCTGGCATGTTCGAGCGGCATGGTGAAACGGTGCCGGTGATCGACATATCGCAGCTTGCACTCGGCCGCCCAGCGCGGCAACTTCGCTCTACGCGCCTGGTGCTGGTTCATTACCGGGCTGCGGACGGGGGCGAGGCGTCAGCGCGCGATGACGGCGGCGAGTCCGAGCATCTGCTTGGCCTGATCGTCGAGCGCGCCACGCAGACGCGGCGCATCGAACACGAGCGGTTTGCCGAAAGCGGTATCGCCACGCCTCATGCGCGCTGGCTCGGGCCGGTCGCAAACGACGGCGTAGGTCTCGTGCAATGGGTCGAGGTACAGCAAATGCTTACCGACGAAGTGAAGGCCTTGTTGTTTCCGCAAGCCGAAGCAGCGCAACCGCCCGCTGGACCTTGACGCACGTGACGAGCGAACCGCATGACGCGTACAACAACCTGAACCGCCCCATGAACCCCACCGATCCCTGCTTCGAAACCTGGCTCTCCCAGGAGACCGGGATCGACGCGTCCTCGCTCGGCATCAATGCCCTTGAGCGCGCGGTGCAGGACCGGGTGCGCCTCACGCTGTCTGTCGACCCCGTCAAGGCCGTCGCCGAAGACGCTGTAGACGCTTATTGGCGACTGCTAATCGATTCGCCCGAAGAACGCCTGGCGCTAATCGAAGCACTGGTGGTCCCCGAGACCTGGTTTTTTCGCGACCGCGAAGCGTTTGTCGCGCTGGCGCGGCTCGTCAATGAAAAGCTGGCGCGCGATCCGGCCCGTGTGGCGCGGGTGCTCAGCGTGCCCTGCTCGAGCGGTGAAGAACCGTATTCAGTGGCAATGGCCCTGTTCGATGCGGGGATCGGCGCGCAGCGTTTTACCGTCGACGCGTTCGACATCAGTGCGCGCGCCATCGCGCTCGCGCAAAAAGCCGTCTACGGACGCAATTCGTTTCGCGGCGGCGAGTTCGAGTTTCGCGACCGCCATTTCGATCCGCTCGACGGCGGATGGGTGCTGAACGAACGCATCCAGCAAGCGGTGCGTTTTACGCAGGCGAACCTGTTCGACCCGTCGCACAACGCTGGCACGCGCTACGATTTCATTTTCTGCCGCAACGTGCTGATCTATTTTCACCGCGATGCGCAGGATCGCGCGATCCATCTGCTCGACGCGCGACTGGCCGACGGTGGAACGATCTTCGTCGGACCAGCGGAAACTGGCTTGATGATGCGTCATACGCTTAGCTCGGCGCGCATTCCGCTGGCGTTTGCGTTTCAGCGCACACCGGCCGAGGAACCGTGCGCGCCCGCGTTTACGTTACCCGGCAACACAGCGGCGGCGCCTCAAGCCGCGCCGGGGGCTTTCGCCGCTACACGTGCTGCTGCGGCGCCCTCCTTTGCGACACGTCCGCAGCCGGTCGCGCCGGCGCCGCGCCCGGCAACGTTTGCGCATGCAACTACCCAGCCGCCCGCACACGCAACCAGACAAGCGCATGGACACGGATCAGCTGGCGCCCATGCGAAACCTGGCGCTTCCGCGGTTCCGGACGAGTCGCTCGCCGAAGCAGGCCGCCTCGCCGACGCCGGTGAATTCGACAAGGCTGAGCAGGTGGCGCAGGCATTTGTCAACGTGCATGGCACGGACGCAGAGGCGTTCTATCTGCTTGGCCTGATCGCCGACGCGCGGGGACGTACAGCCGACGCGAGCGACTATTACCGCAAGACGCTCTATCTCGAGCCTGCCCACTATGAGGCGCTCACGCACCTTGCCGCGCTGCTCGATATGACGGGAGACAGCGCCGGCGCGCAGCAACTGATGCGACGTGCCCAGCGCGCCGCGTCCAAGGCGCACCAGATGACGCCCACGACAAGCGCCACGAAAGCAACGGATGACCCTTTGAACCTACCGCGAGGCAAGCATGGCTCACGGCGCTATTGAGACCAAGGGCATGGTCACGTTCATCGACGATTGCTGGAATCGTATCGGCACGCGCGGCGACGGCTCATGCCCGAAACTGGCCGAGCATTCGCGCTGTCTCAACTGCCCCGTGTTCGAGCAGGCTGCGGCACGGCTGCTTGATCGGCCGCTCGACGAAGCGGATCTCGTGCCTGCGGCGGCAGCTTTGAAACCGCGCGGGCTGCCTCACGACGGCACGTCGCAGACGTCGCGCGCAACCGATACGAGCGCCGCGTCCGCGGCCACGCAATCGGCGCTGGTATTTCGCATTGCCGACGAATGGCTTGGTTTGCCGACGGCTGCGCTGCGTCAGGTCGACGACATGCGGCCGATCCATTCCCTGCCGCATCGGCGCAATCGCGTCGTCCTTGGGCTCGTCAATATTCGCGGCGCACTGACGGTGGCCGCTTCGCTTGGCGAACTGCTGCATCTGGATCGCGCGTCCAGTGGCAAATACGCATCGCGCAACAGCTATGCGCGCATGCTGGTCGCCGCGCATCGCGGAGAGCCGGTGGCTTTTCCGGTAGATGAAGTCGAGGGCGTGGTGCGCTTCGCGTCCAGTGCGCTGCTGCCGGTACCGACGACGCTCGCACATGCCAGCGCCTCGCATTCATGTGGCGTGCTTGCATGGCACGAGCGCACGATTGGCCTGCTCGACACCGACCGTCTGTTCGAATCACTCGCCCGGAGTCTGCGATGAGTCACGACGACGATCTGGGCCGCC
>NZ_JAMFSB010000247.1 GCF_026225065.1 Paraburkholderia sp. | reverse complement strand
GGCACCGGTCAGCACGATTGCGCGCACCGATGTATCACGCTCAGCCGTGTTGATCGCTTCAATGCCGGCCGTGTACATATCCGGATGCAGCGCGTTGCGGGCGCCCGGATTGGACAGCTTGAGAACGAGCGTGGTGTCGCTTTCGGCAGGGCGGACAGAGAGCAGTTCGGCGCTCATGCTGCGGCCTCGTCAAGGGTGAGCGACAGGCCGAGCTGCGCACGGCGCGCGAGCCACGGCGATGGACGATACCGCGGATCGCCCAGCACGGACTGTATATTGCGCAGGATAGTGAGGATGGTGCTCGCGCCGAGCGCATCGCCCAGCGCTAGCGGGCCACGCGGATAACCCAGGCCGAGCGTGACGGCGAGATCAATATCCGCAGGCGATGCAATGCGCTGCTGCGCGATATCGCAACCAATGTTGACGATAGTCGCCACCACGCGCTGAGCGACAAACCCGGTCGAATCGCGGATCACGGTGACGGGGACGCCATCGAATGCGAAGAGCGCGTGCGCGGCGTCGCGGAATTCGGCGGTCGTGGCAGGCGTGGTCATGATGGTGCGGCGGGCGGCATCGGCGAGCGGGAACAAGGTGTCGATAGCGACCGTGCGCGACGCGTCCAGTTTTTCCGCAACGGCTGCGGTGGTGGCATCGTGGCCGAGCGGTGTGACGATGATCAGCGAGTCCGGCGCCGGGGTGCCGCCGGTATCGATAGTGACAGCCGTTTCCATCTTCGCAATCAGGCGGAACACCTCTTCACGTGCATGGGCAGATGAGCGGCTCACCCACACACGACGCGGCAGCGTTGTAGGCGCCTGCGCTTCCTCGGGAATCTGCTGTTTGCCGTCCACATACTTATAAAACCCCTCGCCAACCTTGCGCCCAATCAAACCACCGGCGAGCCGCGTACCGGTTATAGGCGACGGCGTGAAGCGCGGTTCCTCGTAGAACTGGTGATAGATCGATTCCATCACGGGATGCGAGACGTCGAGCGCCGTCAGGTCGAGCAACTCGAACGGCCCGAGCCGGAAGCCCGCTTGTTCACGCATGATCCGGTCAACATCCGCGAAGCTCGCCACGCCTTCGCTCGCGATCCGCAGACCCTCGGTGTTCATGCCGCGCCCGGCGTGATTCACGATGAACCCAGGCATGTCCTTCGCGCGCACCGCCGTGTGGCCCATCTGGCGGCCGAGCGCCATGAGCGCGTCACCGGCAGCGGGGTCTCCCCGCAGGCCGTCGATCACTTCGACTACTTTCATCAGCGGCACGGGATTGAAGAAGTGCAGCCCGACCACGCGCTCCGGTTTGGCACAGCCGGCGGCAATGGCCGTGATGGAAAGCGACGACGTATTCGACGCCAGGATGCAATTTTCGCCAACCACGCCTTCCAACTCGCGGAACAACTCCCGCTTGACGTCCAGCTTTTCCACGATCGCTTCGATCACCACGTCGCAATCGGCCAGGTCGCCAATCGCACCGGCGGCATGAATGCGCGCCAACGCGGCGTGTGCATCGGCTTCGATCAGCTTGCCTTTTGCGGCAAGTTTGTTCAGGGTATC
>NZ_JAMFSB010000246.1 GCF_026225065.1 Paraburkholderia sp. | reverse complement strand
TGTGTCTCCCCAAACCGCTGACAAGCTCGGTTTGAAGGAAAACGGCACGGCCCCCGTCGAAGTCAAGCCGGTGGAAGTTCCGCAGCCTGACGGCAGCGTCAAGGCCGGTTCAGGCGTGGCGGAAAACGTGCGCGGCCAGCCGTCGGCCGACTTGCGGGATAGCCGTATCACCAACTGAGCGGAGCGCTGTACTGTCGAGCGGGATTTTCGCTAGCGTATCCTATTTCGATGTCGCCAGACGAGTCGACATGCCCGCACTCCGCACGGCCCTGCCACCCACAGCGCAGACGATCAACGCTGCAATCAGCAGCGCGCACAACGCCAGCCTTAAGCCGAGGAAGCCCGCGCCGAATCCAATCAATGGTGGTCCCACCAGAAAGCCCGCATAACCCGCAGTGGCCGCCATCGACACGCCGACAGTTGGCGTCGCAGCCGAGCGGCCCGCAGCGCTGAAAATAACCGGCACGATATTGGCAAGGCCGAGACCGACAAGCACAAACCCGACGACGGCGGTCCAGACACTCGGTAAGCCCAGCACAAGGGCAAAGCCGCTTGCTGCCAGAAAACCACCGAGTCCGACCACGGTACTTGCCCCCAACCGGCGCACGGACACGTCGCCGATCACGCGGCAGGCCGCCATCGAGAAGGCAAACGCGGAATAGCCAATGGCCGCAACGCTTGCTTCCCGATTTAGAACAGAGCGCAGGAAAACGGCGCTCCAGTCGGCCACCGCGCCTTCAACCATCATGCAAAGAAAGGCCAACGCAGCGAGCTTCATCACGCTTGCGTCTGGCAACGCGAAGCCACCGGCTGCCTTGCTTGCGCGGGCCCCGACATCGCGCAGTGCGAGAACCGCCGCCGCGACAATCAGCGCTCCAATGAAAGCATCGGGAAGCAATAAACCGCCGGCGGCGCCGAAGCCCCATTTCTCTATCATCGCGCCCGTCGCCGCACCCGTTAGGCCTCCTGCGCTCCATGCAGCATGAAATGACGACATGATCGGCGAGCGCCACTGCGTTTCGATCGCGCTGGCGTGACCGTTCATCGAAACGTCCAGAGCACCATTTGCCGCGCCAAGCAGGACGAGTACAAGGCAGAGCAATGGAAGATTGGGCGCAAACGCGGGTAGTGGCAGGGCGATAAAAAAGGCCACGCCAAGTAGCGCAGTTGCCCGGCCGCTGCCGAAGCGCGGAGCGAGCCTCCCCGCAAGCGGCATGGCGACGATCGCGCCCAGCGCGAAACAGAACAGCGCCATTCCCAACGCACTGTCGCTCAGCGAGAGGTGCTCCTTGATGCGCGGAATTTCGACCGCCCACGCGCCGATCCCAAAGCCGTTCGCGAGAAAAACCGCGAGGGTTGCAAGACGTTCCCTGATCGGCTTCATGACGTTGCAACCATCACGTTGTCGCAGACTTTTTCGAGTTCGCTTATGCGAGCCGCGGCAAGATCGGCTTCAACGATCAGACAGTCGATAGCGGACGCTGGCCCGACAACGAAAGGCGCCGCTGTCATCAGCTTCTCGGTCGTCATGGCTATCGCGAGCAAACTGCTCGACTTGAGCATGGCGCGTTTGAGTTCGGCATCTTCGGCATTGAAGGCGGCAATGCCTTCGGCGGTATCGAGTGCGCAGGCTCCCAGGAAGCAGAGGTCAGCCTTGATCTGCTGGACCTGCAGCAACGCAGTCGAACCGGTTGCGCCCGCGACATCACCACCGACCCGGCCGCCGATGAGAACGACGTCGAAGCCCGGTCGATCCAGCAGACGCAGGCAAGCCTCTGGCGAGTTCGTCACGACGGTCAGTCCTGCGTTGTCCGGAAGCGCCTGCGCGATCGCAACGTTGGTCGAACCGGCGTCCAGCAGGATCACCTGCCCGGGCTGCACGATCGACGCAGCGGCGATGGCAAGGCGTTGCTTGCGATCCACCGCTGCCTTCATGCGCGTCGATGCGCTCAGATGAGATGGCGAAGTCAGCAGGGCGCCGCCATACACTCGCTTACACAGTCCGGCGCTGGCGAGGTCGCGCAGGTGGCGGCGGACCGTGTGCTCCGACGTGTTGAGTTCGGCCGCGATTTCGGACGCCAGCACCCGTCCCTGGGTACGCAGACGCTCGAGGATGAGCCGCTCACGCTCCTCGGGCAGCAGCCCATCCATTGCGTCCTGTCGGGTTCGTTGCATCTGGCGATCCTTGCTCGGTGGATTAAATCGATCATAAACGAGCATAATGTATCGCAAACGAGAATCGCCAGCAACGACTGAATTTCAGGGACGCTCCTACGGGGTTAAGAACTCGCCAATCGCAGCAGCGATTTCCGCAGCATGCGTTTCCAGCGCGAAGTGCCCGGTATCGAGAAAGCGCACCACTGCCGCCGGCAGGTCGCGCCGGAATGCTTCGGCGCCCGCGGGCAGAAAGAACGGGTCGTTTTTCCCCCACACCGCAAGAAGCGGCGGTTGGTGAGTGCGGAAATACTGCTGGAACGCCGGGTATAACGCGACATTGCTCCGATAGTCGCGGAACAGGTCGAGCTGGACTTCATCTGCACCTGGACGGCTCAGATAGAACTCGTCGAGCGAGTAGCCGTCCGGTGACACGAGGGACGCGTCCGGCACGCCGTGCGTGTACTGCCATACGGTCGTTTCATGTGTCAGCAGCGCGCGAAGCGCCTCGCGATTCGCCTGCGAAGCCTCTTTCCAGTAGGCGCGGATCGGATTCCATCCTTCGCTCAAACCCTCTTCGTAAGCGTTGCCGTTCTGCGAGATGATCGCGGCGATCCGTTCGGGATGCTTAACGGCAAGCCGGAAGCCCGTTGGCGCGCCGTAATCGAATACGTACATGGCAAACCGGTCGAAACCGACCACCTCGGTGAAACGCCCAATGACCTCTGCGATGTGGTCGAACGTGTATGCAAAACCTTCGCGAGCCGGCATGTCAGACTGCCCAAAACCCGGCAAGTCGGGAGCGACGATATGGAAGCGATCGGCCAGCTTCGGAATCAGATCGCGAAACATGTGGCTCGAACTCGGAAAGCCGTGCAGAAGCAGCAGTTTCGGGGCGCCTTGACGACCGGCTTCACGATAGAACACCTTGACGCCGTCTACGTCGGCGAAACGATAGCTAATAGAGGACATGAGTTTTCTCCTGGATGAATCAACGGGTCTGCCTGCGGTGCAGGCAGAGGGTGTGCATGGATACGAATGTGGCCCGCGTCTTTATTGAGCCGATACTGCGTCGACCGCTTCGACGATCACCGTCGTCACGTCGTTGGGGGACGTGATCATGGGCGCGTGATCGACCGGGTACGAATGCGCTCGCGCGTTCATCCGCTGCGCCATGAACTGCTGCGTGTCGTGGCTGATCATGCGGTCCTGCTCGGCGATCAGGAACCAGCTCGGAACGTCTTTCCAAAGCGGACGTGCCACCGGCTCGCCAATACAGGCAACCGAAATGGGGCGCTGAACCGCGCGGAGCACCGTCAGCTCTTGTGAAGCCGCATGTTGTGCGAACGCCGCCGGGAAGGCCTCGTCAGGCAACCAGATCAGACCGTGCTGGTCCGGCGCAAGCTTGGGCGCCTGCGGATGCGGTTCAGCGCGGTAGAAGACCTCGCCAACGGTTTCGCCTTCGTCGGGCGCCAGAGCCGCCACATAGACCAGGGCCTTGATGTTGTCTGCGCGCGCCGACCCGACCACCCCGCCGGCGTAAGCGTGCCCGGCAAGCACAACCGGACCGTCGATTCGCTCAAGTGTTCTGTTCAGCGCCGCTACGTCGTCCTGTAGCGACGTGAGCGGCAACGGTGCCGCGACCGCCCGGATGCCCTGTCCTTCCAGACGCTCGATGACCTTGCTCCAGCTCGAACCGTCTGCCCATGCGCCGTGCACAAGCACCACGCTCACGTTGCCAATCGCCATTTTTCGCTCCTTACAAGAAAGTGGGTGTCGCTTTGGGTGCCCGCACATCGACGTCTCTTTGTAACCTGTCTAGTGCGTATTTATAGGTTACAAAGTGATGATGTAACTTGTCAAGGGATTTTTT
>NZ_JAMFSB010000245.1 GCF_026225065.1 Paraburkholderia sp. | reverse complement strand
GCCTTGAAGCGCGCACGCACGCGGGCCCAGTGCGTTTGCGCTCGATTGTCGGTGGACTGACCGGCAATGTGATCGAGTGGTACGACTTCCTCGCGTACAGCAGCTTTGCGATCTACTTCGCCAAGGCCTTTTTCCCCAGCGACAAGCCAACCGTCCAGTTAATGAACACCGCGGCAATCGCGGCGGTCGGCTATATTGCGCGGCCTCTCGGTAGCTGGTTGATCGGGCTTTACGCCGACAGGCAGGGCCGCAAAACGGCGCTCACGTGGTCGGTGCTGGGTATGTGCATCGGTTCGATGATGATTGCGGTCACGCCAGGCTACGCGACGATCGGCGTGTTTGCGCCGTCGGTCCTGATCGTCGCCCGCTTGCTGCAAGGCTTGAGCATGGGCGGCGAATACGGCACAAGCGCGACCTATCTGAGTGAGATTGCGCCGCATAACCAGCGCGGCTATTACCTTGGGTTTCTGCAAGTGAGCGTGGTGGCTGGGCAATTGCTTGCGCTCGGCCTTTTGCTCGTCATGCAGCACGTGCTGTTCACGCCAGGACAGATCGACCGATGGGCCTGGCGCATTCCGTTCGCGATCGGCGGACTGCTGGCGCTGTTTGCGATGTACATGCGCCGCAATGTCGAGGAAACCGAAGCGTTCACCGAGAGCGCCAGCAAGCACGGACCGCCGATCAGCCGCGAGATGCTGGCGCACTGGCGCCAGTTGCTGCTCGCCATCGGAATCACGGTGGGCGGGACGGTCGCCTTCTATACGTACACGGTGTACATGCAGAAGTTTCTCGTCAACACGGTTGGTCTGTCGCGTGAAGCGGGAACGCTCGCCTCGGCGGCGGCGCTCCTGCTTTATATGCCGCTGCAGCCGCTGTTTGGCCTCGCCTCAGACTTCTTCGGCCGGCGGCCGGTGCTGATCTGCTTCGGATTGAGTTGTACGCTGTTTTCGGTGCCGCTCTTCACCGCGCTTTCGCATACGCATGATCCGGTTGTTGCGTTTGTGCTCGCGTTCCTTGGGCTCGTCATGCTGAGTGGGTTTACGTCGGTTCACATGCTCGCTAAGACCGAGTTATTCCCCGCGAGAATTCGCGCCCTGGCGGTAGGTTTGCCGTATGCGCTGACCACGGCGATTCTCGGCGGCACGACCGAGTTCGTCGCCCTGCGCTTCAAGGCCGACGGTCACGAGTCGTATTTCTATTGGTACGTGACGGCGTGGGCTGCAATATCGTTGATTGTCTATTTGCGCATGCCGGAGACGCGGCATCGCTCGGATGAGCGCGCTTAAGACGCGTCGTTTAGCGCTTCTTCGGCAGTGACGACTGTGCAGTATTCACCGTGAAGGTTTGCGAGCGATATAGCGTGGACTTCTTCCGCGCTCCAAAAGCGACCGTTCCAGTCCGCACGCCCGAACGTAAAGCAGCCGTCCTCGACAAGGTAAGTATCGAAGCCGAGGTTGCCCGCCATCCGGACCGTTGCCTCGACAGAGTTATTCGTAATCACGCCGACCACCACGAGCGTTGTATGGCCACCCTCGCGCAGGCGATCCTCGAGACCTGTGCCGATGAACGCGTTGTTGGTGCGCTTCGGAATAACGGGCTCGCCGGGCAACGGAGCGACCTCGGGTTTGAAATCGTGGCCCGGTTGTCCAGGCCGGTAGTGCGAAGCAGGCTCAACGGAGTCGTGCCGCACGTGCCAGACTGGCCACTTCTCGGCGCGCCAGCGAGTCAGCAGCCGAGAAATTTTTTCCTCCGCGAAAGGCTTGTTCCGAACGCCCCAGTCAGGATGATCAATCGCGTTTTGCAAGTCGATCAAAAGAAGTACGGCCCCACGAGTCGAGGATGTGCGCATAGATCCCACCTTTCGTTGAGCGGAGAAAATGAGGTATAGATAGAGCGGCGCTACATGACAATCCGCTTCACTTCACATCAAACGTTGACCAACGTCTTACGCATAAACATCCGCTGCTGGCCTTCCGGGAAATCCTCAAGGCGCCCAAACACACTATAGCCATGCTTGAGATAAAAACCTTCAGCCTGCCACTCGAAGGTGTCTAGCCACGCTTGCCGCGCGCCAATATCGATAGCCGCCCGCTCTGCCGCGGCAAGCAACGCAGACCCCAGACCCGTCTTACGATGAGCTTCCGCGACCCACAAGATGTTGAGATGGAGCCAGTCAAATCCGACTTCGCCGACGACGCCACCGATAATCTCGCCATCCGCTCCCGGGTGAACGAGCCACAGCGGCTCGAAGCGGTGTTCACCTACGACGGAGACATTAAACGCCCGCAGACGCTTGCCAATTTCCATCGCTTCTTCCCGCGTTGCAATCCTGATTGGTTCTTTGTCCATGTCAACTGTCGCATTAAATGCCCCGGGGGAGACTCATTCTACCGGCCCTAAACGCTAACGGGCCACACCGAAAAACCTGCCCGTGCTATGGTCATACGCCACCGGCTTACCCGACCGCACCATCTGACCGCAACCACACCATTCGTCATCCGCGATGAATCGCCCGAGTCTCTCCTTTCGACAGCCGCGCGCCAACTGGTTGCTCCGCTCGTTCTACGTCCTCGTCCTGATCCTCGCCGCCATCGTGCTCGCAGCCTGGTTGACGCTACGCGCCAGCCTGCCGCAACTCGACGGCACACACAACGCAGCGACGCTCTCTGCTGCGGTCACGATCGAACGCGATACGCTCGGCGTACCCACCGTGCATGGGAGCACACGAGCAGACGTGGCCTATGCCACTGGCTTTGCCCATGCGCAAGATCGCTTCTTCCAGATGGACCTGCTGCGCCGCGTCGCCGCGGGGGAGATGGCCGCGCTGATCGGGCCGGCCGCGCTCAACCTCGACCGCAGCAACCGCCCGAACCGTTTCCGCGAACGCGCCCGCGCGCGAATTGACGCCATGCCCGCTGATCAGCGCACGCTGATCGACCGTTACACAGCGGGCGTCAACGACGGACTGGCGTCACTTTCGTCGCGGCCATTCGAGTACTGGGTGCTGCGTACCCAGCCGGCCGCCTGGCGGCCCGAGGACACCCTCCTCGTCGTCTACGCGATGTATTTCGATCTCCAGTCAGGTGAGGTGAGCCACATCCTCTCGCGCGCGGCGCTGCGTCAGCGTGTCCCCGCCGATCTGTTCGCGTTCCTGCTGCCGGCAACGAGCCACTGGGACGCGCCGTTCGACGTCGCCAAACCTCCCCCGGTCGACCTCACGACGCCGCCCGCCACGCGCCCTGACTGGCTCCGTGCCTCGAAGACAGCAAACGTCGCACTGCCTGCGACCGATCCTGTCTACGGCGACCTGATGGCCGCCAATTCCATGATCGGCAGCAACGGCTGGGCGGTCGATGGCGCACACAGCGCACAGGGCGGCGCGCTCCTCGCGAGCGACATGCACCTGGGCCTCTCGCTGCCCAACATCTGGTATCGCCTGTCGCTCACGTGGCCAGGCCTGGACGGGCATCCGCGGCGCGTGACCGGCGTCAGCCTGCCCGGTACGCCGCTCGTCATCGCCGGCAGTAACGGACAGATTGCCTGGGGCTTCACCAACAGCTACGGCCTCTTCATCGACCTGATCGAGCTGCAGCGCAACCCTGCTGATCCAACGCAGTACAAGACCCCCGACGGAAGCTGGCAGAGTGCAACCGTGCATCACGAACGCATCGACGTGAAGGGTGGCGCGTCGGTCGATCTGCCAGTCGCCGATACGCAATGGGGTCCTGAGATCGTGGTCGGCTCGCACACTTACGCGTTGCGCTGGGTCGCTCACGACCCGCAGGCCGTCAACGTCAACCTGCAGCGACTCGAAGACAGCACAAGCGTCGAGGACGCGCTGCATACGGCGCAAACGAGCGGAATTCCAACGCAGAACTTCATGGTCGCCGATTCGCACGGCAAGATAGGCTGGACGCTGGCCGGACCGCTACCGCACTGGACCAACGGTGCGACAGCTGCGAACAATTCGTTCGATGACCTGCCCTTTGATTCCGCCAGCTATCAGGGCTGGCAAGGCTACCTCGAACCCGCGAATTACCCGTCGCGAATCGCCCCGCCGCTTGGGCGCCTGTGGACCGCGAACAACCACACGCTGCCGCCAGCCGAAGCGGGGCTGCTTGGCGATGCCGGCGCCGACCTCGGTGCGCGTGCATCGCAGATTCGCGATGACCTGCTCGCGCTGCCACACGCAAACGAGCGCGACATGCTGGCTATCCAGACCGACGACCGCGCTCTATGGATCGACAGTTGGCGTCGTCTCGCCCTCTCTGCGCTCGACGCCGATGCGTTGCGCGACCATCCGCAGCGTGCCGAATTCCGCCGTCAGGTGCTCGCATGGAACGGCCGCGCCGACGCCGACGCCATTGGTTACCGCCTCGTGCGCGCGTTCTATTTCTCACTGTACGACGCATGGTTCGGCAAGCTCGACAAGGATATCCCGGCGAGCTTTGGCACCAACGCGGACAACCCGCAGACGGGCTTTCGCGCAGCGAGTTCACGCTACGACGCGGTCATGGAAGCGCTCGTGGCCCATCAGGCATGGGTGCCTGATGGCATCGCCGACTGGCACACGTTCATGCTCAACCGCGTCGACCACGCAATCGACCAGTTACCGCCGGACGTGAACGTATCGGATGCGCGCTGGGGAGATCGCAACCGCGCGGCCATCGAGCATCCGTTCGCGCGGATTGTCCCAAGCTGGCTGCCATGGATACGCGGCTGGCTCGGTGCACCGCATGATCCGCTGCCGGGCGACTTCAATATGCCACGCGTGCAAGCACCTTCGTTCGGCGCGTCTGAGCGGATGATCGTGTCGCCGGGACGCGAGCAGGAGGGTATCTTCGAAACGCCGGGCGGGGAGTCCGGCAATCCGCTCTCGCCATACTTTCTGGCGGGTCACGAAGCATGGGTACACGGCGACACCACGCCGTTCTTGCCGGGTGCCACGGTGCACCGGCTTGAGCTAGTGCCACAAGTGCATTGATCGCGCCGCAATCTTCGAGCGGACGACGTTGCGGACCGCCCGTGTTTAGTTCGACGTCACTGCCGGCAGGAACGACCACCAGCAAACCTGATCAAGTGCCGAGGTCGCGATCGACGGGCTAAATCCCGCCGCGACGCTGGCATTCCAGCCGTTTTGCGCGTCCGTGCTGTCCGAGCAACTGCTGACGTAGTCGAGTGTGCCTGTAAAGAACGCGCTGCGTGGCAACTGCGCCTCCGTACTCTTCCATGTCTGCAGCTCTTGCAACAGCGAACTGTCCAGCGACGGCAGAAATACCTGTTCGGCGAAGTTGCCATCCACTAGCATCGGGAACGACACGCCACCGCTTGAACCGCTGAGGGCCGACGTCGGCGCATTGTTCAGCATGATCGTCAGGTTCGGGAATTCCGTGCGCAACTGCGCAACGAGGTCCAGACCGCCTTGCGCGCAAGCGGTATTGCACGGGCCCTGCGCCGCATTCGCGCCGTGGCCCACGATTTCGAAGTTGTCCAGCATGAATCCATCGACACCCGTCGCCGCGAGGCGCGACGCAACGTAGTTAACGATCAGGTTCTGATAGGCCGCATTGCCGACATTCATCCAGTACTCGTCGGAGTAGCCGCTGTACTGGCCGAGCTGGGCCGCTGTATTCGCGCCGCAGGACTCGAAGCCGGCGGGCACCGTCGTCCAGTAGGTTCGCCAGGTCTCGCAGGCGCCGACGTTCAGGTAGCTGAGCACCTTCGCCCCTTTCGCCTTGAGCGCAGCAATCTGCGCGGGCGTGAAGTTGGGACTGCCCGTACCCGGGTCGGCATCGATGACGATTATGTTGAAGCTCGAAGCTAGTTGAGTAGGATTGGTTTGGGCCGCGGTACCGTAGTACACCGCCCACACCGCGGAGGCCGGAAGATTTCGCGCGGCCGCGATCGACACGTTGGTCGAGCCGCTCAGCGTTACCGCGCTTGCGGCGCTGGAAGTCGTGCCGGCAGTGTCGGTGGAACTGCCGGAAGAGGTTTGGCCACCGCCGCCTCCGCAGGCGCCTGACAATGCCGCAAGGAATAAGACAGCCCCAAAGAAGCAGCGAGAAAATAATGAGCGCATGGTTTATCTGGTTAGATTTTTCTACAGCGTGGCATGCGCGGCGGCCTACCGCGCGCCGCAAATGTAGCAGTGCGCGGGCAGCCTCAGCAATACGGGTGAATCAGAATGCAGAAGTATAGATAGCCAATGCGTCGGCCTCCGAAACGACCCGGGGATTATTGACGAGCAAACGCGTCTGCAGCATCGCATCGCTGGCCATCCGTTCCAGACCGCTACGTTCGATGCCCACGGCCCGCAGCGTCGCGGGTATCCCCGTCGCTGCAATCAGGTGTTCTACATGCTCGATCAGCGCCTGGGTACGGCTTGCGTCGCTACCGCTCGCTGCCGGCACGATCACACCGGCCAGTTCGGCGTACAGATGCGCCGCCGCCTCCGCGTTGAAGCGCAACACGTGCGGCAGGACGAGCGCATTGGAAAGACCATGCGGCACGTGATAGATACCGCCGATCGGATAGGCCAACGCATGCACCGCGGCCACCGGCGAGTTGGCGAAGGCCTGACCGGCAAACGTCGCACCGAGCAGCATCGCCTCACGCGCCGCGCGGCCCTGGCCGTTCTCGCAGGCAGGCAGCAGGTTGCGCGACAGCAACTCGAGCGCCTTCACGGCAAGCATGTCGGAGATCGGGTTCTTCAAACGCACCGACGTGTACGCCTCGATCGCATGCACCATGGCGTCGATGCCAGTCGCCGCAGTCGCGGCGGCCGGCAGTCCGAGCGTGAGCTCTGCGTCCAGAATCGCAAGATCGGCGATCAGTTGCGGCGCCACGACGCCCATCTTTTTCGCTTCGCCAACGGTGACGATCGAAACCGCCGTCACTTCGGAGCCCGTGCCTGCCGTCGTAGGCATCTGCACGAGCGGCAAACGCGCCACTTCGACCTTGTTGACGCCGTACATTTCGCCGAGCGTTTGCTGGTCTTGCGGCACCAGCACGGCCAGCAGCTTCGCCACGTCCATCGAGGAGCCGCCGCCCAGGCCCAGCACAATCTCGGCGTTTGCGTCACGCGCCCACGCAGCGGCTTCCAGCACGATATGTTCGGGCGGATCGGCGATCACATCGTCGATCACGGTGACCTGCCACCCATGGGCGGCGAGATCGGCCAGCGCGGGATTCAACAGACCGCTGCGATGCAAAAAGCTATCCGTCACGACGCACAAGCGCGTCAGCGCCGGAAACTGCTCACGCAGCAAACTGCCAAGGCGACGTGCGGCGCCATATTCGACGACAAGCGTCGGTACGGTCTGAAAGCGGAATGTGTTCACTGTGGTGTCCCTCCGGTACCATATAGCCTGAGATTTCGAGGCGAATTTCAACATGATACGCAAGACGCTCAACGCATCCCAGCTACAGCAGGAAGTGAACCGGCGACTGCACCGTCTTCAGGAAGTCGTTGAAGACGGTGTCAAGATTCGCGTTCCCCGTCCGCAGCTGCAAGAGCCCGACAAAACCGGCTGCAATTGGGATATGAAGCACTTCGGCAACGCCGCCGGGTTCGAGCGAGACATCGCCGCAGTGCTCCAGGCGGTACGCGCTGAATACAATCTGCGCACGGAAGCGAAGGAAACGGAAAACCCCTTCGGCGACTTTCCGGGCGACTAAGTTGCGAATTGCAAACAATCGCAAAGAATCGGCTGAGCATCACTGACGGTCAGGGCTCGCGCGCGAATTTTTCGAGGCTGATGCCCAGTTCCGCGGCCATATGCTCGACGAGCGTCTGAAGGCGCGCCAACTCGTCGCCCTGACGCTTCACTTCCGCTCTCAGCGCCTCGACCTCGGCGAACGCCTCCGGGTCTTCCGCAACGCCGCCACGCGTAGCCTCTTCGCTCACGCTGACTTCGCCGCACAACAGATGCGCCCAGCGATGCTCTCGCCCACCCGGCGCGCGCGGCAGCTTCACCACGCGTGCCGGTTCGTGCGCCGACAGTTCATCCAGAAACACTTCAACCGATGAGATATCGGCGAAATCATGCAGGCGCGAACTGTTCAGGCGCAATTCCGCGGCGGTTTGTGGACCGCGCAGGATCAACACCGTGAGCAATGCAGCTGACTGGCTCGGAATACCCAGCACGCGATTCATGTTGTGCTCGAAGCGCGGTACGCGGCTGCTGCTGCCTTCCATCACGAGACTGAGGCGTTTCAGATCATCGATGGCGGTGAGCACCTCGGCCTCGCTCACGTTCATCACCGGAGCGCGTGCGGTCTTCTGGTTGCAACCGGCAGTCAGCGCGTTGAGCGAGAGCGGATAGGTGTCCGGCACCGTGTGCTGCTTCTCGACCAGCACACCCAGCACGCGCGCTTCGACGGGCGTCAGGGAACGCATGGCGGGGCGCGGGATAGCGTCAGGGGTGGTATTCATAGGTGACTTCGCTTCGGGCGGCGCCAGACGGGCTACCCTGATCGTGGGCCTGACGGGAATGTCGGGCGAAGATCACTATGATATCCGGCATGGAGGCGTCTGCGCGATGGGTTCACGTCATGTATCGCGCCCTGCGTTGCACGCCAGGTTGTCAACCGAGCTGCGCCCCCGGACGACTACGCCCGCCGGGCGAGGCTGCCCGGCGGTCTTCAGCCATTACTTACGCTGCGCCACCAACACTTCGAACGTCCCCGGAATCACCGCGGGACGAGGATGGGGATTGTCAGCCGTCGCCGCCCCTGCCGGGCCGAATTTAGACGACACGAGATACACACGATGAGCCTTGGCATCGAGGGCCATCGTCTTTGCGCCCTCCAGCGTCTGAACGTTTTGCACGACCGTATAGTGATCGGCATCGTCCTCATGAACGATGGTCAGCGTGCCGTCCGCACCGTTCGAGCTGAACGCCAGCTTCAAGGCCGGGTCGAACGCCGCGGTGTCGGGGTGACCGCCGATCGGCACTTCCGTCACGTGACGGCCTGTGGTCGAGTCGATCACCATCATGCGCTGGTTGACGCAAACGGTGAACAGGCGTTCCTGCGCGGTATCGATGGTGAGCCCGGTCGGTTCCTCGCACGGGGCGATCGACCAGTGCGTAAGCACGGCGCCAGCGTCGCCGTCCATCTCGACGATCTCGCCTTTGTCCTCCACATTGACGAAGACGTGCCCGTGGTTATCTGCGGCGAGCGCCTCGGGTTTGCCACCCACCGGCATGGTCGCGACCACCTTGCGGCTAACTACATCGATTGCGCTCACGCTGTTATCGTGCCCATTGCTGACGAACACCCGCTGCAACGCCGGCACATACAGGATGCCGTCGGGGTCGGGGCCTGCCGCCTTGATCGTGTCGATCACCTTCAGCGTATCCAGGTCGATGACGGTAATGGTGTTCGCCCGGCCGTTGGTAATGAAGCCGAGCTTGCGATCCTGCACGAACGCGAAGCCGTGCACGCCATCGGTGTTTTCGATCTCTCCAGATAGCTTGCCGGTGCGCGTATCGACTACCTGTACATGGGTGTCGCGACTGACGAACAGATGGTGACGCACCGGATCGTACGCCACGTAATCCCAGTGATCTGTACCGCTTATACCGTAGTGTTGAGTTATTTCGAACTGCGTATGATTGCTTTGCGCGGCGACACAGGCTCCCGCCACTGCCAGCATTGACGCGAGCGCGCCGGCAAGCAGACTTTTCAGAACGTTTCCTTGTTTCACTTTCATTCGACTCCAGTGGATGTTGCTTGAGGCTGTTTCAGGTAAGGGTCCAACCGGACGAACGATTACGAATCGTGGTCGTCGAGGTTGAAGGTGACCCATAACTGCTCGGACAGCGTTTTGCCCACAAATGCAGGCTCGGGTTTGGGATACGCCGCATCCCGCACTGCAGCCAGCGCAGCGCGATCCAGCAATCCGATGCCGCTCGATACCACCACGCTCACGTCGGATACCACGCCGTCGCGATACTGAAATGCAACACGCGTGCGGCCGGACATGCCCGCCATGCGGGCCGACTCCGGATAACGCAGCGCCGCCTGAATCGCCGCACGCAGCGCACCTTCAAAGCTTGCGTTCGGCGCCGTCGCAGCGGGCGCCGCAGCCGGTGGTGGCGAAGGCTGACGCGGCGCGGGAGGGGCATCGGTAGGTGTTGCGGACGGCAGCATCGGGGCCGGCGTCGGCACCGGAACTGGCTCGGCCTTCGGCGGCGCGACATGCGCAACGTGCTGGACG
>NZ_JAMFSB010000244.1 GCF_026225065.1 Paraburkholderia sp. | reverse complement strand
GCGACGACACCGCCGACTACGGCTGGTCCGACTCCGACACCTACGCCGACACCTACGCCAACTCCGACTCCGACTCCGACTCCCACTCCCACACCGACGCCGACGCCGACGCCGACTCCGACTCCGACTCCGACGCCACCACCGACGCCGACGCCAACGCCAACGCCGACTCCGACTCCGACTCCGACGCCAACACCGACTCCGACGCCAACGCCAACGCCAACGCCGACGCCGACACCGACGCCAACTCCGACGCCAACGCCAACGCCAACGCCAACACCCAGCGCCAACGCCGTGGGCGTAGTCATCCAGAACGCGGGCAATGTTGTCTCGTCGACCGGCCAGACCGTCTCGTCACTGGGCAGCCAGATCGGCCTCACGCCGCTCCCCGGCGGCAACTCAGCGACCACCACGGCGCTCGGCAACATCCTGTCGAATGTCGGCAACGGCGTGACCGCCGTTGGCATGGGCGCGACGAACGGCCTCGGCCAGCTCGGCCTATCGAGCAATCCGCTCGGCATCACGATCTCGAGCAGCGGCAACCTTGTCTATGACGCCGGCCAGGCCGTCAACAGCGCCGGTCAGCTCGTAACGAGCCTCGGCAGCGGTCCGACGGCCGCCCTCAGCCCACTGACGACACCGCTCGGCAGCACCGTCTCCACCGTTGGCCTTGCCGTCGCCGGACTTGGCACCCAGCTTGGCAAGACGCTCTCGACCGGTCCGATCGAGCAGCTCACGACCTCGGTCAGCACCGCCATCACGCCGATCACCTCGACCCTCGCGCAGACGACGCAAACGGTCGGCGAAGCCACCGGGCTCGGCGCGCCGCTGAATGGCCTGCTGTCGACGATCGGCCACGGACTGGATAGCGCCGGCAGCAAGCTCAGCAGCGCAACCGGCAACCCGATCGGCGAGAATCTCGGCGACGTGGTGACCAGGCTCGGCAACACAGTCACTTCCGCTGGCGGCCTGCTGGTAGGCGGCACGGGTAGCAATCCGCTGGGCGGCAATCCGCTCGCGCCGATCACCAGCATCCTGACGGCCCTGCCCGGCACGCTGAGCGGCGGCCTGACAGGCGGCAGCGGTGGCTCGGGCGGCCCGCTTGCGCCGATCACCGGCGTGCTGACCACGGTGACCTCGTCGTTGACGGGTGCCCTCAGCGGCGCCAGCGGCAGTTCGGGCAATCCGTTGGCGCCAGTCACCTCAGCCATCTCCTCGTTGACCGGTGCACTGGGTTCGGTGACGGGAAGTGTGTCGGTCTCTGGATCGGCGAGCGCGTCCGGGTCGGGCTCCGCAAGCGGCAGCGCCAGTGCCGCCGGCAGCTTGCTGTCGCCGATCACAGGACTGGTGACCTCGCTGACAGGCGGACTGGCCCTCTCGAGCTCAAGCAGTAGTTCCAACAGCAGTTCGAGCAGTAGCTCAGGTGGCCTGCTCGGCGTGCTGGCACCCAAGAAATAACGACGGCAATTAAAAGAAGCAGTACCAGGGGGCGGCGGACCGGGTAACCGGTCCGCCGGTTTTTATTGCGCGCCGGCAAACGCCATCAGGCGGGAAGTACAGCGCAACGCGCGCCTACAGTTCGTTATAGGTGTCGTAGGTATTGCAGAAGTCGTTACGCACGACGAAGTTGGTATACGTCATCGTGACGGACGGCTCGAGTCCTTCCACGTAGTGCCACCATCCAATCGGCAGAAACAGCAGATCACCGGGCCCAATCGTGCATTCGATCAGGTTCGCCTGCTGCACAGCCGGAAACCGCGTCGCATCGATCGCGTTGCCGTCCACCTGCGTATAACAGTGCAAGTGGTTATACATATGCGGCGTATCCGACATGGGAATCAGCCTGACCCGCTTGCGCCCAATCACCTGAGCCATGAAGTTGTTGGTCAGATCGTGATGAAACGGCGTCTTTGTGCCGCCCGGTCCAAACCAGAAAAAACCGGTATCCGGCGACGCAGGATCGAGATACTCGCGAATCGTCGGCGCGTCTTCCCATAGCGCCGCAAGCGAGGCGCGATTAATCGAGGTGTTGTTCGCCGTCATATAAAAGTCGTTGGTCGGCTGGCTGCGTTCGACCAGATCCACATATTCGCGGAACGGCATCTTGCGCTTCAGGTTCGGTTGATTGATTTCGTAGTTCGGATCCGATTCGCGGCCAAACTGCACTTCGACTTCGCAATCTCCGCAGCGCTCGCGAAAGTAATCGAAACTCCATTGCGTGCGCGCCGGCCACGAGTCGAATGCGTCCGTGATAATCACCGGCCGGTTCTGAAAGTAGTACTGCTCAAAGAATTCGTCGCGCGTGAGCCGCTCGCGCCGCTCGACCGCAGCACCGCTCGCGCGCATCCGGCTTAGCTGACCATACACGGATAAGGTCCAGTCGCGCTTGCGCAAACGATTGCGCAAGCGCGTGCCGCCCTGCAAATAGGGGCTAGCAAGTGCGGTGTTGATTTCGAGCGCGGCTTCGTCGGCATCGAAACCCTCGTTTAGCATGGCAGCGTGCAGCGACTGCGCGGTTGCGCCCAACAGCAGATTTTCGGCAATCCAGCGACGCATATCGTCGTTCGTGCGAGTCATGTCGTCCCCCCTGTTTTTGATTTGTCCGATCGTTAGATTCTCATGCGCACGCCCAAAAGAAAAGGCGTGCATTCCGCAAAGAATGCACGCCTTAAATCGTCCGACAGACAGCAGGCAAAACGCCCACCGTCATGCGGCAGAAACTTACATCTTGACCACGTCCAGCAGCGTCTTCTTGCCGCCCTTGTAGTCATACAGCGAGATCACGCCGTGCTGCAGGTCGCCGTGCGAATCGAACGTCGTTTCGCCAATCACGCCCTTGTAGTCGGTCGTCGGCATTGCTGCCAGGATCTTTGCCGGATCCGTCGAGTTAGCACGCTTCATAGCGTCGACGACGATGTACACAGCGTCATACGTGAACGGAGCGTAGATCTGGATCGGCTGACCAAAACGCTTTTCGTACTTGGCTTCGAACGCCTTACCGCCAGCCATCTTCTCGAGCGCCATACCGGCTTCCGAGCAGACGATGTTGTCGGTTGCGTCGCCAGCCAGGTCGGACAGGCCGTCGGTACAGACACCGTCACCCGCCAGAACCTTCGCGCGCAGGCCGAGCTGCTTGGCTTGCTTTGCGAACGGGCCGCCGGTGGCGTCCATGCCGCCGTACATGATCGCGTCAGGGTTTTCGCCCTTGATCTTCGTCAGAATTGCGCGGAAGTCGACAGCCTTGTCGTTGGTCGCGTCATGCGACACCACGTTCATGCCGAGCGACTTGGCGGTCTTCTCGAACTCGTTTGCCAGACCCTGGCCATAAGCGGTCGAGTCGTCGACGATCGCAACGCTCTTCACCTTCAGGTCCTTGGCTGCGTAGTTCGCCAGTGCCGGGCCTTGTTGCGCATCGGTTGCCACGACGCGGTACGTCGTCTTGAAACCCTGTTGCGTGTAAGCCGGGTTCGTTGCCGACGGCGAGATCTGCACGATGCCTGCATCGCTATAGATCTTCGAAGCCGGAATCGAGGTGCCCGAGTTCAAGTGGCCGACCACTGCGACAACCTTGTCGTCAACCAGCTTCTGTGCAACCTGCGTTGCCGTACGCGGGTCAGCCGCGTCGTCTTGTGCGTCGAGTTGCAGCGTGACCTTCTGGCCGCCAATCGTCAGACCCTTGGCGTTGATTTCTTCAACCGCCAGACGAGCGCCGTTTTCGTTGTCTTTACCCAGGTGAGCAATACCGCCAGTAAGCGGTGCGACGTGGCCGATCTTGACGACCTCGTCCGCCACCGCGCCCGTTGCCAATGACGCAAACAACATGGCAGCAGCGCTGATCGGCAACAGCTTTTGAATCTTGATGTTCATGTAAGTCTCCAGTTTCGGTCCCAAAAACAACGTAATCGCCCTGTGCCCCGCTTCCTTCTCGTGTCGCTCAGTCCCGTGGACGACCACGCCGGTTGCATCGTGTATGCACTTGGACAGCACGTCAATCGGCCTGTTTGTGGCAGGCGGCTATGCGTACTTGCGCGCAAGTGTAGGCTATCAAATTAATTTGTGGGATTTTTTTGAGTAAGTGGGATGAACACTAATAGCGTTTATCCCACAAGGTCGAATGCGAAGACGCGAAACACCCCGGAGAGCACCAGCCGGCGCGGGTTTCCCTCAAACGGGTGGTTTGCCGCGAGGGCTGGGTAAAGGTTTTTCAGGGCTATGCCATTAATTCGCGGAATAAGGATTGAGCGACGCAAACGATAGCGCCATCGTACGGATGCGACATCCGCTCGATACCCGGTCGTCACTACGCTATTTATCTAGCAAGGGCGGTGATATTTGCGGCCGCCTCGCGCCATTCGGCGTGCAACTGTTCGACCAGTTCCGCCGCGGCAAGCCCTTCCTTACGCTTGCGCCCGAGCGGCGCGGCCTGCCCCGACCATAAAGACAGATAGTCGCCGTTATTGGCGCGGTTCGCTGACTGCCGCAATTCCTGCGTCAGCGCGTTTTGCACCGGGTACGGCGCGACGTTTCCAGGCTGTTCGCTCAACTGCTGCATCAGCGGATTGCGTATGCCGCGTGCATGCCGGCCAGTGATAGCACGGGTCACTTCCGTCGCCGTATCGGGTAACGTGCGCACACGAGTCTTCCAGTCTGCGGGAATCGCGCTTTCGGCGCAGGTCAGGAACGCGGTGCCCATTTGTGCGGCCTGCGCCCCGAGCGCAAGCGCGGCCACGATGCCGCGCCCGTCCATGATGCCGCCGGCGGCCAGCACCGGCAGACCGGTGGCGTCGACAAGTTGTGGCACCAGCGCCATCGTGCCGACCAGCGCGTCCTCGAAGCGGCCGATGAAGGTGCCACGATGCGCGCCCGCCTCGGAGCCTTGCGCAGCGATCGCATCGGCGCCGATATCGCGCCACGCGACACCTTCGGCGGTATGCGTCGCGGTGCCGATCACATAACTGCCGGCCGCGTGCAGACGCTCGACATCCTGCGCGGAGATCAAACCGAAAGTGAAACTCACCACGGGTACGCGCAATTCGATCAGCATGTCCAGTTGTTCCCGGAAGTCGGGGGCATAGCGCGCGAGTGGTTGGCCGGGCGGCAGGCCCAGTTCGGCGCGCAACGGATCGATGGCGCTCAGCGCGCGACGCACGGTGGCGTCGTCAGGCACCGACGGCTCCAGCACGAACAGATTCACGCCGAACGGACGTCTGGTCAGGGCGCGAATCGCCGCCACTTCACTGGCGAGTTTCTCCGCGGTAAAAGGTGCGGCGGCGAGAAAGCCAAGGGCGCCCGCATTCGAAACGGCGGCCACCATCGCGGGTGAAGTCGGGCCGCCCGCCATCGGCGCCTGCACGACCGGCACGCGCAGATCGAAACGTTCGGCAAACGGCGAGGCGAAACGGTGTGTGGAATTCATGATGACGTCCTTCGGCATGGGGTGCCCACATCGCTCGTGGGCCGATGCTGACGACTCTACTGGAGCGCCGTGACGCCGAAAAATGAATAATCGAGAACGTTTCCATCGTCGAACGAGAAAGCCGCGCCCGGCGGGGAGACGGCGAGCGCCGCCTTTGGCCCCGCTGCACGAGCTTTCTTTTAGTGGCAAACTGACCGCCCGCCGCGGGCTTTGCCCGCTTGCACCTACAGTAATGTGAAGGAGAGTGACGTGAGCGTGACTACCCGTTGGATCGACATTCCCGCCGGCAACGACAGTTTCGAGGGCTATCTGGCGCTGCCCAAAAGCGGCAAGGGGCCGGCCGTCATCATCATTCAGGAAATCTTCGGTGTGAACAGCCATATTCGCGCAGTCGCTGAACAGTACGCGCAGGATGGCTACGTGGCACTCGCGCCGGACATTTTCTGGCGCACCCAGCCGCGCGTCGAACTGACCTACGCCGGCGCCGACCGTGACAAGGGAATCGAAATCCTGCAAAAGACCGACGTGGGTCTGGCCGTAGCGGACATCAGTGCAACGGCGGCCGCACTGCGCGCAATGCCGGAAGTGACCGGCAAGATCGCCGCGATCGGCTATTGCTTCGGCGGCCGCCTTGCCTATCTGACTGCCGCACAAAACACGATCGACCTGGGCGTGGCCTACTACGGCGGCGGCATCCAGAATCTGCTCGACGAAGCCGCAAAGATCAAGGTGCCGATGCAGTTCCACTACGGCGAACTCGACCACGGCATTCCCCTCGAAGCGGTGGGCCAGGTGCAGGAACGTTTCGCCGGCCGTGGCGATGCGGAATTCCACATCTATCCGAATGCCGATCACGGCTTTAACTGCACCGACCGCGCGTCGTACAACCAGCACGCCGCGGCGCTGGCCCACGGCCGCACGCTGACGTTCCTCGGCGAACGTCTGTAAGCGGCGCGGCGTGCTCTCCGACTACCTGGCCCATGACGCGATAGGTCTCGCCGAGCTGGTGCGCACGCGCGCAGCCAGCGCACGCGAGTTGCTCGACATTGCCATCGCGCGCGCCGAGGCGGCCAATCCCGCCATCAACGCGATCGTTCTTAAGGACTACGAGACTGCGCGCGAGCGCGCGTCGCGCGATGATGCAAGCGCGCTCGGCGAAGGCCCGCTCGCGGGCGTCCCTTATCTGATCAAGGATCTGGGTGCACCGGTGGCGGGGTTGCGGATGTCGATGGGCAGCCGCCACTATCGCCACTTTGTGCCCACCGAAGACGCGCCGGTGGTTGCGCTGGCGCGTGCCGCCGGCCTCAACATCTTCGCCAAGACCAACACGCCGGAACTCGGTCAGATGCCCTATACCGAGCCCGAGCTGTTCGGCCCTTGCCGAAACCCGTGGAGCCTCGATCACACGCCGGGCGGTTCGAGCGGCGGAGCCGGCGCTGCTGTCGCGGCCGGTATCGTGCCGTTGGCACACGCTTCCGACGGCGGCGGTTCGATCCGCATTCCTGCTTCCTGCTGCGGCCTGTTCGGTCTTAAGCCATCGCGCGGACTAGTGCCTAGCTTGCATGCGCCTGCGGTCGGCGAACTGGGCGTCGATCACGCCATCTCACGCAGCGTGCGCGACAGCGCTCTGCTGCTCGACCTCGTGACTGCGCAAACGCAACACGGGCCCGTTGGCGCACCCGGTACGTTTCTGGGCGCGGTGAGCGAGCCATGTCAGCCGTTGACGATTGCCTACGTGACCGAACCGATGCTGGCGCCCACGTTATCTGCCGACGTACGCGCGGCGCTCGACGACGCGGCGAAACTCGCGGCATCGCTCGGCCACCACGTGGAACCGGTCTCGCTCGGCATCGATTTCGAAGCGGTCCGCCACGCGTTCCTGATGCTGT
>NZ_JAMFSB010000243.1 GCF_026225065.1 Paraburkholderia sp. | reverse complement strand
GTGGCCGGCAAAAGCTTGAATCAATGGGCTGTCGATGTGCTCGAGGGTGCCGTACACGCCTAAGCTGTTTTAGAGCGCGCGCAGCATCAATATCACTTCCGGATCGCGCTCGACCGATTCGGGCAGCTCAATCGGGCGGAAACCCATCTTGGCATAAAGCGCCTGGGCGGCGATGTTGGCGCGATATACGTTGAGCGTGACGATCTCGCCATCAAGTGCGTCAGCCGCCGTCTCCAGCAATTTCTCGCATAACAGCGTGCCGTAGCCCAAGCCGCGCAAGTCCGGCGCAATGATCACGCGGGCCAGGTGCACACGTTGCTGCGAACGCTGCAGCAATTGACCGAAGCCGATCAACTCGCCGTCCAGCGAAATGCACCAAGCGTTGTCGGCCTCGAATTCGATCGCTTCGGCGAGTTGCCATGATGTGATCGGAAACTCGACCTGCTTGCCGGCCCAAAACAGGCACTGTTGTGCCGTAACGACCCAAGCGCTTACGCTATCGAGATCGCTTTCGCGGGCTGCTCTCCATTCCATTCGGGTTCCTCTGTTGGTGCGAACGCTCCGATTTTGCCACCAAGCACGCGGCTCGGTGCAGCTTGTATCGGCTTTAGTTGGTAAAATCCGGGGTTTTGTCGCCGGAGTGCGTATGAACTCATCGTCGTACTTGCCGCCGCAGTCGCCAGCGCAGTTGCCTTGTATTGCAGCCGCGCGACGTTTCGACGCCAGTCGTCATGTGCCGTTTTTCATCGGCGCGGAGCAGGTCGGCTGGATCCGGCAGCGCGATCGGTCGCTGCTGCATCGCTGGCCCGACGTGTTGCGCGACGATGGCGGCGCGATTTCGCTCGTCGACCATTTCGACACGGCCCACGACGTGGTCCAACTACGCAGTGCGGCATTGGGATCGGTGATCGGCGCGCTTGCCGCGCAAGGTCATATTCCCGGATGGCGCGACGAAACCTATGCCATTCGCAACCGGTTTGACGCGCCGCCGCTGGCCTTTATCGAACGAGCCGCTTCGCGCTTCTTCGGCACGATGACGTATGCGGCGCACCTGAACGGCATCGTGCGGCAGGCCGCAGCCCAGCCCTTGGTCTGGATCGCGCGGCGCAGCCTGGGCAAGCAGACCGATCCGGGCATGCTCGACAATCTGGTCGGCGGCGGAATTGGCTGGGGCTACGGGGTGTTCGAGACGCTGATCAAGGAGTGCTGGGAGGAGTCGGGCATCCCGCCTGAGCTGGCACGCACCGCCAAGCCCGGCGGCACGCTGCATGTGCTGCAAGAGCTGCCGGAAGGCACGCAGGCGGAACAGATTTTTGTGTTCGACCTCGACGTGCCGGCCGATTTTGCGCCGGCTAACCAGGACGGCGAAGTCAGCGAACACCGGCTAGCCCGCATCGACGAAGTGCGCGGCTGGATCGCGGCCGGCGAAATGACGGTCGATGCGAGCTTGGCCATGCTCGATGCGCTGCTGCGCGCGGAGTTGCTCAACGCTCACGACTGCCCTGGCCTGGAAGCGCTGTATCGTTTGCCTGACTAGTATTTAAATCGCTGGGTCAAATCATTGACACTTAGCCAAAAGGAGTTGCGGTCATGCCGACCGAGCATAGTTATATCCTGAAACTGTCCTGCCCCGATCGCCCCGGCATCGTGCACGCCGTGTCGGGCTTTTTGTACGAGCGGGGCAGCAATATTCTCGACTCTGCCCAGTTTTCGGCTCAATCCTCAGCGCCCTCGTCAGGCCCCTCATTGGCACCCTCGTCGGCCCAATCCGGCGACCTCTCTCGCGGTGAGTTTTTCATGCGCGTGCATTTTCAGCATGGTGGAGAGGCCGATCTTGCCGCCCTGCGCACTGCGTTCGGTGCACTTGCGTTGCCGTTCTCGATGCAATGGGAGCTGCACGACGCAGCGGTCAAACCGCGCGTGATGATCATGGTGTCGAAAATTGGTCATTGCCTGAACGATCTATTGTTCCGCTATCGCACCGGGCAATTGCAGATCGAGATTCCGGCGATCGTGTCCAATCACAAGGATTTCTATCAACTGGCGGCGAGCTACAACATCCCGTTTCATCACCTGCCGCTGCTCGGCTCGTCACCGGCCGAAAAAGCGGCCCAGGAAGCGCGCATTCTCGAAGTGGTCGATCAGCACGAGATCGATCTGGTCGTGCTGGCGCGCTATATGCAAATCCTGTCGCCGGGCCTATGCGAGAAGCTGGCGGGGCGGGCGATCAATATTCACCACTCGTTCCTGCCCAGCTTCAAGGGCGCCAAGCCGTACTACCAGGCGTTCGACCGCGGTGTGAAGCTGATCGGCGCGACCGCGCATTATGTGACGACCGATCTCGACGAAGGTCCGATCATCGAGCAGGAAGTGGAGCGGGTCGACCACAGCATGACGCCGGATCAGTTGACGGCGATTGGCCGCGACGTCGAATGCGTCACGCTGGCACGGGCAGTGAGGTGGCACGTCGAGCATCGCGTCGTGCTGAATGGCAGCAAGACGGTGGTGTTCCGTTGAGTGGGCGGCGCTGCTGCTGAATTCGCAGGGTCTGCGCGCTTCGCAAGAAGATAAAGGCCGCCGGTCATTGTGTGACTGGCGGCCTTTATTTATGGGTGGGGCAATATCGAAGCTGGAGCCGGGTGGTCAGGCCCAAGCCATCAAACCATCCGCAGATAAATTAGCTCCCGCTTGATATAAGCGTAGAAGATCGGCGCAGCGATCACACCCTGGAGGCCGAACGCCGCTTCCATCACCAGCATCGCCACCAGCAGTTCCCATGTGCGCGCCTCGATCTGCCCGCCGACGATCCGCGCGTTCAGGAAGTATTCGAGCTTGTGGATCAGGATCAGGAACACGAGCGCCATGACCGCAGCCGGAAAGCTCACGGAGAGCGCGACCGCGACGATGATGGTGTTCGAGACGAGATTGCCGATCACCGGCAGCAAGCCGACGATAAACGTGACGAGCACCAGCGTCTTCGAGAGCGGCAGCCGGTCGTGGAAGATCGGCAGAATCACCAGCAGGAAGATGCCGGTGAACACCGAATTGATCGCCGAAATCTTCACCTGCGCGAACACGATGCGGCGGAAGGCGTCTGCAAACCGCATCACGCGGGTGACGAACGCCGTGGACAGCGGCAGCCGCTGAATCGGCTTCTGCGCGCCAACTGCGATGATCGCGCCGATAATCATGCCGATCAGAATATGCGTGAAAACCCGCGCCGCGTTCTTGCCGCCTTGCTGCAGCATGCCGGCATGGGTATGCATCAACTCGGTGGCGCGCGCTTTCATCTGGTCCGCGTCGACCGGCAGATAGTTGGCGACGAACTGCGGAATCCGGCCGCGCGCCTCGTCGATCAGTTGCATGGCCTGGTTGAGCAGCATCTGCACGCTCGGAACGTCGCCTTCGAAGTGGTCGATGATGCCGATCACGATCGCGGTCAGCAGCCCGACGATCACCGTTGCGAGTATCACCACCGAGAGCCAGCGCGCGCGCTGGCTGGACATGTGCTTTTCGATGCGGGGAGCGATTGTCTGGATGAGCTGAAACACGAGCAGCCCGGCCAGCAACGCGCCGAGCAGCCGTAGATTCAGGACTGCGATCATGCCGAACAGCATCAGGAGGTAACTGCCGATCTCGACGGCGGACAGCTTAGGCAGGCTCATGTCGCTCGTCAGCCTGACCGGGCGTGGGCGCAGATCCTGCACCTGCCCTTCTTCGGGCGCCTCGTTACGCTTGGTCATGGCTTATTTCCGTATCCAACCTAGGATGTGCAGCATCATTTTTTGGCGGCGTCGCGTTTGAGCAGCGGCGCCAGATATCGACCGGTAAAACTTGCCTTCGACTTCGCTATCTGCTCCGGCGTGCCCTGGGCGATGATCTGACCGCCGCCGGCGCCGCCTTCCGGACCGAGATCGATGACCCAGTCTGCAGTTTTAATTACATCGAGATTATGCTCGATGATCACCACGGTATTACCCGGGTCTCGCAAACGGTGAATTACTTCGAGCAACAGGGCAATATCGTGGAAGTGCAAACCGGTGGTCGGCTCGTCGAGGATGTATAGAGTGCGACCAGTGTCACGCTTGCTCAGTTCCAGCGAAAGTTTCACACGCTGCGCTTCACCCCCCGACAGCGTGGTGGCCGACTGCCCCAGGCGAATGTACCCCAGACCCACGTCCAGCAAGGTTTTCAGCTTGCGCGCCACCACCGGAACGGGCTTGAAAAATTCGTAGGCGTTTTCCACCGTCAGGTCGAGCACTTCGCTGATGTTTTTGCCCTTGTACTGCACATCGAGCGTTTCGCGGTTGTAGCGCTTGCCGTGACACACGTCGCAAGGCACGTAAACGTCGGGCAGAAAGTGCATTTCCACCTTCAGCACGCCATCGCCCTGGCAGGATTCGCAGCGGCCACCCTTGACGTTAAACGAGAAGCGGCCCGGATCGTAGCCGCGTTCCTTGGAAGCCGGCACGCCCGCGAACAACTCGCGGATCGGCGTGAAGAGGCCGGTATAGGTGGCCGGATTCGAGCGCGGTGTGCGGCCGATCGGGGACTGGTCGACGTTGATGACCTTGTCGAAGTGCTCGAGACCTTCAATCGATTCGTACGGTGCCGGCTCGGCCGACGAGCCGTACAGGTGATGCGAGACCGCGTGGTACAGCGTGTCGTTGATCAGCGTGGACTTGCCCGAGCCGGAGACACCGGTAATGCAGGTCAGCAGACCCACCGGCAGGTCGAGCGTCACGTGCTGCAGGTTGTTGCCGTAAGCCTCGACGATGCGCAGACGCCGCTCGTCCGGCTCCCTGCGCTCGTCTGGATAGTCGATGGTGCGCGCGCCGGACAGATACTGGCCCGTGATCGACGCCGCGTCGGCCTGCACTTCGTCAGGTGTGCCTTCGGCGATGATCATGCCGCCATGTTCGCCGGCGCCCGGTCCCATGTCGACCACGTAGTCGGCCATGCGAATCATGTCCTCGTCGTGCTCGACGACGATCACCGAGTTACCCAGATCGCGCAGATGCTTCAGCGTCGAGATCAGGCGGTCGTTGTCGCGCTGATGCAGGCCGATGGACGGCTCGTCCAGCACGTACATCACGCCGGTAAGTCCCGAGCCGATCTGCGACGCCAGCCGGATGCGCTGTGCTTCGCCACCCGAGAGCGTTTCGGCGCTGCGTTCCAGCGACAGATAGTCGAGCCCGACGTTATTCAGGAACATCAGCCGCGCGACGATTTCCTTGACCACCTTGTCGGCAATCTCGCGCTTTGACCCTTCGAGGCGCAGCGTCTGGAAATAGCCGAGCGCATCGCGCAACGGCCAACCGCTGATTTCGTAGATGCCGCGAGCGTCGCCGTCCGCACCGATGCGCACAAAGCGCGCCTCACGGCGCAGGCGGGTGCCTTCGCAGGCGGGGCAGGCCTGATTGTTCTGGTATTTCGCGAGTTCTTCGCGCACCGCGACCGAATCGGTCTCGCGGTAACGGCGCTCGAGGTTGGGGATGATCCCTTCGAACACATGCTCGCGAATCGACGCACGGCCACGCTCGTTGATGTAAGAGAACGGGATGGTTTGCTTGCCCGAGCCGAACAGCAGGATCTTGCGGACCTTTTCCGGCAGGTCTTCGAAGGCTTCGTCGATATCGAACTCGTAGAACGCCGCGAGGCTTTGCAGCATCTGGAAGTAGAACTGGTTGCGCCGGTCCCAACCCTTCACAGCACCTGCCGCCAGCGACAGCGACGGATGCGCGACCACCCGTTTCGGATCGAAGAACGTGATCTGGCCGAGGCCGTCGCACTCAGGGCAGGCGCCCATCGGATTGTTGAACGAGAAGAGGCGCGGCTCCAACTCCTGCAGCGAATACGAACAGATCGGGCAGGCAAACTTGGAGCTGAACAGATGCTCCTTGTCCGTGTCCATTTCGAGCGCGATGGCGCGGCCGTCGGCGAGACGCAGCGCCGTTTCGAACGATTCGGCGAGGCGCTGCTTCATATCGGCGCGCACTTTCAGACGGTCGACGACGACGTCGATCGTATGCTTGTCGTTCTTCTTAAGCTTGGGCAGCGAGTCGACATCGTAGATCTTCGCGACTTCTTCATTGGCCGTGCCGCCGCCCGAACGCACGCGAAAGCGGATAAAGCCCTGCGCCTGCATTTCCTCGAACAGCTCGACGTGTTCACCCTTGCGGTTCGCCACCGCAGGGGCCAGGATCATCAGCTTGGTGTCTTCCGGCAGCGCGAGCGCGGCATCGACCATCTGCGAGACGCTTTGCGCCTGCAGCGCAATCTCGTGGTCCGGGCAATACGGTGTGCCAACGCGCGCGAACAGTAGACGCAGGTAGTCGTGAATCTCGGTGACGGTGCCGACCGTGGAGCGTGGATTGTGCGACGTGGCCTTCTGTTCGATCGAAATGGCCGGAGACAAGCCTTCGATCAGGTCGACGTCGGGCTTTTCCATCAACTGCAGGAACTGCCGTGCGTAGGCCGAGAGACTTTCGACATAGCGCCGCTGTCCTTCCGCATAGAGTGTGTCGAACGCAAGCGACGATTTTCCCGAGCCTGACAGGCCGGTAATCACGATGAGCTTGTGACGTGGCAGGTCGAGGCTGACGTTCTTCAGGTTGTGGGTGCGGGCCCCACGGATACGGATTTGTTCCACGCGTTGATCCATTACCTGGCCATTGACTGGCGGAAAGAGGAAGAGGCTAAACCTGCTACTATAACGACTTTTCGAGACCGCTGTTACGGCTACCTGACAGCGCCCAACAGGCGCGCGGCAAGCTGTAAGACGGTGGGTCAGAACCGTGGGAAAAGGCTGCAGGTGGGGCCTTTTTGCGCGACTGCAAGATGCCTGCGGGTCTTTGCCGCAGTTCGCCGGTCGCTCAGGGCAGGGCGCCGAGGGTATGCTGCTCCACGCTGAGTCGCCCGGCCCCAGGCCGTCCAGATTATTCAAAACACGTTCCCGATGTCCAATCCGTCCGCCACATCTTCACGCATGAGCGCGCCTGAGCTGCGCGCGACCGTGTCGCTCGCAGGTATCTTTGCGCTGCGTATGCTCGGTCTCTTCATGATCATGCCGGTGTTCTCGATCTACGCGAAAACCATCCCCGGCGGCGACAACGTCCTGCTGGTAGGGATCGCGCTCGGCGCGTACGGCGTGACGCAATCGCTGCTGTATATCTTCTACGGCTGGATTTCCGACAAGGTGGGGCGCAAGCCGGTGATCGCCACCGGGCTTGCGATCTTCGCGCTCGGCAGCTTTGTCGCGGCGGGGGCGCACGACATGACGTGGATCATCGTCGGTCGCGTCATTCAGGGGATGGGCGCGGTGTCCTCCGCGGTGCTCGCCTTTATCGCCGACCTCACCTCCGAGGAACATCGCACCAAGGCGATGGCGATGGTGGGCGGCAGCATTGGCGTTTCGTTTGCGGTGGCGATTGTCGGGGCGCCGATCGTGTTCCAGTGGGTCGGCATGAGCGGGTTGTTCGCGCTGGTCGGCATTTTCTCGATTCTGGCGATCGGCGTAGTGATCTGGATCGTGCCGAATGCGCCGATGCCGCCGCACGTGCGCGCGCCGTTCTCGGAAGTGCTGCATAACGTCGAACTGCTACGTTTGAATTTCGGTGTGCTGGTGCTGCATGCCACGCAAACGGCGCTGTTTCTGGTGGTGCCGCGGATTCTCGAAGCGGGCGGTTTGCCCGTGGCATCGCATTGGAAGGTGTATTTGCCGGTGATGGGGCTGTCGTTTGTCATGATGGTCCCGGCGATCATCGCCGCGGAAACGCGCGGCAAAATGAAGACCGTGCTTGTGGGCGCGATTGGTCTTATCCTGATCGGACAGTTGTTACTAGGCGTCGCAGCCCATACCATTCTGAGTGTGGCCGGGATACTGTTTATCTACTTTCTCGGCTTCAATATTCTTGAGGCGTCGCAGCCTTCGCTGGTGTCGAAGTTGGCGCCGGGATCGCGCAAGGGCGCGGCTACCGGTGTCTACAACACCACGCAGTCGATCGGGTTGGCGATTGGCGGCGTGATCGGCGGGGTGCTGCTGAAGGCGGACGGACCGAGCGCGGTGTTCTTCGCGTGCTCCGGGCTGGTA
Source organism: Paraburkholderia sp. (assembly GCF_026225065.1). Lineage (GTDB taxonomy): Bacteria > Pseudomonadota > Gammaproteobacteria > Burkholderiales > Burkholderiaceae > Paraburkholderia. Next base: position 19,913 of record NZ_JAMFSB010000243.1, on the reverse strand, counting down.
TTTTGCTGGCTTATAATCGCGGCAAATATGAAGCCGCCGCCGCGCAAGAAGGCTTAATAGTAAGTACTCACCGGTGGCCGGCGAGGCGCAGTTTGGGTCTCGGGCCGGCCGGCTCAGAGATGGTAAATGTGCGTTGCCGCGCCACCTGCAACGGAATCAACAGGAGAAACTCATGGCATCCGTGAACAAGGTAATTCTCGTCGGCAACCTCGGAGCCGATCCGGAAGTCCGCTATCTTCCGAGCGGCGACGCAGTGGCGAACATCCGCCTTGCGACGACGGACCGGTACAAGGACAAGACGTCTGGGGAAATGAAGGAAGCTACCGAGTGGCATCGGGTTTCGTTTTTTGGGCGTTTGGCTGAGATCGTTAACGAGTATCTGAAGAAGGGCTCGTCGGTTTACATCGAAGGGCGGATTCGTACGCGTAAGTGGCAAGCGCAGGACGGGACGGATCGCTACTCCACTGAGATCGTGGCTGAGCAGATGCAGATGCTTGGTGGCCGCGGAGGCGCGATGGCAGGCGGTGGGGATGAGGGTGGGTACAGCCGTGAGCCTTCGGAGCGTAGCGGTGGTGGGGGCGGTGGCGGTGGTCGGGCTGCTTCGGGTGGCGGCGCCTCGCGTGGTGGTAGCGGAGGTGGTTCTACTCGTCCGAGCGCGCCTGCTGGCGGCGGGTTTGATGAGATGGATGACGATATTCCGTTTTAGTGAGTATACCCATGAGAGGAAGGAGGATTTACTGCCTAACTCTTTGATGGGTAAGGAAAAAACGTGATTTTGGGGCGTCGTCTGGAGGCGCCCTTTTCAATACGACGTGGCGAGGCAAGCGTTGCATGCGGGTGTCCGTATGCAACGGGCAAACCAATGCTCAGGATGTGGCACGCGTAATCGCAGCGGCAGCGCGGGTGTTGCGAGAGCGTAACTGATACGGAAGCACCAAAGCATCAATGAGACGTTTCATTGACGCCGACCAGGGCGGGTCTGAAAAGGCAAGGACGAAACCGAGGTCTCTCCTCGCCTTTTCATTAGCCCCGCCGGAACAGACAACCCAAGCCTCAGTAAAGCTCCCCCAACGCAGCCGGACTAAAGTCCTTCAACTGACCGGTTTCACCCGAGCGAATCTTCGTCACCCATTCCGGATCGCTAAGTATTGCGCGACCAATGGCGACCAGATCGAACTCATCGCGCTCCATGCGTTCGAGCAGATTGTCCAGCCCCGCCGGACTAGAACTTTCACCGCCGAAGGTGCCGAGAAAATCGCCTGAAAGGCCAACAGAGCCCACGCTGATCGTTGCGGCGCCCGTCACTTTCTTCGCCCACCCGGCGAAATTCAGTCCGTTTTCCCCATCGATTTCCGGATACTCTGCCTCCCAAAAGCGCCGCTGCGAACAGTGCAGGATATCGGCGCCAGCCTCCACGAGTGGGACAAGCCAGTCTGCCATTTCGTCCGGTGTGTGCGCGAGTCGGGCGGCGTAGTCTTGCTGCTTCCATTGACTCAGACGAAGGATGATCGGATGGTCCGCCCCGATGGCAGCCCGCACGCTCTTGATCACTTCAACCGCGAAGCGCGACCGCTCACGAACCGTGTTTCCACCAAAAACGTCCGAGCGCTGGTTAGTACCGTGCCAGAAGAACTGGTCGAGCAGATAACCATGCGCGCCATGAATCTCTACGGTGTCGAACCCGAGTCGCTTCGATTCCGCTGCAGCGCGTCCAAAGGCGGCAACCGTATCTGCGATGTCTTCGTCGGTCATCGTCTTGCCGCGCTGCTTTTCAGGCGCTACAAGACCCGAAGGACTTTCGACCGGTGAAGCAGGGCGCCATTCAGTGAACGGATTAGCAACGGACCCCACGTGCCAGATCTGCGGCGCCATCTTGCCGCCCGCTTCGTGAACGGCGTCGATGACTTTCCTCCAGCCAGCAAGCGACGCTTCTCCGTGGAAGAACGGGATGCTCGGGTCGTTACGCGATGAAGGGCGATCAATCACCGTCCCCTCGGAGATGATGAGGCCGACCTGACCCAAAGCGCGTCGCCGATAGTAGTCCGCCACGTTAGCGCCGGGCACGCCCTCTGGCGAGAACGAGCGCGTCATGGGCGCCATCACAATACGGTTTCTCAGATTGAGCGTTTTCAGTTGAAACGGCCTGAACAACACGTCGAGTTGCGAACTAGTCATTGATGAATCTCGCGAACGAAAAATCTGATGGTATATCTTTTATACTAGGTGTCAATGAGTCACCACATTGCTACCAGGTAGCATTCAGGAAACCACCATGTCGGAATGTCAAACAGACGTATTGTCCGTAGCCAGTTGCCCCAGTCGTCTGCTGCTCGACCAGATCGCCGACAAATGGTCGGTGCTGATCCTTGCATCGCTACATCACGGACCATTGCGATTCAACGCGATCAAGCGTCGCATCGAAGGCGTCACGCAGAAGGCACTGACGCAGTGTCTGCGTCGGCTTGAGCGAAACGGGATCGTCGAGAGGAGGGTGATTGCAACTTCGCCGATCTCTGTCGAATACGAGATCACGGCGCTGGGGCATTCTCTCGATCGGCCGTTTCAAGCGCTTTATCTGTGGACGCTCGAGCATCTTCCTGAAGTCGAGAGTGCGAGAGCTCGCTACGACCAACGTGAGACCGAGGGCTAATGTCCGCGATCTGAACGAGGCCGGGCCGATCGGCTGGAAAAACCTGCCGCGTCGGCCCGGGATTGAGAAAGCAGAGAGCGTCAGACCGTGCGATCAAGCAACGCTGCCTCTCGACTCCGCAGCGTCAACTGAAGGGCCGTTAGCCCCTCTTCGATCTCGTCAAGGTGCTCCAGCATCCAGAGACCGTTGCGTCCATCGAGCATTGCGTGCAGTAGTGAACACTGCCCTACGAGCCGCTCGTCGCAACTGATCAGCACCTTTAGAGTTTCGGCTTCCTGACGATAGCGCTGCGTCATGCGATCGTTCTCCGGAACCGGCTGAGATTGCAGGCGGCCGCTGACCGTACCGACGCTTCCCGCTAGTCGCTCGAGCTTCTGCACGGCGGCCATATTCGACGGATTCGGAAACGGCTTTTCCCGCGTCGGCGTGCCGATAAACTCGCGTCGATAATCCGACTCAGCACGTTCGACATTGGAATGTGCCAACCCCAGTAGCCATCCTGCCTTGCTGCGCACGAGTTGATCGTCAGCGCGAAGCTGATTTTCGGTCCGGTAGAAGTTGTAGCCCCAGCCGTGAAACAGGTTGATCGCCGCCTGGCGGAGCGCCCCTTCGTCGTAGAATTTTGAGTCCATGGCTAGCTCTTTCCGGAGAACCCTGCTTCGTGTCCGAGCGGATAAATGCCGGTGGCGGGAGCGCCGATCTGGAAGGGCAGTCCGGCTGCTGCATTCGGCGCAGACACCAGTCCTTTTTCCGCCATGCGTAGCGCAAGGTAGTAACGAACGGCCTCGATAGGCGAGAGGCCAATAGCCTGCAGCGAGATGAGCTCACGCATGCGTTCGTCCTTGGGCACGATCAGGACCTTGAGGTCGTTCAGCATGATGCCAAACGTTCTGAGGAAGTCGGAGAGATGGGTCTTGACCGACTCGCGGATCTCGTTGATATGCTCGTTGATGTTTTCCATCTTCGTCACCTGGACGATCTGGTTGATCGCCTGCTCGATCGCGGGGCCGGCATAATCCGCGACCTCTTGCGTATCGATGAGGTTGCCGTTGAACGGCAGATGCGTGATGAGATCGAGCGCTGCTTCCTTGGTATCGATGTGAATATAGTAGTCAACCTGATACGCCATCTCGGCCATTTCGGCGCTGGTCGCGATGCCCTGACTGCGAATCAGCAGTTTGGCGCGGTTGATGTAGATGACTTCGAACACCCACGGCGAGGAACCGCCAAAAAACCCTTGGGCGATGGAGCCCAGCAGCGGCTTGTCAGGCGTAGTGAGAGCGTACTGGCCCGTCTCATACACATTGAGCACCGCACCGCGCGATTTCAGCACGCAGAAGTGGTTGCTTTCGACGGTTAGCAGCGAGCCGGAAACGATGCTTTCGTCCACAATCTTGACCGCCACGCCCTTGGTGCCGAGCATGTCGGTACCGTCGCGCTGAAGGGATGTGATGACCTGCCGTGTTATCGCCATGTCTTGCTCCTTGTCTTGATTTCGTTCGTTGAACTGCGAGAGTATTTGCAACGGTTCGGACAGCGGGCTCGGCCGTGGGGAACGGCCGGTTCATGTCCGTCTACTGTACGTAAAGATACCGCACCAGGTGGAAAAACACCGGCGCAGCGAAACAGATTGAATCGGCACGATCGAGCGCACCGCCATGACCTGCGATCATCGAACCCCAGTCTTTCGCACCGAGCGAGCGCTTAACCGCGGACAGCACCAGTCCGCCGACAAACCCCGCCAGCACAATCGCCAGCGACATCAGAAACGCCGCGCCGAAACTGAACGGCGTGATCCGGTAGAGGGCCGCACCAGCCAGCGTAGCCAGCAACCCTCCGCCGACAAACCCTTCGACAGTCTTCGACGGACTCAGCAAAGGCGCGATCTTGCGCTTACCGAACAGCTTCCCGACGACATACTGAAACACATCGCTGATCTGCACCACCAGCAGGAAGAAGAACAGCAGCAGCGCGTTCTCGCCCTCATAGTGCGGAATATCGAGAATCAAAAGAGCAGGCGCGTGGCTCAACCCATAGACGCACACCATCAGTGCCCAATGGATCTTCGAGTTGCGGCTCAGAAACTCGTGCGTATCCTGCGTCAGCGCGGACACTAGCGACAGCGTGATGAACAGGTGCACCGGCACGAAGATGGAAAACATCCCGTACCACCGCACCCATAGCAACAGATATTGCACGGGGATCGCGATAAAGAATGCGATGAAGAGGGTGGTGTGATCGCTCGCCGTCGTCGGCGTTAGTGTGATGAACTCGCGCAGCGCGAGATACGACACAACTGCAAAGACGATGTAGGTGGCCGCCGGCCCGAGGCCGATCGCAATCGCCATGATCGCGATCATGCCCCACCAGGCGCGAATGCGCTGGTTCAGATTGGCGATGGTCGCGCTTTTTCCGCCGTCGCGCCACGCGAGAATCGCGCCGATAATCGATGCAATCGCCAGAAAGCCGGTGAGGCCGCCCACAAGTTCCCAGAACGCTGTTCTCATAGTGTGTAGTGTTTTGGAATGCTATTGATCTGAAGTGGCTGTTCTCGCCGCAGTCTCGAGTGCCTCGCGAGCGGGAGAGAGTTCGACGATTGCGTCACGGGCGCGGCGCAGAAAATCTGCTTTCGCCTCGTCCGGCTTCAATTGCAGCTTGCCGCCGAAATGTACCTTGCAGATCAAGGGCACTGGCCAGATTGCGCCCTTAGGCATGATGCGCTGCGGGTTCTCGAGGTAGACGGGGCACAGGTCGATATCGTGAAACTCGCTGGCGAGTCTGAAGATGCCGCTCTTGAATGCCTGCGGCAATGCTTCGGCACTGCGTGTGCCCTCCGGGAAAATGATCACGGACTCGCCAAGCCGCAATGCCTCGCGCACCGGATCGAGTGGGTCGCCTTCACCTTCATGCTTGCGGTCGATCAGTATGACGTTGAGCAGATCGCGCGCGATATGCACTTTGGTTTTGCCACGCTGCCAGTAGTCGCGCGCGGCCACAGGGCGAACCTGATGACGCAGCGCGCTCGGCAACGCGGCGAGGATCGCCAGCGTATCGATGTGGCTCGTATGATTCGAGAAGTAGATGGTCTGCGAGGCGCTCGGCGCGCCGTGATGCCACACGGGATAGGCGCCCGCCACGAGGCGTACGATGCCCAGCAGAAAGTCCCGTTCCCACGCGTGCCAGGTACTCATTGAATGCTCCTCTCGAAGCGATACGCCGCAAGCGGGCGGTTGCCTTCGCGCTTATCTTCGTTATCCAAACTTCTGCTGACTGTCACAATCCTTCTAACGCCGACGCATTCTTATGCGATGCGAATCATCGTATGCGAGAGCAGAAGATTTCGGTCGCGGCATTATGACGAGTTTCCATGACGAGCACCACATCGCTTTGCCCGGGGTAATCTTCTTGACGTTCCGTGCCGTTTAAATGACGATGTCGCTGTTTGCGACAGCACGAACGGGGCGGATGCGGGGCATGTCGCCCGACTCCCCGGAAGACCATTAAAGACGCCAATCGACGAGCGCGCTATGAGCGTATACGCACTAAAACCGAAATTCCAGAATCTGCTGCGTCCGTTGGTGCGGCAACTCGCACGCGTAGGCGTTACCGCCAATCAGGTCACCGTATCGGCTGCGCTTGGATCGATTCTCGTCGGCGTCGTGGCGGGTTTTGGATTTCCGCTTTACCGGCTGTTTTTGCTGATCCCCGTCTGGCTGTTTTTGCGCATGGCGCTCAATGCGATAGACGGTATGCTGGCGCGCGAATTCGGACAAAAGAGCGCGCTCGGCGCCTATTTGAATGAGCTCGGAGACGTGGGCTCGGACATAGCGTTGGCATTGCCGTTTCTCGTGATACCCGAGTTTAATCCGACCGCTATCTGGGTTTTTGTGCTGTCCGCGGTGGTGGTCGAATGCGCGGGCCTGGTCGGGCCACTGGCCGGCGCGACGCGTCGTTATGACGGACCGCTTGGCAAGAGCGATCGCGCTGTTGCGGTCGGCGCGTTCGGTTTGTGGATTGGTTTGGGTTTACCGCTTGCGCAATGGGCGGACTGGCTGTGGTGCGCGCTGACCGTGCTATCGATCATCACGATCTGGCAGAGAATTAGAAAGGGAGTGGAGGAGGCACGACGTTAAGCTGCCCAGCGCGCGCTCCTGCTCACCCCTCAAATAAGCGGCGGCGCCTCGCGAAGATCCACTCCCACGCGAATGCACGCTACCCTGCGATCCCCCGTTTCACGCGAGATCGACTGCGGCACCTCTTCGGCACAACCTGCAATCGCCTCGGGGCAGCGCGTGCGGAACGCGCACCCGGAAGGCAGATTCAGCGGCGAAGGCATCTCGCCAGTCAGCACTGCATGCTTACGCGTACGCTCAATGGCAGGATCAGGCCGCGGAACCGCCGACAACAACGCCCGCGTATAAGGATGCTGCGGCGACCCATACACCTCCTGCCGCGAGCCCAGCTCCATCACGCGCCCGAGGTACATGACCAGCACACGCTGGCTGATCGCCTTCACGACCGCCAGGTCATGCGCGACAAACAGCAGCGATAGGGACAATTCCCGTTGCAAATCGCGCAACAGATTAACGATCTGCGCCTGAATCGAAACATCCAGCGCAGACACAGGTTCATCGCAAATCACCAATTGCGGCTCACCGACCAACGCCCGCGCAATCCCGATCCGCTGACACTGTCCGCCGGAAAACTCATGCGCATAGCGCGACAGATGATGCGCGCCAAGGCCCACGCGCTCAAGCATCGTCACCACGCGCGCATGCGTCTCGTCACGCCCCAAGCCAGGCCGTTGCACCTTCAACGGCTCGGTGACGATCTGCTCGATGGTCATGCGCGGATCAAGTGAAGCAAGCGGGTCCTGAAACACCATCTGCACGTCTTTGCGCAGACGCTCCATCGCGGCAGCCGGACGGCGTCCATCGGTCACCGTCTCGGTATCGCGCCAGCGCACGCTGCCTTCCGTCACGGGCGTGAGACCGATAATCGCTCGCGCCAGTGTCGACTTGCCGCAGCCCGACTCGCCTACCAGTCCTAATGTCTCACCGCGGCGTACGTCGAACGACACACCATCCACCGCACGCAAGGTCGCTTTCGACGACCACGGATACGCGCCACGCGGCACCCGGAAGTGCACCTTAAGATCGCGTACGGTTAGCACCGGCTCGCCCACCGCGTTGGCGCGCGCTTCACCCGCTGCGCCGCCCAGCGGCTTTCTCGCAGTCCCATCGCCCATAGCCACCGTCCTTTGCGTCGCCGTATTACTCACCGCACCACCTCCATCATCTCGCCGACTGGCCGCAGACAAGCACGCCAACCGTCCGGCTGTCCGGCAATGGCCTCCAGCTCGGGCCGCGTGGTGTGGCAGCGGTCCTTTGCCAGCGCACAGCGTGGCGCGAACGCGCAGCCTTCGATGGCCTCGCCTGGCGCCGGCGGATTACCCGCAATCGTGCGCAACGGGGCATCTATGTCGTGCGAGCCGTCGGCATCGTCAAGCCGCGGCAGCGCATCCAGCAGCCCGCGCGTGTACGGGTGCGTCGGGTTCTCGAACAGCGCTTGCGCACTCGCGCGTTCCACGGTGCGGCCCGCATACATCACCATCACGTCGTCTGCGAGTCCCGCCACCACGCCCATGTCGTGTGTGATCAGAATGATTGCCGTACCGAGGTCGCGGTTCAGCTCACGCAGCAGTTCGATGATCTGCGCCTGCACCGTCACGTCGAGCGCAGTGGTCGGTTCGTCGGCAATCAGGATTTCGGGTTCGGTCAGCAGTGCGGTCGCGATCGTCACGCGCTGGCGCATGCCGCCTGAAAACTCATGTGGATACCGATCGATGCGCTGCGCTGCGTCCGGAATCCACACGCGCTGCAGTGCCTCGATAGCTTGGCGGCGTGCGTCGCGCCGCGACACGCCGCGGTGCAGTTGCAGCGCCTCGGTCATCTGCCGCTCGACCGTTAGAAACGGATTGAGCGAGGTCATCGGATCCTGAAACACCATGCCGATGCGGTCGCCGCGAATCTGGTTCAATTCGCGCTGGCTCAGCGTCAGCAGATTGCGTCCAGCGTAAAGCGCTTCGCCGGAGGTCTGGCCATTGCCGGGAAGCAGCCCGAGCAGCGCCATCACCGTCTGACTCTTACCCGAGCCGGACTCGCCGACAATCCCCAGCGTCTTGCCCTTTTCGAGCGTGAACGACACGCGTTGCACCGCATCCACGGGCGAGGCATCGCGCCGTGTGAAGCGCACCCCCAGGTCTTTTACTTCGAGCAACGCCATCTCAACGCTCCTTGGTATCGAGCGCGTCGCGCAGCCCGTCGCCGACAAAGTTCACGCAGTACAGCGTGACGCACAGCATCACCGCCGGGCACAGCAGCAGCCACGGCATCGACTCCAGTTTCTGCGCGCCATCGTTGATCAGCACTCCCCAGCTTGTCATCGGTTCCTGCACGCCCAGGCCGAGAAACGACAGTACGGATTCGGTCAGCACGATGCCAGGTACCGTGACCGTCGCGTACACCACCACCACGCCGAGCAGGTTCGGCACGATGTGCCGCAGGATGATTCCCGGCGTGCTGACGCCGGTGGCGCGCGCTGCGTCGATGAATTCGCGGGTTCGCAGCGACAGCGTCTGGCCGCGTACCACGCGCGCCATATCGAGCCACGAGAACGCGCTGATCGTCAGCACCACCAGGTAGAACTCGCGGCCGAGCAGCGTCATCATCAGGATGGCGATCAGCATGTAGGGAATCGCGTACATCATGTCGACGATGCGCATCATCACCGCGTCGGTCCGTCCGCCGATATAGCCGGCCGTAGCGCCCCACGCGACGCCGATCAGGCCCGACACCAGCGTGCCGAGCAATCCCACCTCAAGCGACACGCGTCCGCCGGCGAGCGTGCGCACCAGCAGGTCGCGGCCGAGCTCATCGGTGCCGAACCAGTGCTGGCCCATTAGCGTGGGTGGCATGCTGATCGCGCTCCAGTCGCTGGCGGCGGGATCATTGGACAGGAGCAGGGGACCCACGAAACAGGCAATGATGATGATCCCAAGGATCACGAGGCTGGCAAGCGCGGCGCGGTTGCGCAGAAACTGCCTGAAGGCAAGCTCAAGCGGACTGCGCGAGCGCTGCGGGGCGGCGGTAGCCGTAGTCGCAGCGGTGGTAGGGGAGGTGTTCATGGTGTCTCTATCTGTCTCAAGCGAAGTTCGATGATCAAGGCGGGATCCGTTCACGGGATCTCAGTAGCGGATGCGCGGGTCGAGCCACGCGTACGCCAGATCGACGAGCAGGTTGAACACGACGGCCGCCACAGTGGTGAGCACCACGAGTCCGAGCACGAGCGTGTAATCGCGATTGATGGCGCCGTCCACCACCAGTTGCCCGAGGCCAGGCAGCGCGAACACCGACTCCGTGACCACGGCGGCGGTAATCGACGAGATGCAGATCGAACCGAGCAGCGACACCACCGGCATCAAGGCGGGCTTGAGCGCATGCCGCAGGACGATCACGTGACCGGGCATGCCTTTCGCACGCGCGGTGCGGATGAAGTTGCCCGACAGCACTTCGATCATGCTGCCGCGCATGACCCGCGCAATCGACGAAACGTTGATGATTACGAGCAGCGCCATCGGCAGTACCCGATAGCGCCAGCCGCCGTCGCCCCAGCCGCCAGCGGGCAGCCAGCCGTGGCCATCCGAGCGCCTGAGCAGAATTGCAAACACCCACACCAGCACGGGGCCGAGCACGAACGGCGGAATCACGTTGCCGACGTTACCCAGCAGCATCACGATGCGATCGGTGATGCCGTCGCGGCGCACCGCAGCCGCTGTGCCGAGCAGCACGCCGATCACCAGCGCGATTGGCACCGAGAGGCCACCCACGCCGAGACTGACCGGCAGCGCCTTGCTGACCAGATCATTAACGGACCAGTCGACGTAGCGCACCGACGGTCCGAGGTCGCCATGCAGCAGCGCGTTCAGATATAGGAGGTACTGCTTCCAGAGCGGCTGGTCGAGGTGATACTTTGCATTGAGGTTCGCGAGGGTGGCCGCGGACAGATGCTTTTCGGTGTCGAACGGTCCGCCGGGCGTCGCGTGCAACATCAGATAGCACACCGTAATCACGGCAAGAACGGTTGGAATGACCCATAGGGTGCGGCGCAGCGCGTAGGCGAGCATGGCGGATTCCGTTACTTCAACAGTCGGTGGTCAGTGGTCAGTGAGCGGGGCTTAGTGCGCCAGCAGGTACATGTCCTGCGAGGCACGCTGATCCACATAGTTGGTCGGCAGGTAGCCGCCCACGTACGGCTTCACGAGCCGGTCTGCCGAGTACTGGAACAGCGGGATCAGCGGCGTTTGGCTCATGGCCAGATTGTGCGCCTGTGTGAGCAGGGCGGTGCGCTTCTGGTCGTCGAGTTGCATGTTGCCCTGATCGATGAGTGCGTCGACCTTCGGGTCGCAGAACTGCTGGTCGTTCTGCACGTCGTTGCAACGCAACTGATCGAAGTACGACATCGCGTCGTTATAGTCGACGAACCAGCCATCGCGCGAGGCCTGTACCTTGCCGGCGTGGCGTTCGCTCAGCAGCACCTTGTATTCGACGTTCTCCAGCTTCGCGTTCACGCCGAGCTTGGTGCGCCATTCGGAGGTGGAGAAAAGTGCCACCTTCTTGTGGAGATCGCTGGTGTTGTAGGTCAGGGTAAAGGTAAGCGGCTTCGCATCCGAATAGCCCGCTGCCTTCAGCAAACCGCGCGCGTAGTCGACACGCTTGACCATCGGCCAGCTTGCCCAGTCAGGTGTGTAGACAGCAGAGCCCTTGGTGCCTTTGGAGATCAGGCCGTACATCGGCACTTCGCCTGCCTGAGTGAGTTTCGAGGTGAGCAGGTCGCGGTCGATCACCATCGAGAGCGCCAGTCGCACGCGCGGGTCGTGGAATGCAGGGTCGCTGTTGTTCAGGCTGTAGAAGTAGGTTGCAAGCTGCAGACCGGTCTGCAGCTCCTTGCCGAACTGCTTGCTGACCTGGGCATAAACACCCGAAGGGATCGAATACGTGTAATCGATCTGGCCGGACTGATACATGCGCATCGCTGTTTCGTCGCTTTCCACCGGCACGTAGGTGACCTTCGAGATCACCACTTGCGGCGCGTTCCAGTATTTGGCGTTCTTGACGATCACGATGCGGTTGTTCGGCTCCCAGTCGCTCAGCGTGTACGGACCGTTGCTCACCATGTTGCCAGGGCGCGTCCAGCTATCCCCGAATTTATCCACCGTTGCTTTGTTCACGGGTGCCATGGCCGGCATGGCGGTCAGTTCGGTGAAGAAAGCGACCGGGACTTCGGTCTTGACCTCAAGCGTGTACGGGTCGACGGCTCGTGCGGCCAGCGACGTAAGCGGCGCCTTGCCGGCGAGGATCGCTTTTGCGTTCTTGATGAACTCCGGCAGGATCGTATATTTCGAGCCCGTCTTCGGATCGAGCACACGCTGCCATGCATAGATGAAATCTGTCGCAGTGACCGGATCGCCATTGCTCCATTTCGCGTCATGACGCAGCTTGAACACCCAGGTGTCGGGCGCAGTACGCGTCCACGACTGTGCGACGCCCGGCACGACTGCGCCGGAGGCGCCGATACGGGTGAGGCCTTCGAACAGGTCGAGCCCGATGGTGTCGCCTGTCCACGATTCGATATGCGCTGGGTCAAGCGACTCGACTTCGGCTGGCACCTGACGCGTTAGCTCCTGCTTGGCGGCGAGCGTGGTGCCCGGTGGCACTGTGACCGCCGAAGCTGCGCCGGCAAAAGTGAGCGTGATCGCTGAGAGCACCGCAGTAAGGGATTGCGACAGTTTCATAGGCTGTTTCGAAGAAGAAGGAGGTTCAAGAGAAGTCCCCGCCCCGCGCATCAAGGCGGCAAGGGGCGCAGAGCAAAGCGTGATGTCGCAGCACGACGAGGCTTAGCCGAAGAGGCCGCGCGACAAGACGTCCCGGCCCATGTGCGGGCGTGGACATCGGATGAGGAATGGGGTGTCGGAAGACTGGCGATGCCGCCGTCTGGCGGCCAATATCACTTGCATACGTTTCACTTACGATTCTTCCTGTCGTTGTAGCCACAACCATGGGCGACTTGCACATTGGCGCACGAGCCGTGCACCAGCAGTCATGTGCGTTGTCCGGCAAGCGTTTTGCCGTTGACGCGCAACATTCGTTATCGAAAGTCCCATCAGCGCGCGATGCCGATTGTGTCGGCGGCACGCTGGTTTGAGGCGACGGCAGCCTAAGCAGAAGGCATGCCAAAAAACATGGCTCGATTCCGTCCATCCATCCGGTGTCAGGCTTGGCATGATGTAACCGGCTGATTGGATTACAAAATGCCAGCCGTGCATGGTTGTCCATGGTTACCGGCACGGTCGAAACGGTATCGCGCTTATATCACGCCGAAAGAAAACGTGATTTTGGAAACGCCCAAAGTAGAGGAAACCACCTACCGCTTCCTGGTGCAGCGTGCACCAGATCGGAATCGACTGTGGGCGGCTCCTGGTACGGCTGTTCTTACGGCTCGACCGAAATCGAGCGCTTGAGACAGCGCAATGCAAAGATCGAGCGGCTGTTCTGAAAGCCAGGCAACCGGTAGAGCTTGCGTCGCAGGAACGACTCGTACCCTTCGGTGCCTGCTACCGCCACCTTGATCAGATAGTCGTATTCGCCGGACACGAGAAACGCTTCGACCACTTCCGGCAGGTCCGCGAGCGCCTCGCCGAAGCGCTCCAGCGTGCGTTCGTCGTGCTTCTCGAGGGTCACTTCGATGATGACCGTATCGGGCAGCCCAAGCGCCTTCTGGTTGAGCAGCGCCGCATAACCTTCGATCACGCCCGACTCCTCCAGCGCCCGCACCCGGTTCCAGCACGGCGTGGCCGACAGGCCGACGCGTTCGGCCAGTTTGGCATTGGACAGACGTCCGTCGCTGCGCAGTTCGCGCAGGATTCGCTGATCGATCGCGTCGAGCTTCATGTCGTCCTCCGATGTACTCCCCACATCGCGTCGCGTGAGGAGACGATTCGTCTTTGATTGAAGATAAAAATAGGTGTTACTTCTGTCATGGCCCGCATCATGCCAGATAAACAGAAGAAATCCCCACATTTGGACGCATACACTCTTGCCGTCGAGGCGCGCTCAAATCACGAATACCCGCGCCTCGCCCGTATTCCGCATGCCACCGCGATCCGGACCGCATGCGGCCAGGCGCGAAGCCATCGCTTCGCGCGGATGCTGAACTCTCCGCCCACAAGGAAGGAATACTGATGGACCGACTGACGACTACTGCCGCCGGCAACCTGTTTGGACTGCACGGTGAACCCGCCCACGAGCGCATCGTGCTCGCTACCGATGCCGCCTCCGGACTGCAAGCTATCGTTGCCGTCTACAGCACGGCGCGCGGCCCTGCATTCGGCGGTTGCCGCTTCTGGCAGTACGCGTCGGAGCACGAGGCGTACAACGACGCGTTGCGTCTGTCGCAAGGCATGGCGTTCAAGAACGCGCTGGCCGATCTGCCGTTCGGCGGCGGCAAGGCCGTGATCCTGCGCCGTCCGGAAGTGCTCGACCGCGCGGCATTGTTCAAGGCGTTCGGACGGCTGGTGCAATCGCTGGAGGGCATCTACATCACCGCGGAAGACGTCGGCACGACCGCCGACGATATGCGCGCGGTGCAGGGTGAGACCGGCTTCGTGAGCGGCATCCCGCGCGATAACGATGTCTACGGTGGCAACCCGTCGCCGCGTACTGCGTATGGCGTGTTCGTCGGCCTGCAGGCGGCCGTGCAAGCAGCGCTTGGACGCAAGACGCTCGACGGCGTGTCGGTTGCCGTGCAGGGCCTCGGGTCGGTGGGTTGGGATCTGTGCGAGCGTCTGCATCAAGCCGGCGCGCAGTTGATCGTGTCGGATATCGACGCCGCTAAAACAGCGCGTGCGCAGCAGCTCTTCAATGCGCTTGTGGTGGACACGGCAGAAATCGTCAACGTGGAAGCCGATGTGTTCGCACCGTGCGCGCTGGGCGGTTCGATCTCGGAATCGGTCGCGAAGCAGTGCCGTTTCAAGGTGGTGGCGGGTGGCGCGAACAATCAGTTGATTTCGCTGGCTGAAGGCGATGTACTGCATCAGCGTGGCATCTTCTACGCGCCGGACTTCCTCGTGAATGCGGGCGGCATTATTAGTTGCGTGCGGGAATATCAGGGCTCGGGTGAAGAGCAGGCTGTGCTCGCCGAAGTTGCGCAGATCGGACCGCGCGTCTTCGAATTGGCGGAACGCGTGCAAGCCACTGGTGTTGCTCCGGCACGCGCCGCAGTGGCGTGGGCGCGGGAAAAGATGGTGGCCTGCTGAGGCCGCGGCGCAAACACGCGCCGAAGCATTGATTTAATGACGTGCTGGAGTGGGTCCGCTAGCGGTTCAGATACTCCAGTGCGTCGTGCGTGAAGCAACTTCACGCACGACGACCGCGCGTCCGGGGCTCAACGCATGAGCCAAGGCGCAATCGCCGGCAGCAGCACCGGCACGACAAACGCCGTGAATACTCCGTTCAGGCCCATGCCGAGTCCGGCGAACGCCCCCATCTCTTCGCTCACCTGAAAGGCGCGCGCAGTGCCGATCCCATGCGAGGCCACGCCGAGCGCGAAGCCGCGCACCTCGGGTTCGGTCACGCGCAGCAGGTTCAGGATCGAGCGGGCGAAGACCGCTCCGAACACACCGGTCGTAATCACCAGCACCGCAGTCAGCGACGGAATGCCGCCGATCTCAGCCGCCACGGCCATCGCGATTGGCGTCGTCACAGATTTAGGTGCGAGCGATGCGATGGTTTGATGCGAGGCGCCGAACAACGCCGCCACGCCGACCGCCGACGCAATCGCCGTCAACGAACCCGCCACCAGACCGCCGATCAACGGCCACGCCGCACGCCGCAGTTTCGGCCATTGCCGGTAAAGAGGCAGTGCCAGCGCGACGGTTGCCGGCCCAAGCAGGAAATGGACGAACTGCGCTCCTTCGAAGTAGGTCGCGTACGGCGTGCCGGTGATTTCGAGCAGCATCACAAGTAACGCGACCGCGATCAGCACCGGATTGACGAGCGGGTTGAAGCGCGACTTCGCATACAAAGCTTGCGCGATCAGATAGGCCAGCAGCGTGATGGTCAGCCCGAGCAGCGGACTCGCGGCGAGATAGACCCAGATGGCGCCGAGTTTAGGAATCGCGCTCATTGCGCACGCCCCTGCGCAGCCGGTTCATTGCGCTGACGCCGCAGCAGCGCGCGAGTGACGAGCGCGGTGACGGCGATCGCCAAGGTCGTGCTGACGATGAGCGATGCCACCACCGCTAGCGCATCGCCGCGAACCTTGCCGGCCGACACCATGATGCCGACACCTGCCGGGATGAACAGCAGCGAAAGATGACGCAGCAGTTCCAGCGCGGTTGGCTCGATCGCGTCTGCGACCTGTGGGCGCAGCATAAGAAAGCCGAACAGCAACAGCATGCCGATCACCGGCCCCGGCACCGGCAGCTTGAACAGATAAGAAACGCCTTCACCGAGGCATTGAAACACCAGCAAGGTCGCAAGGGCGCGGAGCATGAGCACGGTCCGGTTGGGCGCCGCCATCCAGCCGGCGCGAGGTGAGCAACGCTACCAGTATCCAGGATTGTGCGTCGTGAAGAGGAACGGTAACGGTATTTGTCTGATGAACCATAAAGTTTTCGGCAAAACAGCCGTAGACCATCCTGTGGGGCATTCGCTTAAATTTTAATCAAGTTGCGGACCTGGCCGAGGGGCTTGGGCGCAGCACACCTGACCGGAGCTTCTCGCTAAATCGCCGGCAGGTCGCCCAATGGAGATTTGCCCAAATGCTTAACAAGCTGTCAATCCGCACCTGCCTGACCTTGATGGTCGCCTTCTTCGGCGTCGTACTGCTGATCGGGGCGGCCGCGGGTCTGCTGTCGTTGCGCGCCAGTAACGACTCGCTGCAGCAGATGTATACGGTAGATACGCCAGCGGTTGCCGATCTCGAGGGAAGCGCCGGCCAATTGTTGCGACTGCGTCTCGCGCTGGCTACCTACGCCTCGCTCTCCGACCTGAACGATCAGGATGGCGCCTCGGCGGTCCTGCAGCGCTTCGACCAGTATCTGAAGATCTCGAACGACCGCCTTGCTCACTATCTCAGCCGCGCCGGTTCGGGTGACGAAGAGCAGCGCCTCATCAAGGACATGCAGGACAAGCGCGACATCTTCCTGCACGAAGGCGTCGAACCGGCGATGGCCGCGCTCAAGTCGGGCGACAAGACATCTTTCCAGCAACTGCAGGCGCACAAGCTGCCATCGCTCTACAACGCTTATGAAAAGGCGATGCTCACGCTGGAGCAACTGCAACTGAACCACGGCGCGCAGCGCTACCAGGACGCGCAGGACCGTTTCTTTGCGATTAGCGTCGCAGTGGCGGTGGGCATGGTGCTGGCGCTGGTGTTTTCGTGGCTCGCGCGGGCGGTGCTGGTGCGGGCGATCGTTCATCCGGTGGATGCGACGATCGGCCAGTTCCAGCGGATCGCCGAGGGCGACCTCACGGGCCGCATCGAAGTCATCAGCGACAACGAAATGGGCCGGCTTGCCGCCGCGCTGCGCAAGATGCAGGATTCGCTGATCTCGACGGTCAATATCGTTCGTCAGGGGACCGAATCGATCGACACTGGTGTCAGCGAAATTGCCGCTGGCAACACCGACCTGTCGCAACGCACTGAAGAGCAGGCGGCCTCGCTCGAAGAGACCGCGGCAAGCATCGAGGAACTGACCTCCACCGTCAAGCAGACCGCCGAGAACGCCAAGCAGGCGAGCTCGCTGGCGCAAGGCGCTTCGACGCTCGCAGCGCAGGGCGGAGAGTTGACTCAGCAGGTGGTGGGCACCATGAATCACATGGTGGACGATTCGCGCCGGATCGCGGACATCGTCGGCGTAATCGAAGGAATTGCATTCCAGACCAACATCCTCGCGCTCAATGCCGCGGTCGAAGCTGCGCGCGCGGGCGAGCAAGGCCGTGGCTTCGCAGTGGTAGCGAGCGAAGTGCGCTCGCTCGCACAACGTAGTGCGGGCGCAGCCAAAGAAATCAAGACGATGATCGACAACTCGACTGCGCGGGTGCAGACGGGGGCGCAACTGGTCGAGCGTTCGGGCACGACGATGACCGAAATCGTCAGCGCGATTGCTCGCGTGAGCGCGATCATGGGCGAGATTGCCGCTGCGGCGACGGAGCAGAGCACCGGCATCGATCAGGTCAATCTCGCCGTTGCTCAGATGGATGAAGTCACGCAGCAGAACGCGGCGCTGGTGGAGCAGGCGGCTGCCGCGGCCAGTTCGCTGGAAGATCAGGCGCGCCGTTTGACGTCCGCTGTCGCGGTGTTCCGTACTGGATCCGGCTCCGGCGCTGCGTCCGTACGGTCATCGGCAACGGGTGGTCGCGCGCACACGGGCGTCGGCCGCACGGAGCCGGTCGCGGCGTAGAGCGGTACCCGCTGACCGGCGGCTGAGAGACCGGTAGCGGCGCAGCGTGTGGTGAGCGGCGCAACTGTGCCGCTGGCCTCGGGCGGCGGCCGGACTGTCAAGGCTGCGCTGCATAGTATTTCGCCAGCCCGTCGATTTCCTGCGGCGTCAGATGCCGTGCGACGTTGCGCATCTGTTCGTTGATGTCGTTATGCCGCTCGCCGCTCGCAAAGCGCTGCATTTGCGCGGCCAGATAGATCGACGATTGTCCACCTAGCCACGGCGCAGCGCCTTTACGGTCGAGTTGCCCGTGGCACGCTGCGCACGGTGCGATATTGCGGATCGGGTCGCCTTGCATGGCGAGCCTGACTGCGTTGGCATCTTGAGTGGTGTCGGAAGCGCCGGGTTCTGCTGGCGCGGCACGCTGCAGCGACGCGTAATAGGCCGCCAGATCGTGCAGGTCCTGGTCGCTGCGATTGTGGATGATTGGCTGCATGATTGCGTTGGCACGCAGACCGTTCTGATAGTCGCGCAACTCCTTGTAGATCACATCAGCGTATTGACCGGCTAATGCAGGCGCTGTGACCTGAACGGTGCCGAGCACGCCGTGGCACATCGAGCAGTTCTGCGTGGCGATCGTCGCGCCGCGTCCAATCGAAACCGCATCTGCATTCGCATAGCGAGCAGGCGGCAACACCACCACGTCGCTAGGCGCGGGCCCCGCGATGTTCGCTCCGCCGCCGTACCAACTCGACGGCGCACCCGCCGCGCTGCAGATGGTCGCCCACAAGCCGCGTCCAGCGAAATCGCTGTTGGCCGAAGGCAGCCAGATAAAGCCGATCAAAATCGAAATCACCGCAATCGCGAGCGTTCCGCCCACGCTCGTGACGAACCATGGATTGCGCAAGCTGAAGACGCGTTCGTGACTCATCGCTGCGCTCCGACCACGACCGCCGGCACGGAAGTCTGCTGCAGCCGCAGTAACTGGAAGATCGGCACGCTGTAGTTGACGACCGTCAGCGCGATCATCAGCGAGACCCACAGGCCGAAGCTGTTCAGCGCAGCGGGCACGTGATCGACCGGATGGATGGCGACACTAAAGCGGAATTCCCTGGGCGGCGCGAGCGGTCCGAACTGCGATTTCGCAAGGATGTAGATGAACAGCACGCCGGAGATCACCAGCACGAAACCACCGATCGCCGACATCGCCACCCACACCGCCTGTTGCTCGAGGCCCGGTGCGTTGTAGTCGTAGTAGGCCATGCGCCGCGGCGCGCCGAGCAGGCCGACGTAGTGCCACGGCAGCGTCACGACCATCATGCCGATGAACCACAGCCATAGTTGGGTCCGCACGAGACTCAGCGAACACAACGCGCGTCCGGTGAGTTGTGGCCATAACTCGTACGCAATCGCGAAGTACATGATGACGACCGCGCCACCGAAGATCAGATGGAAATGGCCGGTCACCCATTGTGTGTTGTGGACCGTCGAATTCAACTGGTAGCTCATGTTGATAAGGCCACCCGCGCCACCGAGCCCCAGCATCACGAACGAAAACGCCAGCACCAGCATCATCGGATTGCGCCACGGCAGCGCGGTCAACCAGCCGAACGCGCCCTTGCCGCCGCGCAGTCGGCCGGCGATTTCAACCGACGCGCAAATCGTGAATACGGTGAGCAGGGTCGGCACCGACACCATTCCTGTGAACACCGCGTGCAGGAACTTGAAGCCGGCACCGACCTGCGGATCGGCGAACAGATG